>DATCUN010000247.1:0-1940 GCA_036561825.1 Pseudomonas sp.
CGTGCTGGAACTGCTGGAGGAGATCAACGCCGCCGGCAGCACCATCGTCATGGTCACCCACGACCCGGAACTGGCCGCCCGCGCCCAGCGCAACGTGCACATCGTCGACGGCCAGGCCACCGACCTGGTGCGCGAGGCGGGATTGATGGCCTCGGCTGCACCAGACCTCTCCGCACAGGCGTAATTGGATGGGCTCCCCCCGCCTCGCACCGCGCCACCCAGGCCCGTAGGGCGGGTCTCGACCCGCCTTTCGGTCTCGACTCGCCTTCCGGTCTCGACTCGCCTTTCACCCTCAACCCGCCATCCGGGAATCTCGCCCCGCCTCGTGCACCGCCCCACGCCAGCCACCCGGCGGGTCAAGACCCGCCCCACACAAGCCCTTGGCGGGTCAAGACCCGCCCTACCGGGAAACCCCCATGTTCACCTACTACTGCAACCTTGCGTTACGCAGCTTCAAGCGCAACAAGGTGCTGACCGCGCTGATGGTGCTGGCCATCGCGCTGGGCATCGGTGCCTCGATGACCACGCTGACGGTGTTCCACGTGCTGTCGGGCGATCCGATCCCGGGCAAGAGCGAGCGGCTGTTCCGCGTGCAGCTGGATCCGGAAGGGATCGACGGCTATACACCCGGCGAGGAGCCGCAGCGGGACCTTAACCGCTACGACGGCGAGACCCTGCTGCTGCAGAAGCAGGGCAAGCGCCAGGCGCTGATGAGCGGCGGCAGCGTCACGGTCGAACCGGCCGGCGGCGCACTGCGGCCTTTCATGCTGGATGCGCGCTACACCTCGGCCGATTTCTTCGCGATGTTCGAGGTGCCCTTCCTGTTCGGCCACGGTTGGTCGGCCAACGAAGATGCCGGCCAGGCACGCGTGGCGGTGATCGCCAGGACGCTCAACGACAAGCTGTTCAACGGCGCCGACAGCACCGGCAGGACCCTGCGCATCGATGGCCATGATTTCCAGATCGTGGGCGTGATCAACGACTGGAAGCCCAAGCCGCTGTTCTATGACCCCGACATCGGCACCTACGACACCGAGGAGCAGGTGTTCGAGCCGTTCCAGACCGCCATCGGCCTGGAACAGGAACGCAACGGCAGCATGAACTGCTACGGCGCCACCGCCACCGTCGACGGCACTGCCCGTGAAGCGCCATGCGCCTGGGCCCAGTACTGGGTAGAGCTGGACAGTGCGTCCAGGGCCGGCGACTACAAGGCCTACCTGGATCGCTATTCGCAGCAGCAGAAAGAGGCCGGTCGCTACCAGCGCCCGCCCAACACGCGCCTGCGCAACGTCATGGACTGGCTGGAATACAACGACGCGGTGCCCGGCGACGTGCGCCTGCAGCTGTGGCTGGCGATGGGCTTTTTGCTGGTGTGCCTGGTCAACACGGTCGGCCTGCTGCTGGCCAAGTTCCTGCGCCGCAGCGGCGAGATCGGCGTGCGCCGCGCGCTGGGCGCCAGCCGCGCCGAAATCTTCAAGCAGTGCCTGGTCGAAGCCGGCAGCATCGGCCTGGCCGGCGGCGTGCTGGGCCTGGGACTGGCTGAGCTCGGCCTGTGGGCCGTGCGCCATCGCCCCACCGGTTACGCGGCGCTGGCGCAGCTGGATGGCTCGATGCTGTTGATGACCTTCGTGCTGGCGGTGTGCGCCAGCCTGCTGGCCGGCCTGCTGCCGGCGTGGCGCGCCATGCAGATCACTCCGGCGGTGCAACTGAAAACGCAGTGACATTCCCCTCCCCTTTCGCGCGCAGCGCGAAGGGGGAGGTCGGGAGGGGGTGCGTTTGGCTGTGCAGGCCAGGGCATGCCAGAAGCAACCCCTCCCCAGCCCTCCCCTTGGCCGATGGCCAAAGGGAGGGAGCAAAAGCTGGCTTGCTCCATCCGACCCACCACTTCGGTGCCGAACCCGTACCCCAACGCCTCTCAAGGACGAGGGGCTCAAAGCTTC
>DATCUN010000248.1:0-34138 GCA_036561825.1 Pseudomonas sp.
GGTTTCGCCTGAGCGCCTTGTGGGTTAGAATGCGCACCCCCGGCAGCGATGCCGGGGCATGCAATGGGCCGTTAGCTCAGTTGGTAGAGCAGAAGACTTTTAATCTTTTGGTCGATGGTTCGAATCCATCACGGCCCACCATTTGCACCAAGGCTTTCAGCCTCTCAGCGCCGCTCCGCAATATTCTGAGCGCTCCGCTATTTACTTCGTCGGACTGGTCAACGCACCGCGGCGCTTCCTCACGTAAATCTCTGTCGTGGTCACCGACTGGTGGCCCAGCTGCTGCTGCGCCTTGCGAATGTCGCCGGCCGAATCGGCCTTGTCCGTGCCCGCCTTGGCGCGCAGATCGCGGAACTGGAATTGATCCTTCGGGATGCCAGCACGCTCGCGCGCACGGTCGAAACGGTAGCGCAGCGCATCCTTGCCGATCGGCAGCCAGTCCTCACCAAGCAGCAGCCGCGTGCTGATCGGCGCATCGTCCGGCCGGTCGCGGTTCACCAGCCTGTCGATCAGCAACTTCAGCTCGCCGGTGATGGAGATGCGCATGGGCGTCTTCGTCTTTCCCTGCCGCAGCACCAGCGCCCCGTCTTTGATGTTCCGGCGGTCCAGCTCGCGCACGTCGGCCGGTCGCTGGCCGGTCAGGTAGGCAAGGTCCATCGCATCGCGCAGCACCTGGTCGGCGGCATCGTAGACCTGCTGCAGCACATCGTCCTCGACATAGACGTCGCGCCCGGACTCGCGGTTGCGGTTGATGCCCAGGCAGGGGTTGGGCAGATCGGTGTAGCCCTTCTGCCGGCACCAGTTCCACAGGTGTGACAGCAGCGACTTCTCACGGTTGGCGCTGACCGGCGCGTCTTTGCGCGACAGCAGGTAGTTGTGCACGTGTCGCGGCTTGATGGACTCGAGCGGGCAGGGCGGGTCATCGAAGTAGCGTTTCAGCATCGACAGCTCGCGCATGTTGACCGCCTGCGTGCCGGGCGCCTTCTTCGGGATGACTTCGGCCTGGTAGCGCTCGGCTGCCTGCCGGAACGTCAGCGCCGCGCCTGCAGGGATCGCGCCGGCGTGCTCCAGCTCCGCCCACTTCTTGATGGCCAGGCCATAGTCACTGCCCAGCGGCGTCTCTTTGCGCGGCTTGCCGCCGTGGTCGTAGTAGAAGTGCACTACGCCGGACTTCTGCTTGCGCTTGCGGAACCGGGGGATCGCCCCCGGCTTGGTCGGTTTCCTTCCCATCATGCTGCCTTGTTGGAGTTCCATTCGGCCGTCGGCGCTGCCTTCGGCTCGGTTTTGCCCTCGAGCGCGGACCACAGCACCACTGGCCAGCCGTAGGCGTCGAGATAGTGCCGGATCCCGTTCGTGCGCAGGAAGGCGGCTTGCCGCTTCCGCTGGGGCGTGCGGCACAGGTCGCGGATATCGTCGCGGGACAGGTAGGGGCTGTCGGCCATGTTGATTATCTCCGGTCAGTTCGTGGCCAGGGCAGCGCGCAGCTGCTCCGTGACCTGGTGCGCGGCGAACAGGTCGGTGGGCATGACAACCTGCGTCCTGCGCGCGGCTTTCGCTTCGAGGATGTGCCCCCCCCACTGCTGGGCCATCGCCGCGGCTATGGCCGGGTCGAAGCGCGAACGCTCCTTCTCGCGGTCCGGGCCAGGCGGCATCAGGTGGCAGCGGGCTTCAATCTTCCCGTGCACGGCAATCACTTCGGCCTTCGTGTGGGTAGGCACCAGCGCCGGCAGGTTCTTCAGCCAGAGGGTGGCGCCCTTGGTGAAGGGGCTACCGAAGTCGTACGGCTGCACCGTCTGCGTCGGTCGACCCAGCACGCTCATGGCCAGCCCGTGCGGCTTCGAGTTCTCGTTGCCGATGAACTCGATCGGCGCGGCCATCAGGTCCTGAAACAGCAGAGCGCCTTCGAGGAAGTCGCGCATGCGGTTCGGGAACTTCGGATGCCGGCGCCGATCTGCCTGCGGCAGCGCGGTGTCGTCGGGGTGATACATCCAACGGATCCCGGCCAAGGTGTTGTAGGTGCAATAAGGATGGGCAATCATCGCCAGCCAGCGGCCGGCCTGCAGGTGATTCCGCACGTCGTCCTGGATATGCCAGCGCGGGTCTCCCTCGGTGGGGCGCAGGTCGCACGAATAGGCATCGAAACCGCGGGCGCGGAACGCCGACGCGACCGTGTCGCTGTACTCGCAGGCAACCAAGATGGGCAGCAGCTCAGCCATGGGCCACCAGCCTTGCCGCGCGTCGCCAGCACCAGCGCACCGCGCGGCAGAAGGCGACGACCAGCCACACGGTCAGGAAGCCCAGCACCAGCATCAGGGCCAGCACCAGGTACTTGCCCAGCCAGAGGGTCAGGGCGTCAGACATTGGTCGGCTCCTTTGCCTCACGCACCTGCAGCCGGGCGTGTAGCTCCTTCACGAAGTCCATGCCGACGCCGTTGATGTTGCACCCGGCGATAGCTGCCAGGGCTGACATTGCGAGGTCATCGGAGGTCGCGAGCGGCACCCCAGGTATCACCGTCACAACGCTCTTGGGGTCGTCGGCTTCCACGGCGAGGATGCCGGCGTCCGCCATGCGTTTGCGGTCGGCGGTAGACAGCTGGCCGCGTGGGAACACGATGATCTGGCTCACGCCCCCACCCCCGGCGCTGCATCGCGCTGGCCGCTGCTCAGGGCGCGGACAATCTCCCGCTTCGCCAGCACGATGGCCTGATTCCGGTTGGTGGCATCGATGCAAGCCCTGGCGTCCACCCCGATGGCCTGCATGTCGCTGGAAGTGAGGGTGCGCGCCACGTCGCGCGCATCGAACACATGCCCGCCAAGCTGCTCCTGCCAGTTCCACATGATGTCCAGCGCACGCCCCAGGTCGATGCCCTGCGCGGCCGCTGGGTCAAGTCGATCAGGGAAGCCTACCCGTTCCGACACTTCGTTGAACTTGCGAACCAGCGCCGCGCCCAGGTCAATGCCGCGCTCGGCGCAGAACAGGTCGAGATAGGTGACAACGTCGGCGGCTTCATTCGCCATGCGGCGAGTGCGTTCCTCCGGGGTGATCTGTTCCTTGTTCCCGGCCAGGCCGTCGCGCACGCGGTTGTGCATCTTCACCTCGCTGGCCAACTCGCCAAGCTCGCCCATGGCGGCAGTCAGCCAGTCAGATGGCGACCACGACCCGATCCCCTCGGGGTGCCACTTCTCGCACCTGGATACGTTGGCGTTGCGGAACGCGGAGAAGGTGAGGGCAGGCATCTGCGTCCCCGGCTGGCGGGCGGCGAGGGCGGCTTGCCATGCGAGCCACGCGGAGATGGTTCGGGCGCCGTTGTACTCACCGTCGCGTGCAGATTTATGCAGGCTCAAGGACTCGCTATGCGCCCACGCCTCAAACTGCGTCCGCGCATCCCCCTGCACCTCGCCAACCTGCATGCCCTGCGCATTCGTGCTCGACCTGCACATTTCCGGCAGACCTGCACTTTCCTCGCCAACCTGCTGCTTGCCAGTTGCGGCGAGCGCGGCTTTGGCGAACGTGCGCATCTTCGACTCGGAGAACAGCGGCTCCCCGGTGCGCGGGTCATGCGCCGAGGATGCTGGCAGCGACGGCAGTTCCATCCCCCGCTGCTCGGCCAGCTCTGCGGGCTGCGGCGCGGTTGCGCCGCTCAAAGCGCGCGACAGCCAGCGGATCCGCTCCTTCGCCGCCGTCAGGTAGACGATCCCCGACAGCGCTTTGCCGGCCACAAGGTCGGCCATGGAGGGCTGCTCGTTGCCGTGCAGGTACACGGCGTTGGCCAGCTCGTCGTCGGTCAGGTGCCCCAGCGCGAGGGCGGCACGCTCGCAGGCGTAGCGGTCGCCGTGCGGGTCCGATTGTCCGTCTGCGGCCCAGCGGGACGACTGGGTTCCGGGCAGGGGCTGCAGCAGCGGCAGCGCCGCGCTCACAGCAGTGGCAAGCGTCCGGCGCAGCATGGTGCCGCTGACCTGCCGGAACCCGCCTTCCTCCAGGTCGCAGGCGATGGCGTTGACGAACTTCTCGGTGCGTTCGGTGTTCATGCGGTCACTCCCATGGTGGCCAGGTCGATCTCGTCCACGCGGTCGCGCAGGCGGTGGCAGGCGGCGCGCAGGGCCAGTGCAACGGCGCGGCGCTGGTCCTGCGGGTAGAAGTTCAGGTTCACGATGTGGATGGCGCCGGCGTGGTCGCGCCGGGACAGGCGATAGGCGGTGATGCCGGTGTCGCCCATCGGGAAGCGGCCCCAGCTGAAGCCGCCGTTGCGCTTCGGTGCGCGGCGGGTGATGGGGCGGCTCATGGGGTCACCTGCTTGAAGTCGATGACCCATACCCAGGGGTTGCTGTCCCAGTCCAAACCCTGCTCGGCGAAATGGGCGCGCATGGCGTGGTCCTCGGGCGTACCGCGCATACTCACGCCAGCAATCCAGTAGTGCTCGGCCTCGCTGAAGGCGCGCCCGGCGGTGGTGTCCGGATCTTCGATGCAGAAGCTGATGCCCTCCGACTCCCAGTCACCACTCGGCAGAGCTTGCAGCCGCTCCACGCGGACGGAGGTGATTTCCAGCACCAGGCGGCAGGCCTCGCGCGGCATGTGCACGCTGGGCTTCCACTCCTTCGGCATGCCCAGGTGGTCACCCATGCGGTGACCGTGCTGGTAGGTAGCGCGGTAGTCCACCTCGATCAAGCGGCCGTCGGTGGTCGAGTAGATAGGGCTGAACGACTCCCGCACCCACAGCCGGTCGCCTGGCTGGCCGAAGGGGCAGCCCGCAGGGATGGGCACCAGGCCATCGGCGGATGTCTCCCAGTACCCATGCGGCATCTTCAGGACGCGTCGGGTCTGGGTCTTCTGTCCGGCCAAGATGGCGCGCACCATGGCGCCGTTGAACAGGATGGGACGTTCCTTGCTCATGCGCCTGCTCCCTTCTTCGCGGCCTTGCGCCGCTCTGCGCCACCCTCGACCACCTGGCGGCGGCTGATGCCGCTCCGGTCGATAGGGGTGTTGCCCAGGCGCTGGATCCTGCCGCCCTTGCGCTCGAACTCGGCCACGTCGGCGGCCAGCTGCTCGGCCTCGGCGGCCTTCTGCCGCGCGGTGGCGGCGTCGAAGACGGTCTGTGCGTGGATGCTGGTCATGCGGTGCGCTCCAGCTCGGCCAGCAGGGCGTCTGCCTGAGCGATTGCCCAGCGAGCCTTAAGCTCGCCAACGGCCTGAGGGCTATCCCAATTGAACGGGCCGTGGTCCGCGTTCGGGACCCAATTGCCCATTCCCTGCATCGCCATGGCGGCGATCAGCTCGCGCTTGGTCAGCTGGCATGCCGAGTAGTTTGCGTTGCTCACGGTGCGTACCTCAGAAGGTTGGTGGGCTGCGCCGGGTAGAACCACAGCGAGGCCGTGTTGTTGAGCTGGACCTGCACCGGGTCAGGCTTTAGCGCCGGCAGTGGCGTGCGCAACCGGCGCGCGTCGTTGGTGCACATGGCGCAGGTGGGTTCCTTGCCGCGCCGCCCGGCGCTGGGGAAGGCTTCGATGGGCAGCCGGCGGCAGCAGCCCGTGCAGGCCTTGCGCGCGCTCATGACTTCACCAGCCGGGACTGCTGCAGCGTCGACCAGGTCAGCGGGTAGGGGCCGCGCTTGATCCGCTTGGCCGCGCCGTTGAGCGACAGGCCCAGCTGCGTGGCCACCTGCTTGGTGGTGTAGCGCTTGCCGTCGACCACGTGGGCGAACAGCGCGGCGCGGGCGTTGCCGGCGCGCACGCAGCTCTTGCGGTGGTAGGGGTAGATGCGGACGTCCATCAGGCGGCCACCGGCAGGTCGAACAGCCGACGCGCTGCGGCGTACTCGCCGAGGAAGCGATCGAGGTATTCCTGCAGCTTGTCGGTGAAGCCGTCGCGGGTGACGCGCACGACCAGCGGGGCGTAGCCGGGGCAGTAGGACATGAAGTCCCACCACTCGCGCTCAGTGATGATCAGGCAGCCGTGCACCTGCGGTTTGTGTTCGTCAGGGACGCCGCCGGCGCGCAGCCACTTCACGTGTGTGGGGCCGTCCGGACACTTGATCTCCAGGCCACCGGGCTTGCCGATCAGGCTGTCCGGGCTGCAGCCCAGCGTGCCGGCGTCGTTGAGGATGAAACCGACCTGCTGCGGCACCACGTCGTGCTCGAAGGCATAGAGCTCGCGCGCATCGTCTTCCAGCAGCACGCCGCGCTCGGTGTGCCGATTGCCGGTGAAAGCCTGGCCAGCATCCGGGCGCACGGCCTCATCGATCAGCTGGTTGATGTAGGTATCGGCGGCAGCGGCATACTCCCGCTTCTTCGGGGTGATGATGCTGCCGAACTCGCTGGCGGTCGGCACGCCGCGGCGGGCGGCGTACCATTCGGGCGATCGCTGTTCGCAGGTCAGGATCCGCATGGCTCAGTCCTTGGGCTTGGTGGCTTCGGCGGCGCGGTTGAAGGCGGCGCGCACTTCCGGCGGCAGATTCGATGCCTTGCCGCCGTAGGCCTGCAGGACCTCGCCCTTGCGCGCGGTGTATTCCTCCAGGGTCTTCAACCCTTCGGCCAGCCGCACCCAGTCCTGAGCGATCTCGCGGGCGATGCGCTGGGCTTCGTTCTCGCCGGCACCGTTGCCGTCGTCGTCTTCCCCGCCGATCGTCAGGTTGAAGATCATCAGGATCAGGTAGCGCCGGCCGTAGCTGATCGCCGAACCGCGCCCGTGGGTGCTGGTCTTGTTCTTCTCGCCCTTGATGCCGACGTCATCGATCGGGGCGTCGTAGTGATAGGTGCGGCTGTGGCCGCCGGTGTGCAGCACGTCGCACACGATGCCCACGTGGCCCTGCAGGTCGGACGTCACCGTGCCGAAGGACAGCGAGAAGCCCTCGCGGGTGTAGACCGGCGTGATCGCCTGGTTGATATCTTCCAGCAGCGCGTACTGGCTGTTGGTCTGCTTGTTCTTGCCGCGCTTGGCGATGTTCGGCATGGACGACTGGGCGCGCTGCATGGCCGTCGCGTACTCGCGGGCTGCTTCGCGGTCCTGCATGTCCTTGTGCATTTCCCACATGCGCTCCAGGCGCTCGACGCCCTGTTCGGGGAGCATCAGTGCTTGCTGCAGCGCCGCCTGCAGGCCGGTCCCGGCCTGGCTGCTGCCTGCGATGGTGGTGATCTCGTTCATCGGGAATTGTCTCTACATGAAATGAGGTGCCCGGCTTTCGGAGCCGCTGCCGGGCGAGAGCGACTCAGGCGGGAATGGCGTTTTCGGGCAGCAGCCCGACCTTGGCCAGCAGCTCGTCGGCATCGCCGGGCATCTCCTCCGGCGCGGCCGGCACGGTGAACTCGGCGCTGGAGAGCAGTTCAATTGCAGCCGCGACAGAGAAAGGCTGGTCGGTTTCCAAGAGCACGCGCTCGCCGTACTGCCCGCCAATTGCTGCAGCCAGGTCGTCCCACGACTCGAGGGAGACACCGTGGCAGCACAGTGCGATGCGCAACAGGTCGCCGCGGCCGAGCTTGTAGCCGCGCTCGCGGTACTTGATCGTGCGCAGCAGGGAGCCGAATGGATAGCGCGTGCCGCTGTGGAAACTCAGGTGCCGCTGGGCGTTGTGTTTGAAGAAGTCCGGATGGAAGACGAACGTCTCCCTGTCGACGTCATAGGCCGCCATGCAGGCGGTGAAGTCGAAGGCACTGAAAATGGCTTCAGCGGTATCGAAGAAGTCGAACAGCATCAGCTGGATGATGTCCTCGCCGTACGCGAAGGTGACCGCGCGATCTGTTGCCGCTACACACCAAAGGCCTTCGTCATAGGCGGCGCGCACTGCATCCATGAACGCCTCCTTGGTTTTGAAGTAGAGATCCACATCGTTGATCGGCTGGCCGGTGAAAATGCTGGTGAGCGCTCCGCCGGCAATGAATGAGTTCTTGGGGGTGAAGTGGGCTGCAGCGGTCAGCAGCTTCTTCAGTTCGGGTGCATGGGCAGTCATCAGAAGTCCTATTCGCCTGTGCTGGCGGAGTGGGTAGGGGTGCCGGCATTGGGGAACCCGGCCGGCGCGGGTGGTGCTGCCCGTGGGGAGCGGGCAGCGGGGGATTAGGACCAGGTGGCCGGCCAGCACACCGCGCACGCGAGCGCGGCGGTGATGCCGTAGCAGGCAAGGCAGGCGGCGAAGTCGGACCAGCTGCGGCATCCGGTGGCGGTCAGGAGGCGCATCAGGCGGCACCCGTGGCTTTGGCGATGACGGCGCTGGTATCGAAGTCAGCGCAGGTGTTGCCGAGCAGGCGCATGTCCGCGCTCATCTGATCGGCGGCGTTGTGTGCACCCTCGGGATACCAGTCAGCAACTCGGCGCTGATGCAGTTCCTGGCGGATGCTGTCAATGAACTCCTGTGCACGCTGCAGCTCGGCCAGCAGCTCCGGCGCGGCGGCGATCAGGCGGGCGTTGGCCACGCGCGTGGCTTCCTCTACGCCGTGCGGGGTGCTGACTGGCAGCTGATAGGTAACGCTGCAGATCGTCAGGCCGTCTTCGGTTGTCACGTGGTGCCCGTACTGGTACGGATCAGTGGGGTGGTCGTGAACTGCCCACGGCCCCGGCGTGTGCTTACTGCTCATCGTTCGAATCCTCTGCGCAGAGGCCGTTGATGGCCTCGTGGTGGGTCATGTGGGCCTCGGCCAGCGCGGCGTCGGCGAGGGATACGGGCGGGGTGATCAGCGGAAACGGCTGTGCGAACAGCCGCGCGAGCTCGGAGCAGGGCGTCATGACCGCGCGCCCTCGGCGTACGCAGCCGCAGCCTTGGCCTGGCTCACCGCCTGCCGCGCGTTGATCGCTGCGACGTGCTGCTGGATCTCCCGGCTGACGGTCTGCACCTGCTGCACCGGCACCGATTCGAACTCCACGTACTCGATGGCGATGCCCAGGTGGTTGGTCTTCTCGATCAGGTTCATGCGATCGCTCCCACCACCAGGGCGAACGCAGCGCCCAGGCAGAACGCGATGAAGTAGATGGCGTAGCGGTGCACCGTCGGGCCGGTCATTGCCAGATCCCCGTGGCGACGGCGCCAAGCCACAGCAGGCCCATGGCGCAGATGCCGCAGCCGACGATGGCTGCGAAGTCCTTGGTGGCTTCGATCACGGCGGTCATGCGGCACCGCCTTCACTGTCGGCAGCGATCGCGGTAGGCCGGTTGAAGGTCACCCTTTCCACGAGGGTGTGACCCAGCCGGTAGCTATCGCCGAACAGAGTTGTTCCCATAAATCCGCCACGCTTGATGTCAGAGCGGCCCACCGTGCGGAGGCATCCGTTATGCGACACGGTGTCCCCGGCACGGATTTCACTGATGTGCACGGGCTCCGTGGTGGTGATGGTGGGCGCGCTCATGCCGCCACCTGCTGCAGCGCCGCTTCCAGCAGCTGCTCGTCCAGCGCCGCAGCCTGCACCGCAGCCAGCGCGTACAGCTGGGCCAGCAGCGGCGAGTCGATCAGGTCCGAAGGGTCCGTGTGGTGCAGCTGGTGCAGCGCCAGGGTCACGTCCGTGTAGTGGTCACCGTCGAAGGTGCCCGCCACCCACTGCTCGGCCTCGCGGCACGCTGCCGGGTCCGAGCGCATGGCCTCGGCCAGCTCGGCCGCCTGCTGCCCGGCCAGTTCGGATTCAAAGCGCGGATCTTCCAGGCTGTCCCAGCTGCGCTGGGCGTTGCGGAAGTTGTCGTTGAGAGTTGCCCTTTGCATCTTTGTGTATCCCATCCGCGCCAATCGGCCGATGGGGATAGATTACCAAACGGTAATCGCACGTCAATACCAAAAGGTAATTTACGACGCGAGAAAAATGAACGGACAGCGAGACCGTTCATGTTTGGATTCAGTAGGGGATGCGCCCGTCCAGATCGATCGCCTTCGTCTCCACGCTCCCGAGCCTGCCTTCCAAATCCTCTATCTCGGACTGCTGCTGCCTGTTCTCTTGCTCCAGGCTGTCTACCCTGCTTTGTAGCGCCTCGACCTCATCTCCCAGAGCTTCCGCGGCGCTGCTCGCCGATTGTGCTGCGGCCATTGCGTCCCGCGCCACATCGAGGGCTTGTGTGTCTTCTTGAGCCGAGCATGCGGAGAGCAGCAGAAGTGCTGTTGCCGAAAAAATCAGCTTCATTCCGTGAGCCTCTCAGAAACGCCGGAGCCCGGCATGGATAAGCGCTTTGCCCAGGATCGCCACGTCGCTGGCCTCGGACCGATAGGCGGGGAACTCAGGGTTCACGCTCACCACGTAGAGACCGTCGCCGCGCTTCTGGAGCATTTTGATCTGGGTCTCACCACCGATGTTGATGAGGTAAAAGTCGTCGCCATCGAAGTAGTCGCAGCTGGTGTCGATCCATACGATGTCACCGTCTTCTAGCTTGGGACGCATCGACGGGCCGCGGCCGGTGATCAGCTGTATGCGGCCGGGCTTGGGAAGAAATCCGAGCTTCCGGCGGACCTCCCACTCCGCCACCGCGATTGTCTTGACGACTTCCGGATAGTCCTGGTTAACCAACCCCTGTCCCATTCCCGCACCCCCTTCGAACAAGTCGAAGCGAACATAGCCGGGCGCCGTCTCAGCCGATAAGACCTCTTGTGGCGCATCGGAAGACAGGTAGCCGTCTGGCATCCCCGCTGCCTTTTCCAGCGCGGCGGCTCGCTTCTCGCCAAACGATTTATCGCGGAGCAGTGACGAAAGCTCTCCTTGATTGACACCAGTGGCCAGAACAAAAGACGCCTGACTGCCGTCGTGCCTGTCGTCTATCCACTGTTTCAGTCGTCTGCGGCGGAGGGCCACGGCGGGAGTGTCGGTCTTCATCTCCCGATTCTCAGTTACCGAAGGGTAATTTACCAAACGGTATTGACTTGTCTTTACCATATGGTAATTTCCTTGGCATGGACACCCTTCGCACGTACCTCTCGACCCTCACCCCGGCAGAGCAGGCGGCGTACGCCGTTCGGGCCGGTACCTCCATCGGCTATCTGCGGAAAGCCCTGAGCAAAGGGCAGCGCTTCGATGGCGGCCTGGTGCGTCTGCTGCACGTCGAGAGCGACGGCCAGGTTTCGCTTACCGAACTCCGTCCGGACATCTGGCCCGAAAACGCCACAGACGCTGTTGCCTGACATGCGCACCTCACCGGCCGCCGGTGGGGAAGGGCACCACGGTGCCGCTGCCGATCACCACGCTGCGGCGCCGCTGGGCCACAGGCCGCACCGACACCTTCCGTCCCACCCGCTTCAGGACGAAGCACCTACCGCCACACCGCACGAGCGTGAGGACGTTGGCCTCGGCTGACTGATCACTTTTCGACACCGGCTGCACTCCGTTGGGGTGCGGCCATTTTCAGAACCACCACTGATAACCGCTGATAACAGATCAGCTCGGACCTTATCAATGACGCAGATAACTCAGCAGAAAGTAAGGGAATTCCTCGTGTATGAGCCTGATACAGGCCTGTTTCGCTACCGCAGCGGAACTCGTGCCGGGCAGGTTTCCGGCCACAAGCATCACGGCTACATCAAGATCAGCATCCCCGGCCACGGTGGCATTTACGCTCATCGGCTGGCGTGGCTCTACATGACGGGGGAAATGCCCCCGATGTTCATCGACCACATCGACTGTGTTCGCGACAACAACGAATGGGCGAATCTGCGATTGGCTGATCGCAGTCAGAACAGCGCGAACGCCAAGATCAAGAAGACGAACACCTCCGGATTCAAAGGTGTGCGGCTTTTTGGGGGCATCTTCCGCGCGAAGATCACCGTGCAGCGGCGGATCATCCACCTGGGCGACTACGAAACCCTGGAAGAGGCCGTGGCTGCCTACAAGGGTGCCTCGCGAGTGGGCTTCGGCGAATACGCGAGGACCCGCTAATGCAGCAGCTCAATATTTCCTTTGAGGTCGGGCTGGATCGGCGCTACCGCGACATGCGCGAGTGCTTCGCCTCCTGCGTCTATTCCAAGGGCTTGGGGCGGGTGGCCGCCGCCATCGACGTAGCTCCGTCCAACCTCTCCGCGATGCTTGCCGGGGACCGCAACCTGGACAGCACGCTGGTCGAGAAGTACATGGCAGAGTTCGGCGACACCACGCCGGCCATGTACTGGGCCGCGAAGCACCTCCAGTGCGCCACGACTCGGCAACAGGCCGCCCTGGCGCAGCTCCCGTCACTGGTTGACCAGCTCAATCGCCTGATGGCAGAAGCCGGGAAGACGCCATGAACGCGACCGAGAAGGCCATGCTCGCCGTCCGCGTGCTGTGGTTCACCGCGGCGTGCCTGCAGCTGCTGGGAGGCCGCCATGCGTGATTACGCGAAGATCGTCCCGACGTTCTGGACCGGCGACACCGGCAAGGCAATCCGCAAGAGGGGGGCTGAAGGGGTGGTTGTCGCCCTGTACCTGATGTCCTCGCCGACTTCGAACATGTTGGGTCTGTACTACCAGCCCGTCCTCTACATGGCACACGAGACCGGCCTGGGCATCGGAGGGGCATCAGAGGGGCTTCGCTACTGCATCGAAGCGGGTTTCTGCCAGTACGACGAGGTCACCGAGTTCGTATGGGTGCCCGAGATGGCAGCGTTCCAGATTGGCGAGGGTTTGAAGGCCAACGACAACCGCTGCGTGGGTATCCAGAAGGACTACAACGGGCTTCCGGACAACCCGTTCCTGGGCGACTTCTTCGACCGGTATCAGGCCGATTTCCACCTGCGCAATCGACGCGGCGGGGAAGGGGTTGCGAAGCCCCTTTCAAGCCAAGAACAGGAACAGGAACAGGAGCAAGAGCAGGAAAGAACATCTTCGCTTCGCTCAGATTCGTCCCCGCAGCTGGCGCTGACGGGCACCACGCCGGCCCCTGCTGACCACAAGCCGTCCAGGGCAGAGCGAATCCGCCAGATCGCCGGAGACGCCCAGGCTGCGTTCAACGCCACGCTGGCCAAGCCGGTCGGGCTGCTGGCGAAGTGCACCGTGCTGAACGGCCCTCGGATCAAGGCCGTGGAGAAGGCGCTGCCGACCGTGCGCCAGATCTGCCTGCAGCTGTTCGGCAGCGAGCGGGTGACCCCGCAGTTCTGGCAGCTGTACTTCGAGACGGCGGCCGATGACGACTTCTACGCCGGCCGGGTGAAGGGCGGGCAGGGCCACGAGAACTACGTGCCTGACTTCGCGCTGCTGCTGCGCGAGACGACCATCGCGAAGCTGGCCGACAAGGCGCTGTCTGAGGTGGCCCAGTGAGCTCGCGCCGGCAGGAAGTCGACCACCTGGCTACGCTGTACGGCGATCAGCACGGCCTGCGCGTGCCCCCGCACAGCATCGATGCGGAGCAGTCCGTACTGGGCGGGGTGATGCTGCTGAACCGCGCGGCGCAGGACGTGACCGACCTGCTGTCGGAGCGTTCGTTCTACCGCCGCGACCACCAGCTGATCTGGCGCGCGATCATGGAACTGGGCGAGAAGCGCCAGCCCATCGACACGGTCACGCTTGGCGAGTGGTTCGAGTCGCAGGGCAGCTTGGAGATGGTGCGCGACGGCGGCTACCTGATCGAGCTGGCCAGCACCGTACCATCGGCGGCGAACATCCGCGCCTACGCCGAGATCGTGGCCGAGAAGGCGATGCTGCGCGACCTGATCGAGGCCGGGCAGACCTTGATCGATGACGCCTACAACCCCGACGGCCGCAGCGCCCTCGACCTGGTGGGGACCGCACAGAGCCGCATCGGCGGTCTGCTGGACAACGAGCCGTGCGACCTGGAGCCGGTGGCGCCGGTTATGGCCCGGGTGTTCGAGCAGCTGGCGCAGGCCTCCACCAGCACTGCGGGCATCAGCGGGCTGGCCACCAGCCTGGGGGATCTTGACCAGCTGCTGGACGGCCTGCTGGGCGGCCGACTGTACGTGCTGGCGGCCCGGCCCAAGATGGGCAAGACCACCCTGGCGCAGAACATCGCCGAGCAGGTGGCGCTGCGCGCTGGCAGGTCGGTGGCGTTCTTCAGCTTCGAGATGAAGCCTGAAGAGCTGGGCAAGCGGATGCTGGCCAACCTCGCCGGCATCAGCGGCAACAAGCTGCGCAGCGGCGACCTGGACGAGGCCGACTGGCAGAACGTCACCCACTGGACACGGAAGATCGGCGACGCCCGCCTGCGCATCAGCCGACCGCGCATCGCCAAGGTGCAGCACGTGTGCGCGCAGGTGCGCCGGATGAAGGTCCAGGACCCGGACCTGATGCTGGTGGTGATCGACTACCTGCAGCTGATGCACGTGTCCGGCGACAACCGCGCGGCCGGCATCGGCGATATCACCCGCGCCCTGAAACTGATGGCCAGCGAGCTGGATGTGGCGGTGCTGCTGCTGAGCCAGCTGAACCGCAAGGTCGAGGAGCGCACCGGTGACAAGCGCCCGCTGGTATCGGACCTGCGCGACTCCGGCTCGATCGAGCAGGACGCGGACGCGGTGATCTTCATCTACCGCGACGAGATCTACAACAAGGACAGCCGCTACGAAGGCACCGCCGAGCTGATCGTGGCGATCCAGCGTGACGGCGCACCCGGCATGGCCCGCGTGCAGTACGAGCCGGGTTACTTCCGGTTCTCGAACCTGCCCGAGTGGTGGCGACCCAAGGACACCAGCGCCAGCGCACCGCCGGCCGGCAAAGCACCCGTTCGCCGCGGCCTGGCCGCGGCCCTCAATGCCCCAGTGGGAGACTGACCATGCTCGGAACCTTCATCCTCCGCGCCGGCGATGCGCGCGCCCGAATGGCTGCGGCCTGGCAGTTCGCCTGCAGCTTCCTGGAGATCGGCCAGGACGTGCACGTCACCGTGAAGCAGTACAAGCCGACCCGCAGCCTGGAGCAGAACGCGATGCTCCACGCCATCTGCGGCGAGATCGCCCAGCAGAAGCAGTGGGCCGGCCGCCGCATCGATGCCGAGGGCTGGAAGCGGCTGCTGGTGGACGCCTGGGCCCGCGAGAGCGACCGCCGGCAGGGCGACGTGGTGCCCTCGCTGGACGGCGCCAGCATCGTGAACCTGTCCATGCAGACCCGGCGCATGACCGTGGCCGACATGGCCGACTTGATCACCTTCGCCCAGTGGTGGGCCACCGACAACGACGTGAAGCTGCGGGACGTGGCACCGCTGCGCGATCAGCGGCTGGCCGAAGAGGGGAGGGCTGCAGCATGACGCCCTGGCACATTGGAATCTTCACAGACACGCTCCGCCGGCAATACCCGGTGATGGCCAACTACACGGCCGAGGAAGATGCTGCAGCGAGGCGTCGGTACTACGCAGGGATGCTCTGTGTCGCACCTCGCTATCTAACCTCCGCCGAGACTGCTAAGGAGCGTTTGAAGGCGATTTCCAAGCAGGACCGCGAGGCCTGCAACGACGGGAAGTGGGTGAAGCGGTGGCGCGATCCGCTGGCCGGCTGGGATATCCGCATGGGTTCCACGGCGTGCGCACCCATTGCCTACCTATACGGCCGGCCCGTTACAGACCCGGCTGAGGTCCAGCGCTACTTCAAACCGCGCTACCGTTGGCAGGTGCGCCGATGAGCCGCCCGGGATTCATTCCGCACGCTCAGTGCATGGTCGCCAGCGGCGAGTGCTTCACCCAGGGTCGCTGCCTGCAGAAGTGCAACCCCAGCGTCCTGCACGGGCTCAATGCCGAGCAGCTGCTGATCATGGCGGCACAGGCACAGCGCAAGGCAGCCGGGCAGGGCTCCCGGATCGCATCGAAGATCGACCAGATGATCCGCGACGTGCGCGGGGGTGTCCTTTGAGGACGAAGAATTCCAGGGCCTTCACCAAGGCCGAGAGCGCGCACATCGAGCTGGTGAAGCTCTGCCCGTGCAGCGTCTGCGGCCGAGCCGGACCCAGCGAAGCCCACCACATCGTGCAGGGCGACCACTTCACCACCGTGGCCCTGTGCCAGGACTGCCACCGCGGCAGCGAGAACGGCTGGCACGGCCGGAAGACCATGTGGCGCATCTACAAGATCGATGAGGTCGGCGCCCTGAACGAAACCATCCGCAACGTACTGCTCCTGATGAGCACAAGGGGAATCCGATGACCATGCGACTCACGTTCGGGGTAGACCCCGGCCTCACCGGCGCGGTGGCCACGCTGATCGACGGCGAGCCCGGGCCGGTGCTGGACATGCCCACCGTCGAGGTGGATGGGTGGGGAGAGGTGGATGCCCGCGCGGTGGTGGTCTTCATCCGCGAACTGCGGGCCGCGCATCCCGGCGCCTACGTGTCGGCCTGCATCGAGAAGGTCGGCGCGCGCCCGGGCGACGGCGGCACCAGCGCATTCCGGTTCGGGCAGACCGCCGGGAAGCTGCAGGCGATCCTGGAGGTGCTGGGCATCCCCGCCACCCGCGTGGTGCCGGCGCAGTGGAAGCGCGCCTTCCTCCTGCTCAAGCAGGACAAGGACGCCGCGCGCCTCCTGGCCATCGCCCGCTTCCCCAGCGCGCAGAAGATCCTGAGCCGGAAGAAGGACAACGGCCGCGCCGACGCGCTGCTTATCGCCCTGTGGCACGAGAACACCCAGCTCGGCAGCGACGTGATGGGCGAGCAGCCCGAGGAGCAGGCGGCATGAGCGACATCGAGAATAGGGCGCGGGAGCTGCTGGCCGAGCAGTATCGGAATGGAGGCGCTAGCGCCGCAGCCTCCGAGATATTGGCTGGTCGATCCAGCTGGCCGAACCAGATGGCTCTTGCCGCCATCGTCGCCGCGATCGCGCCGCCCCAGGGCTACGTGCTGATGCCGGTGGTGCTGCCCGAGCCCATGCTGGACGTCCTGTGGAGCGCCGAAGCGGATATGAGAGACGCGGATATGCAGGACCTATGGTCTGCGCTGATCGCCGCTCGCCCGGAGGTGCCGTGATGATCGTCCAGCTCGCCATTGCCTGCACCGGCGTCACCGCCATTTGGCTGACGCAGTCGAAGAGCGAGCGCATGCGCCGCTTCGCCTGCCTGTTCGGCTTGGCCGGTCAGCCCTTCTGGTTCGCCGCGTCCATCGCCGCCGAGCAATGGGGGATCGTGGTGCTGTGCTGCTTCTACACCGTGGCGTGGTCGCGCGGGGTCTGGAACAACTGGATTGCCCGCACTGGGCAATCGGCCTGATCCCGACGACCGCCATGGCCACCCCGCAGCCAGCCACCAAGCAGCCGCACCGGCAGTTCAACCGGCCGACGCTGCCGCTCGGCTCGGTTTCCGTGCGCGCCGACATCCACCAGGTCTCCGAGCGGACCCTGGCCCGGGTGAAGGAGGTCCGGCGCGCGCGCGGCTGCGGCACGGCGGTGTTCGCTGATCCAGACGGCAGGGTCTACGCCCTGCGCAGCGAGTCGGTGAGCGCGGACACCATGGCCAGCAAGCACCCGGAGTGGTTCGTCTGCGAGTACGCCGGGCGGCTGTCCAGCGGCGCCAGCGCGGGCTGCCCCAGCCGGGAGGACATCGCCGAGGATCTGGTGTTCCACTTCGAGGCCATGGGCCGGGTGCTGCGCGACGTGCCCGAGCAGCTGGACCTGTGGGGCTTCCAAGGGGCTTTCGCCGAGGCGCTGTGCCAGCTGGCCCGGGTGCATCGCAGCCGCCGGCAGTACATGGCAGCGGCCTGGCTCCGTTGATCCAACTGACCGCTGGCGCGTAATAGGCCCATGAGCGACCGCCAGACGCCCGAATCACGACTGCATGCCCTGACCGACCCGCACGCCTCGATCGTTGGGGCCGGTGGGAGCGTCGGAGGAATCGATACCCGGCCGATCCCTGGCTGGCAGAACCACGCAGGAGGCGCCACCCGGGGCGTCAAAGAGTACCGGGGCGACCAGCACGCAGGTGTCGATAACAGCGTGCAGGCAGCACAGGGTTGCCGCGTCGCGGCGGGCGTTTCGGATGGCGCCGACCTTTGCACCCTGGGAACTGCCGATTTGCCCGTGGTTGATCAGAGCATGCTGGACATGCTGTGGGAACGCCGCAGGGAGGTGTACGGGAGGACTGGCAAGCTGCCGACCGAGTTCACCCTCACGCCAGAAGAGTTCACCCAGCTTCTCGCTGAGGTTACGCCCGGCACGTCCTACGTCGTGTTCAATTCAGGGGCCGAGTTCGGCTACATGGCGTTCGGCATCCCTGTTCGCGTAGTGGTCTCTCCCCATGGCCGGTAAGAAGCCCAAGACCACCGGCCGCCCGTCCAGCTTCAACCCGGAAGTGGCAGAGCGCCTGTGCATGCTGATCGCCCAAGGGGACAGCGTAGCGAAGGCAGCTGAGGCAGATGGCATGCCCGATGCCCGGACCATCTTCCGCTGGCTGGCCACAGAAGACACAGATGGGACGCTGGGCTTCGAGGCGTTCCGACAGCAATACGTGCGCGCACGCGAGATTCGAGCCGATGCCCGGTTCGAGCGGCTGGACGAGATCATGGCCATGGTCGAGGCCAAGAAGCTGGACCCTGCAGCGGCCCGGGTGATGATGGACGCCATCAAGTGGCAGGCCGGCAAGGAGAACGCCAAGCGCTATGGCGAGGCCGTGACCTTGAAGGGCGACAAGGACAATCCGGTCGAGATTCGAAGCCCGCGCCAGCTGAGCGATGCCGACCTGCTGGCGATTGCCGCAGGGGGCCTCCGTGGCGCTGAGTGAGATTCGGCAGGCTGACGCGGCAGCCGAGCTGCTGCGCCGGCGGAAGGCCCGTGAATCCCTGATTGGCTTCGCCCAGGCGATCAGCATCCCTGGCGCGCCGGTGGCCGATGACCGCACCGAGTGGCTGTTCAAGCCGGTGGAGTCTGGCCTGGCCGCCCACCACCGCCTGATCCTCACGGCTGTCGAGCGCTGCATCCGCGCGCCGATGGGCCGCCTCATGCTGTTCCTGCCGCCCGGCTCGGCGAAGTCCACCTACGCCAGCGTGGTGACCCCGCCGTGGGCACTGGCCCAGCGAGAGGGCTACAAGGTCATCCTGTGCAGCTACGCGTCGACGCCGGCCGAGCGGCAGTCCCGCCGGTGCCGCGCCATCGTCAACAGCGAGGAATACGCGTCCATCTGGCCCGACCGGGTGATGCTGAAGCCCGGCAGCTCCGCAGTGAACGAGTGGGAGCTGACCAACGATTCCGGGCTGCTGGCCGCCGGCATCCTGGGCGCCGTCACCTCCGCGCGCGCCGACCTGCTGATCATCGATGACCCGGTGGCCGGCCGCGAGGAAGCCAACTCCGAGACGATCCGGAAGAAGACCCGCGAGGCCTACGACGATGACCTGCTGACCCGCCTGAAGCCCGGCGCCAGCGTCATCCTGATCCAGACGCGCTGGCACCCCGAGGACCTGGCCGGCTCCATCCTGCCGGAGGACTACAGCGGCCAGAGCGGGCCGATCATGTGCCGCGATGGCCAGGTGTGGGACGTGCTGTGCCTGCCCGCGCGCGCCGAGCGTGCCGACGACCCGCTGGGCCGGGCAGTGGGCGAGTACCTGTGGCCAGAGTGGTTCCCGCCGGAGCATTGGCGGCAGTACGAGCAGAAGCCGCGCACCTGGAGCAGCCTGTACCAGCAGCGGCCGCGCCCGGACGAGGGCAACCAGTTCGAGAACACCTGGTTCGAGTGGTACGACGAGGACGAGGTGCCCAAGCAGCTGCGCATCTACGGCGCCAGCGATTACGCGGTCACCAAGAAGTCGCTCACTAACGACCCCGACTACACCGAACACGGCATCTTCGGCGTGGACCAGAAGGGCGACATCTGGATCCGCGACTGGTGGTATGGGCAGGACGAGTCCGACGTGACCATCACCGCCGAGCTGCAGCTGGCCAAGCGCTGGCGCCCGGTGATGACCTACGGCGAATCCGGGGTGATCGAGAAGGCCATAGGCCCGCTGCGCGCGCGCCTGACTCGTGAGCTGCAGGTCAGGGTGATGCGCGAGTGGCTGCCCAGCGTCAGCGACAAGGTTTCCAGGGTGGCCGGCTTCCGTGCCAGGGCCCATGCTCGGACGGTCCACCTACCGCGCGGGAAGGCCTGGGCCAACCGCCTGGTCGATCAGCTGGTGGCTTTCAACGGCCTGCCGGGCAACCAGGATGACGGCGTGGACGTGTGCGGCCTGATCGGTCGGGCGCTCGATCACATGCGGGATGCGCACAAACCGTCCGTTGAACGCCGGGACAACCTCGTGCCCCATACCCGCAGATGGCTGGAATCCCGGCCCGATGACGACAACGACGTCGCTGCCCGTAGGAGAAACAACCTGTGACGCCCGAGACCAACGATTTCGCCTTCGTGGACGCGCTGGACGCTGACGCGATGGCCGAGCAGGAGCGGGCGGCCGAGGCCAACCGGATCCTGGAGGAAGAGGCGGACGCAACCGCCTGGCTCAAGCGCATCGAGGAGGCCCGGGAGTTCGACAAGGCCGCGCGCAAGGGCTACGCCATCGACCGCCGGTACTGCGAGGACAAGGTCGATCCGGAGGTCTACGACGTGTCGGTGCCTATCGCCGGCACCTACGTGAACATCCTGACCGGCTTCCTCTATGCCCGCGACCCCGAGACCAGCGTGCAGCCGGCCGAGAGCGCCGGTCCCAGCCGCATCGAAGACGCGAAGATGCTGTCGCGCACGCTCGAGATCGTGATCGCCAACCTGTGGAAGAAGGGCAAGCTCAAGGCATCGGCCGACCAGATGGTGCGATCGGGCCTGACCATCGGCATCGGCTGGATCAAGGCGGCATGGCATCGCGAGACCGAGCGCGACCCGGCCACCGAGAAGCAGATCACCACCGTGCGCGGGCAGATCGCCCAGCTGCAGGCCACCGAGCGACAGCTGGCCGAGGGCGACGCACCGAACCCCGACGAGCTGCGCGCGCGCTACGAGCAGCAGCTGGCCGGCCTGGAGGCGAGCGTCGAGCAGGTCATCTACAGCGGCCTGTGCATCGACTTCGTGCGCGGCGAAGACATGCAGGTGGCCATCTCCACCCCGTGCCTGAAGGATTACACCGGCAGCCCGTGGATCGCGCAGCGCATCTTCCGCCCGCTGGACAAGGCGAAGGCCGACTATCCCGAGGTGGCTGATCGCCTGAGCAGCGCCACCCTGTTCTACAACGTGCGCCCGTCGGACGCCGACAAGCGCTCCGGCAGCGTCTCGGACGTGGACGCGGACGCCTACTCCAGCAGTGGCAGCCCGCGCACGGCCAACGAGAGCAGCGGCGCCAACCTCTGCATCTGGGAGCTGTGGAACCGGGAGACCGGCCAGGTCCTGACGCTGGCCGTCGGCCTCAAGCGCTACCTGCGCGCGCCCTTCACCCCTGACCAGAAGTCGACCCGGTACTACCCGTTCTTCCAGTGGGCGCCGCTGTGGGTCGATGGCCGCCGGCACCCGCAGTCGCTGGTGGACCGTTCGCGCTCCCTGCTGGACGAGTACAACCGCACCAGGACCAATTACCGCGAGCATCGCCGCCGCGCGATCCCGAAGATGGGGTTCGATGCCGGTGCAGTGGAGGCGAGCGAGGCCGACAAGATGAAGGCTGGCGCCACCGGTGAGATGGTGCCGCTGAACCTCAACGGCGCGTCACCGAACACGGTGGTGTTCCCGATCCAGTACAACCAGATCGACCCGGCGCTCTACGACACGTCGACCATTCGCTCCGAGCTGGAGCTGATCTGGGGCATCCAGGAGGCGCTGTCGTCCACGATCACCGTGGCCAAGACCGCCACCGAGGCCGACATCCAGCAGCAGGGCACCGAGTCGCGCATCGGGTACGCCCGCGACACCCTGGACGAGATGCTCAGCGAGCTTTCGACCTACACCGCCGAGGTGTCCATGTCGCCCAACGGGCTGACGCACGAGGACGTGGTGGCCATCGCCGGTCCCGAGGCCTTCTGGGTCAACACCGAAGAGCTGGGCCTGATGGACTCCCTGGTGGCCGTGGACATCCGCGCCGGATCGTCGGGCAAGCCGGCCACGGCCATGAAGCAGCAGCAGTGGTCCGTACTTCTGCCGCAGCTGCAGCAGGCGGTGGTGCAGATCGGCGAGATGCGCGGCTCCAGCCGGCAGGACATTGCCGACAGCCTGGAACAGCTGGTGGTGGAAACCATCAAGCGCACCGGCGACACGGGCATCGACCCCTACTCGATCATTCCGCAGGCGCCGCCGCCGCCGATGCCTGTCGTGCCCGGCATGCCCGGTGCACCTGGCGCCCCCGGCCCTGATGGCCTGCCGCTCCCCGCGGCGAACGATCCCGCCGCTCTGGCGATGCAAGACCCCGGCCTGCAGCTGCCGCCTGAAATGCTGCCGCCCCAACTCCCCGCCGCCTAAACGAGGACCACCATGGACCCGAACGCCGAAACCCAGCAGGCCGCTGCGCCTGCGCCCGACACCGACCAGACCGTGCCCGATCAGGTCGAGACCCCGTCCACCGACAAGCTGGACGCCTTCGCCGCTGGCGTGGAGGAAGCCCGCGCCGCTGAGACGGCCGAGGTCACCCCGGCTGCTGCGCCGCTGGATGATGCCGCTGCCGGCAATCCTGCCGCTGCTGGTGCTGCACCGGTGGAAGGCGAGGGTGGTGAACCTGCTGCAGCCGCTGCGCCGGCCGCCGGTACCGATCCCGCTGCTGCCGCCCCAGACGCCGCTGCAGCCGCTGCCCAGCCTGCGCACGGCAAGACCGTGGACGAGGAGATCAAGGACCTCGGCATCACGAACGAGCGCACGCAGAAGCGCTTCCGCGAGCTGTCCGAACGCGCCAGCGAGGCCGACTCGCTCCGCGGCCGTGCCGAGAAGGTGAGCGACTGGGAGCAGACCATCCAGTCCACCGGCACCAACCCGCAGCAGTTCGGCGCCACGCTGCTGTACCTGACCGACATCAACTCGGGCGACCCGGTGCGCATGAACCGCGCCTACGAGACCATGCAGGCCGAGCTGCAGTTCCTAGGCGAGAAGCTGGGCCGTGAAGCGCCGGGCTTCGACCCGCTGACCGCGCATCCCGACCTGGCCGAGAAGGTGAAGACCGGCGACCTGGATCGCGCGGCTGCCGTCGAGCTGGTCCAGCACCGCCAGCGCGGCGTGCTGCAGCAGGAGCAGCACCAGAACCAGCAGCGCGCATCCCAGTCGGAGCAGGCCGCCCAGCAGGGGCTGCAGGCGGTGGCCGAGCTGGGTAACCAGCTGCGAACCAGCGATCCGCAGTTCCAGCAGAAGTTCGCCTACCTCGCGCCGACGGTCGAGATCATCCAGACCACCATGCCGCCGGCGCAGTGGGCCGCTGCCATCCAGCAGGCCTACCAGCGCCTGCCGCCGATCCCTGCTGCAGCACCGGCGGTGGCCGCGCGCCCGAACAACCCAGCGCGCGCCAGCGCCGCACCGGCAGTGCCGGCCACCCCGAAGAACCCGTCCGACGCCTTCTCCTTCGGCGTGGCGGAAGCACAGGCGCAGGGCCGATGAGCTGGCCGGTTCCGTCGAAGCTGGCCGGGCAGATCCACGCCATCCTGATCGTCCACTACGGCATGTGGGGCTGAGGTGGTAACGTGTCGGCGTGGTGGATGCGCAGGCTGATGCGCGGGCGTCACCCCCTTAAACGATGCCAGGACCAGAAATGGTTGGGGAACTCGGCAGTCAATTGTGGGTAAACCTGCCATGCCGGAGATCAGCACCGGTCACCACATCAAGCCCCGGCACGGCCGGGGCTTTTTTGTGTCCGTTGCACATGGGAGGGAGGCTGGGATTCTGGCCGCTCTTTCCGCAACACCCACCAACGGAGCCGCCAGTAATGAACGACAAGACCATCGAGCAGGAAATCCAGTCCAAGGGCCTTACCGCACCGCGCGTCACGCCCGCTGACATCGAAGCCGAGATTGCAGGCGAACACTTCTTCACTGCTGGCGACGGCTATGCCGGCAGGGCCGCGTTGACGGTCGAAGAGGGTGGCGTCATTGAAACGCCGGAGTCGCTCGACCTGCTGACTTTCTGCGTGCTGGTGCTGCGCAACGGCTTCACCGTCACCGGCGAGTCGGCCTGCGCCAGCCCGGAGAACTTCGACGCCGAGATCGGCCGCAAGATCGCCCGTCAGAACGCCGTCCAGAAGATTTGGCCGCTGCTGGGCTTCCGGTTGCGCGACCAGCTGGCGAAGGAGGTCCATGGTTCCCTACAACGCCTACTTCGCCATCAAGAACGTCAACGACACCGTCAGCACCTGGGTGCCGAGCGTTAACGACTGCCTCGCTGACGACTGGTATGTGCTGTCCGATGTGGTGCTGACCGACGCCGATGCCGAGGCTGACCTCGCCGGCACGCCACGGCCCGACCATCCGACCGCAGCCTGACCCCAACGACCCCGCTCCGGCGGGGTTTTTCATGTCCGTTGACAGTCCCGACCCCTCGCGCATAGTCGCCCCCATCGGCAGATGCCGACACCGCGTGTGACGTAAGCCGGGTTCGCCACCGGTAGCGCTGTACTGAGGGATTCGCGCTCCTCGAACGCGGAAAGACCCAAGGCCCAACGGGCCTCCTTCTTTCCCTTCGAGGCTACAACCATGCCCTTGACCACTGCCCAGATGCTGGCCGGTGCCAACCGTCAGATGGAGTCGTACGCAACCAACGACCCCATCGACCAGTTCTCCACCGAGCGCCCGTTCGCCTCCTGGCTGATCGCCAACAAGAAGGAATCGACCTTCGGCAACGGCATCTTCAACGAGAAGGTGCGGATCGGTAACGACTCCAACTACCAGAACTACACCGGTGACGACCAGGTCACCTACAACCGGAAGGACACCGTCCGGAAGGCGCCGTTCCAGCACTACGAAGCGCACGACGGCTTCACGCTGAACGAGACCGAGCTGGCCAACAACGGCATCATCCTGACCGACGACAAGAACGCGGTCATGAGCGATGCCGAGAAGATCCAGATCGTCAACCTGCTGGATGAAAACTGGTCGGCGCTGAAGGATGGCTTCCAGGAAAACTGGGACATCGAGGTCCACCTTGACGGCTCGACCAACCCGAAGGCCGTTCCGGGCCTGGACGCGCTGGTCAGCACCACCCCGAACGTGGGCGTGATCGGCGGCATCGATGCGGCCACCTCGCCGTACTGGCGCAACTTCGCCGACATGGGCATTGCCACGGGCACCGCCGGCAACCTGATCAGCCACATGGAAACCCTGTGGCGCCAGACCATCACCTACGGAAAGATGGGCCAGCCCAACGCCATCTTCGTGGGTGCGTTGATGTACGACGCCATCCAGGCTGACGCCCTGAAGGTGATGTCGCGCCAGATCACCATCGGTGCCAACGCCACCGGCGGTATCACCCTGGACCCGTCCACCAAAGCGCTGTCGTTCAAGGGCGTGCCGGTCGTGTGGGATCCGTCCTTCGAGGTCATCGACGCCCGCTTGGGTGCGATCACCTACCCGTGGACCAAGCGCGGCTACTTCCTCAACAGCAAGACCCTGACCCTGCGTCCGGTCCAGGGCCGCTGGATGGTGAAGCGCACCCCGCCGCGGGTGTACGACCGCTACACGCACTACTTCGGGCAGACGGCCGATTACGGCCTGACCACGAAGAAGCGCAACAGCAACGCGGTCTTCTCGATCGCCTGACCCCTATCAGCCGGCGGGGCAGCCCCTCGCCGGCGGGAGACCTGAAATGCCCAACATCAAGAAGATCGCGGTCCCGGCCACTGTCAGCGCAGGCGCTGCCGTTGCCCTGGACGTCACCCCGCTGCTGGGCGGCGAAGGCCGTGAGGGCCTGCTGTATGGCCCGGCCGGCGGCCTCGGCACCGGTGTGGTGCAGCTGCAGGGCGCGCCGAAGACGGCCGCCGGCGTGGCTGGCACCTACGCCACGCTGATGACCCTCAACTCGGCGACCACCTTCCCGGTGGAAATCCCCGACCTGCCCAACTTCATCCGCGCCAACGTAACCACCGCGCCGGCGGCGGCCACCGAGCTGACGCTCGAAGGAGTCCAGTAATGGCCAAGACCAAGATCCCGCACGTGCTGCTGCTGATCGATCGCGACGCCAGCACGAAAATCCCGGTCATGGTGCCGGAGTACGAACAGACCATCCTGGAAGAGATCTACGGGGAAGATCTGGTCCACGAAGTCGAGGGCCAGGCCAAGGACATCGAGGTCGAGGACTTCGACGTGCAGAAGGCCTTCGACGGCCTGATGTCGAAGTACCAGGCCACGGCCGAGGGCGACCATGCCCGCAAGCTGATCTACCCGAAGCTGCGTGACCTGGAAAAGCGCCTGAAGGCCTTGGGCGTGAAGGTGGCCAGCAAGGATGACGACGGCGGTGACGACAGCCTGGCCGCCGGCACCATCGCGCAGATCACCGCGGCGCTGGCTGACCTGTCCGACGAAGAGCTGGATCAGCTGGCGGAAGACGAAGCGGCCGGCAAGGACCGCGCCGGCGTCCACGCTGCGATCGAAGCCGAGCGCGAGAAGCGCACCGGCAACCAGTAATCCCCCGCTGGCGGCGAGGGTGGCGGCCGGCCGGGGTGACCTGGTCGGCCGTCTTTATATCGGGAACCACAATGGCAGACCCCATCAGCTACAACTGCGAGTGCGACGACGACTATCCCCGGACCACGCTGCTGGAGATGCGCAAGCGTCTGCTGCGTCGTCTGGGGTTCGCCGCGCAGGCCAACAACCCGCCGCCGGGCATGGCCGACCTGCTCAACGACTTCATCACCAGCGCGCAGGAGCTGCTGTTCCGGCGCTACTCGGTGATGCGGCGCGAGCGCTTCTACACCTGGGATCTGGTGGCCGGCACGCGCTTCTACGACCTCGACGCCAACGCCGACGAGTGCACAAAGCAGCTGGACCCGCGCATGATCACCTGGGCCGGACTGTCGCAGGGAGACGGCAACTGGCGCCCCCTGTACAGCGGCATCGACCCGGTGATGTACACGGCGCGCGGGCCCGGCATTCCCAGCCACTACGAGGTCCGGCAGTGCATCGAGCTGTGGCCGGCACCGGCGGACGCTACCTGGAAGCTGCGCATCAAGGGGCAGTTCGGCCTGATGCCGCTGGTAGCCGACAGCGACTTCACCACCGTCGACCCGGAGGCGCTGTTCCTGCTGGCCCTGGCCAACGCCAAGGCCCACTACGGCCAGCCTGATGCCGGCAACTACGCATCGCAGCTGTCGACCTACGTGCGCGACCTGATCCGCGGCGACCACCTGACGCGCCGCTACATCCCTGGCACGTCGGACCCGCGAAACGCTGTCCGTCCGGTACCGGTCGGCGGCTGGCCGGAGGACACGCCATGAGGCAGCAGTCTCTCTCCACGGTAAAGGCCGGAATCACCCGGCTGCGCGACAAGGGTGGCGCGTCGCAGGACTCGGTGTATGACCTGGTCAACGGCTATGTCACGGCGGCGCGGACCATCAAGTCGCGGCCTGGGACCAGGATTGCTCACGTGCTGCCGGCCGGCACGAAAGGACTGGTGTTTTTCCAGGGCAAGTTCGTCGTGTTCGCAAATCAGGTGACGGCATCGCCCTCGCCACAGGTCGAGATTGAGGTTTTGCGGCACCCGACCGTGCCCGGCGCCCCGATCAAGGAAATCCACTTCTCCATGCCCTTCCTCGGCTACCTCTACGTGGTAGCGGAGTTCGAAGGTGCCTCTGACCCGACTTACGTCCACTTCTGGCTGGAGAAGGGCGAGGTCTGGCAGCCGAACAAAACCTACTTCCCGGGCGCGCTGGTCAGGCCGACCACAGGGAACGGCCTGGCCTATCGGCTGGAGGGCGATATCTCCAAGTACCTGCCATGGGCTCCGAACGTCGCGCGCGCCGTCGGCGATGTTGTGGTGCCTACCATCGACAACGGCTTCAAGTACACCGTCACCGACACCACTGGCGCGTCTGCCCGCTCCGGCACGACCGAACCGGCGTGGCCAACCAACGCCGGCGAGACAGTCTATGAGGACGCCAACATCCCCGACGCACTTGGCTCGAACACCACCACCACACCAGCCGTACCGCCCAACGTGAAGGACCGCTACGGTCCGGGGAGGAGCTGATGGCCGTCCCAACCTGGCAGCCTGGCACCCTCTACCAGCCCGGCGACATCGTCCAGCCGATCACCGCTCCGCCGCCGACGGCCGCGCAGGTCGAGAACGGCGACTTCGCAGCTGGCAACGTGAACTGGGATTTCATCGGTGGCGCGGCGTTCGCCACCAGCGGCGGATATTCCGGCAACGGCAACTGCGTCCGCATGCCCGGAAACGTCGCGGACGGCATTGCGCTCAACCGCACAAAGCTGGTGGTCCCCAGCACCGGCAGCACCTTCGAAGCCAGCGCGATGATCAACCAGGGCGCGTCGATCCGGGGCGCCACGCGCGGCTGGGTCGAGGTCCGGTGGTTCGACATCGATGATGCACAGATCGGGGCTGAGCGCGGCAACGTCGTAGACGACGGCAGCGGCGGCGCATGGCACCAGTCCAAGGTAACTGCCACGCGGCCGGCCGGAGCCGCCTACGCGCGCGCCGGCATCGGCCTGTTCTCTGTAGCTGATCACAGCCACCCCATCTGGGGCGACAACCTCGCGGTGTCGGGCACGTTCGCGGGTCTTCCCGACGGGCTGGTTTACAAGGCTGTGCAGCCGGAATCCGGTTTCTCGGACAGCGATGAGCCTGCATGGCCGCCGCTACTTGGCCAGCAGGTCATCGACAACGACGTGATCTGGGAGGCAGTCGCCTCCACGCGCGTCACCTGGGAGGCGTCGCCGCTATATGTGAGTGGCGCGGTCGAGCCGGTATGGCCCACGGACATTGGTGGTTTCGTTCGAGACGGAACGATCGATTGGAAGACGGTGTCTCGCCGGGTTGAGGACCCCAACTGCCCGGACTCAAAGACTGTGGTGATCGCGGCGAGCAAGGTTTTTGCCGGTGACGACGACATCGTGCGTTACAGCGCCACCGTCAACCCTCTGGACTGGACCACAGCGGACGACGCTGGGTACCTGCCGACCGGGCTGCAGAACTACGGATCTAACCCAGTAGCAGCCATGGGCCTTTACCGCGGAAATTTGGTCGTGTTCAACGCTGAGGGATTCCAGCTGTGGCAGGTTGATGAAGACCCCGCAAGCATGTCTCTGATTGACGCACTCCCGCTGGGCAGCACCCAGCATCGGTCGATCGCGCCAGTGTCCAATGATCTGCTGTTCCTCGCTTCCCAAGGCGTTCGGTCCATCGGAATCGCAGCCAGCTCCACCAACTACCAGACTGGTGATGTTGGCATGCCAATCGACCCGCTTGTCGATTCGCTCATGAAGGAGGTAGGGCCCCAGGGGACGAGCCCAAAGGGGCTGTATCACCCCGCAGCAGGCCAGTACATGTTGATTTTCAGGGGCACGGGTAATGCCCGTCCTTCCAATCTGCTTCTGCAGGAGAACGGTGATCCGATCCTCCAGGAGTCGTTCGACTACATCCACTTGGAGGCATAACGATGGCCGATTCCCCGATTTCTATGCTTCCTCAATCCGGCGCACTGACGGGCGCTGAACTGCTGGTTTTGGTCCAGGGAGACGTGACCTGCAAAGCAACGCTTATGCAGGCGCTTGCATTGCTATCAAGCCGGTGCGTGTGGGACAGGAATATCTACAACAGCTCGATGGGTGGCGTGATCAGCAATTCTGGGCTGACCCATACGGCGACATTGGCTGGGATCGGGAACCTGGTTGTTGCCAGCCGCGCCCATTCTGCTGGAAAGCGCTATTTCGAAGTCCGGATGGATGTGATTGCCGGAGCGGGAACGCCAACGGTTGGAGTTTGCCAATCAAACTCGAGTTCTGCCCAAGTAGGCCAAGGGCCCGCGCCATCCACGAACCGAAACTCTGATTGGGGATTGCTCGCAAGCTCCGGGAACAAGTACGCAGCCGGAACCTCTACTGCGTACGGGTCTGCGCTTGCTGCCAATGACATTCTCATGGTTGCGCTGGACTTGGATGCAGACCTGATCTGGTGGGGCAAGAACGGGGCTTGGTTTGCGGCCGGGAACCCTGCCGCAGGCACTGGAGCTGCGTTCAACAACGTGCAGGACTTCGTGTATCCCGCCATCACGAACTCAGCAGGCTCCAAGGTCACCGCGAACTTTGCTGGCCCGTTCCAGTTCGCCCCGCCCACCGGCTTTTCTGCGTGGGATAGCTAAATGAAGTCCTCGACCATCCTGGTGTACTCAATGAGCTCAACCGGTCAGGTTGGCGCGTGGTCGCTCTACACCATCGCGTTGAACGTTGATGAGTGGTGCATCGCAGGAGACGACCTATACCTGCGATCTGGCGACTACATCCACGTATTTGACGAAGAAGAAGTCGGCGACGAGACCGGCCCAGGCATTGTTGGCGAGTTTCAGGGCCTCATCCAGTGGCCATGGCTCGATTTCGGCCAGCCTGGGGTCACAAAGAGCCTTTACGGCTTCGATATGGTCGGAATCGGCGACGTTGCGGTCGAATTTGGCTACGACCAGTCCAACGGCGGCGCTTTCACCGAGGGCTACACCGTCCCAGCCGACACCGTGCCGGGGATGGTGATCCCGATGCCCATTTCGGCGCCTTCCTTCTCGGTCCGACTGCGCTACAGCGGCACCGAGCAGTGGCAATGGAACGCGTTTTCCCTGTACCTGCAGGATCTGCGGGGGATGGCGTGATTCCGTTGAACGACATGGCCGAGCGTGAAGAATCTGCACATGCAGACCGCCCGATTGCCCTCCAACGTCATCCCGTGCCGGCCGGTGCACCTGGTCGCGCTGGCCGAGTGCATGCGCGAGACCGAGCAGGCGCAGCTGCTGGCCGTCATGGGCACGCCGGCCTACAGCCCGGACACCGCGGCGCACTGGCTGATCAACACCTGGGCCCAGTCGGCGCCTTTCGCGCTCACGGTCGTCGGCAGGGATGGCATGCCCGCCGCTGCTGGCGGGTTCCACCCAGTTTCCCCGGGCGTCTGGCAGTCCTGGATGGTTGGATCGGAGCAGGGCTGGGCCGAGCAGTGGCGCGCGATGACCAAGGCCACCCGCTGGCTGATCGACCGGCTGCTGGAGACGCAGGCTCACCGCGTGCAGACCAGCGCCACCACCAACAGAGAGAAGGCCATCGAGTGGTTCGAACGCTCGCTGGGCATGCGGCCCGAGGGCGTCTCGCGCGGCTACGGACTCAAGGGCGAGGACATCGCCCACTTTTCAAGAATGCGGGGTGAATGATGGGCGGCGGAAGCAATGGCTCGGCCACGAAGGCGGCGCAGGAGGAATCCTGGCGCCAGAACAACATCGACCAGGCCGTCAACCAGATCAACCAGATCTATGGCGGCGCATCTCGACAGGCGGACATCAACGACTTCCTCGGGGCGTCGCGGTCGTTCTACACGAACGAGCTGGAGAAGCAGAAGGGCGTCGCCGACCGCAGCCTGAAGTTCGCCATGGCGCGCAACGGCCTGACCGGCGGCACCGCCTCGATCGACGCGAACCGGACGCTGGGCGAGAACTACCAGTCCGGCATCCTCAGCGCCGACCGCTTGGCGCAGCAGGCAGCTGCTGACCTGCGCACCGCCGACGACAACTCGCGCATGAACCTGATCTCCCAGGCCAGCACCGGCATGGGCCTCACCAGCGGCGCGCAGCAGGCCGCACAGGCCATGCAGGCCAACCTGCAGGGCAGCCGTGGGGCCATGAAGGCTGACGCCCTGGGCGACGTGTTCGGCGGCCTGGCCAACGTCTACACCACCAGCAAAAACATGGCTGAGGAACGCCGCGGCAACCGCGCCTATGGCCTGCTGTATCAGCCCGGCTTCGGCGCTGGCGCGGCGGGTGGCCGATGAGTCTGGCCACGCCCATTGCCGTGCTGGACGCGATGATGGCGGCGGTCAGCCATCCCGAGCTGGCCGATATCTGCCAGCTGCAGGCCGCCATGCAGGCGCAGCCACAGGCCGACCTGCCGGTGGAGCACAACTTCCTGCCCGGGCAGTACGTGCGCACGCTGCGGATGCCGGCCGGCTCGCTGGTGGTGGGCAAACGCCACCGCCACCGCCACCTGCTCATCGTCACCGGGCACGTCACCGTGCGCACCGAGGCCGGCATGGTCGAGTTGCAGGGCACGCACATCATCGACTCGCTGCCCGGCATGAAGCGGGCCATCTACGCCCACGCAGACAGCGTGCTGATCACCACGCACCTGACCGACGAAACCGACCTCGACAAGATCGAGGCCTATGTGATCATGCCGGACGACGCGGCTCTGGAAATCGAAGGGGAAACGAAATGACCTGGGTCGCAACAGCCATTGCCATCATTGGCGCCGGCGTCTCGTACCACAACGGGGAGCAGACCAAGAAGCGGCAGGACAACGAGCTCGGCCGGCAGATCCAGCAGCGCTCCCTGCGGCAGCAGGAAGCCGACAAGGAGGTCATGGACACCCTCGCCGAGCGCGCGGGGAACAACGGCGAAGCTGCGCGGTCCTCGATGCTGGACCAGTACATGAACCAGGTGCGTGCAGCGCAGGGCTCGGCCACGTCGGGGCTGCGGCAGGTGGGCGGCGTCTCCGATGCCTACCGCCAGTCGGCCAACGATGCAGCGCTCGGCATCAGCGACTACGCGGGCAACACCGCCAGCCTGATGAGCCGCATCGACGCGCCGATGCGCCAGCGGCAGGGGGAAGCGCAGCAGAACGCGCAGCTCAGCACCGCGTTGAACCTGATCGGCAACCGCTCTGGCAGCGACGACTTCCTCTCGCAGCTGCGCCTGCAGGGCATCCGCCGCAACGCCGGGCTGGACGCGTTCTCCCAGATCGCCGGGGCCTACGCAGGCGCAGCCGGCGGCGGCGGTGGTGGTGCATCGAGCTCCACCGGCCTGTCGAACCAGGCCAACGGCATCACGGCGGCCAACAACGCGCAGATCTTCAACAATTCGCAGAAGGCGTGGGGCTACTGACATGGCAGACCTGATGAGCGTGCTGCAGGCAAACAGCCAGCCCCCGCAGGGCTGGGCATCGGTTGGCCAGGCGCTGGCGGGCTTGGGCGGGGCGGGGCGCGAGGACGCCTACAACCGCGGCATGGCCAAGGCCGCGCAGTTGGACCAGCTGGTGCAGACCGCGCGCTTCAGCCGCGAGAAGGCGATGGAGGCCGAGGACGCGCGCAAGGGCCGCGGAGGTTTCGCGCCGGCCGCGATCGCTGCTGGCATTTCCGAGGGTCAGGCTGGCCTGCTCTCGAACGCGCTCATGGCCGGTTACGACCCCACGAAGGTCAGTGGCTATCTGGGTGCGACCCAGGAGCAGGGGTTCCGTGGCGATGCGGTCGCGCGCGCACTGGCCGGCGACTTCGGTGCTGCCAACGCGAACCTGATGGGCGTGGCCAACGGCCCGGTCGAGCTCGCCTCGGTGCAGGGCCAGAACCTCATCAACAACCGGCTGCTGGAGGGTGGCGGCGGCATCACCACCACCGAACAGGGCCGAGCCGGCATCGCTGCTGATGCCGCGCGCGCAGCGTCCAGCTACGCCAGCGCCAACAGCTCGAACGCATCCGCCGCGCGCACCCGGCAGGCTATGTCGCTCGATCGTGCCGACACGATGGGTGGCGGCGGCGCCCGCGGCGCCATGAAGGCCCCGAGTGGCTACCGCTGGACCAGCGATGGCCGGCTCGAGGCGATTCCCGGCGGCCCTGCGGACAATGGCAATGCCGGCGGCGCGAAGGCGACCGGCGACGAGCTGAAGCAGGCGTTTGCCGGCAAGCAGATGGCTGAGGATGCCTACGACTTCGCCGCAGCCTTCTTGGGGAAGACACCCGAGGCGGTCCGGCAGATGAGCGCGGACGAGATCCGGAAGCAGATCAAGCAGGGCGGCCGCCTCACCGCGGGGCCGGTCATTGGCCGCATCCCGGGCATGAGCGCGCTGGCCAACGCCGACCTGGACGCTTACACCAGCTCCGCTGCAGGGCGCCAGGCTCGCATCAACAACCCCACCGGCCCGGTGACGGACGCCGATTTCAAGGCAGCAGAGCGGTCGGTCTTCAGCGCGGCCAAACCGGCGGGCGTGAATGCAGACCTGGTCTACCGAGCGCTGATGCGCGGCGCCGGCCAGCAGCAGAACGCCGCCGGGCAGTCCCGACCGGCTGAGGTCCGGCCCACCACCGGCCAAGCCCCGGCCATCGGCAGCACGCGCGGTGGATATCGGTACGTCGGCGGCAACCCTTCGGATCGCAGCAGCTGGGAGGAACTCTGATGGCACTGCCCTGGGAGGAATACCAGCAGGTGCAGGCCGGCGCCGCGCGCGCGCCGGCAGC
>DATCUN010000249.1:0-6049 GCA_036561825.1 Pseudomonas sp.
GTTGACCTTGCCGACCGAGTCGTCGATGAGGCCCTTGATTTCCTTGGCCGCACCGGCCGAACGCTGGGCCAGGGTGCGCACTTCGGAGGCGACCACGGCGAAGCCGCGGCCCTGTTCGCCGGCACGCGCCGCTTCCACGGCCGCGTTCAGCGCCAGGATGTTGGTCTGGAAGGCGATGCCGTCGATGACCGAGATGATCTCGGCGATCTTCTTGGACGAGGTCTGGATCGCGCTCATGGTGGTCACCACCTGGCCGACCACATCACCGCCCTGGCTGGCCACGCTGTGTGCGCCGATGGCCAGCTGGTTGGCCTGGCGGGCATGCTCGGCGTTCTGACGCACGGTGGAGGTCAGTTCCTCCATCGAGGCCGCGGTTTCTTCCAGGTTGGCCGCCTGCTGCTCGGTGCGGCGCGACAGGTCGCTGTTGCCCGTGGCGATCTCGCTGGCCGCCGAGCTGATGGCCTGGCTGGAGTGCTTGATCTTGGTGACGATGCCGCTGAGCTGTTCGGCGGTGGCGTTGGCGTCGTCGCGCATGGTGGCGAACACGCCCTGGAAATCACCGTGCATGCGCACCGTGAGATCACCCTGCGACAGCGCGGTGAGCAGGCCGGAGATCTGCTCGATGCTGGCCGCGTTGGCGTCCAGCAGGCCGTTGATCTGCTGGGCCAGCTGCAGGAAGAAGCCTTCCTTGCCCTCGGCGCGGATGCGGCCGGACAGGTCGCCGGCGGCGGCCTGGGCAATCACGCGCGCCACTTCGGCTTCGACCAGCGCTTCCGGCGTACGGTCGCGCCATTCAACCACGTGGCCGACACTCTCGCCTTCTTCGTTGCGGATGGTGGAGACCACCTGGGCAAACTGCGCGTCGCCGAACTGCATGGCGCGACGGGCTACGCCGTTGGCCTTGAGGTTGTTCAGCAGGGTGGCATCCATCTCGCCGCGGTGCTCGAGCACGGTCAGCGGACGGCCCACCAGCGAGGTGTTGGCATCGAAATCGGGCAGGTGCTTGCGCAGCTCCTCCTGGTACTGCGACAGGCTCTGCTCGAGTGCGCGGTTGGCGTACACGATGTTGAGCTGGTTGTCGGTCAGGTACACGCCGGTGGAACTGTAGTCCAGCGCGGTGCGGATGCGCAGGTTCTCGCGGGCGATGGCCTGGTCGGTTTCGGTGCGCTCGCGCAGGTCGCGCTGCATGCGCTGCATGGCCTGCATCAGGTCGCCGACTTCATCCTTGCGGCTGACGTCGATGTGGCCGTCCAGCTTGCCGCCGGCCACGTCGTTGGCGACAGACACGGCGCCGCGCATGCTGCCAACCAGCGAACGGGCGAACAGGTACACCAGCACCAGACCGAGTGCGGCACCGCCGAGCAGGGCGATGATGGTCAGGGTGGCCGAGGCGGCATAGGTCGATTCGGCTTCCTCGCGCGAGGCGCGGGCCAGGCGGTTGTCTTCGGCGATCAGTGCTTCGAGCGCGGACGAGGCCTTCTGGTGCTTGGTACGGGTTTCGCCGACGAAGGTGTCCACGGCGTCATCGGGGAGATCCAGTTCCAGCATCTCGGTGACGGCATCGTAGGAGGCCAGCGAGTCTTTCCAATCCTTGGCGAAGGTGTCGAACAGCTTCTTCTGCTGGGGATTGTCGATCAATTCGGGGTATTTCTTGATGGACAGGTCGATCTTGCCGCGCAGGTCGGCGGCGCGCTTCTTGGCGTCGGCCTTGACGTCGTCGCTGGCGCGGATCAGGCCCTGGTAGGCCGAGTTGCGGTATTCGCCGACCATGCCGCGGATTTCACCGGCGGTGCGGATGCTCTCCATCCGGTGGCCGGCCAGTTCGGTGGTGACGTTGTTGAGCGAGTAAAGCCCGCGATACGCCACGATGCCCTGCAGCAGCATCACCAGCAGGAGGACGCCGAAAGTCAGCATCAACTTCGGCATCAGTTTGAGGTTGTTGATCCAGGGCATGGGCGGTGCGATCTCCAGTGGCAAACGCGTCCGGGCGTCGTGCCCGGTTGCAGCGACCACGCCGGCCAGCGCCGGCGTGGCATGGCGTACGGCGGATTACTTGATGTTGGCGAGCTTGAGGCCGGCCGGCGAGCTGACTTCGATTTCAGCACGCGATGCGTCACGGGCGATCTTGCCGATCACGCAGACGGTCTTGCCTTCCAGGGTTTCCAGCGGGAAGCTGAACTTGCCGCGGTTGGCGCCGGCGATGCGGGCCGAGAAGGTGTGGCGCGGGAACGCGCCGCCCATGTACAGGAAGGTCGGCTGGCCTTCGGAGCCTTCGGCGTAGCGGGCCTTTTCAACCTTGCCACAGACCATGCCGTCCTTGCCGACCGAGCGCGGCGCCATTTCCGGCGGGATCATCTCGGCCGACTGGGCGAAGGCGGACGAGGCAGAGGAGGCGAGGACGGCAACCGAGAACAGCGCAAGCAGGGACTTCATCGGGAAGAATCTCCGGGGGAAATTGGACGAGTTGGCCCGGCCTTGGGCAGCCCTACACAGCCGGGTCCTGAAGCAGCTATCGGCCGTCGCGCAGGGAACTGAAGAACTTTTTTCACATCCCGGTCGAATCGACCGGGATGGCGGGGCACGATCAGGCGGCGGCGTCTTCGACCTGGGCCGGCTGGCCCATGTCGGCGCTGTCGAGCAGGGTTTCGATATCCAGCAGGATCAGCATGCGATCGTCCTGGGTGCCGATGCCGGAGATGAAGCGGGTATCGACGGCGGCGCCGAACTCGGGGGTGGGGCGGATCTGGTCGGCGTTGAGCGGGATGACGTCGGAGACGCTGTCGACGACGATGCCGACGACGCGGTCTTCGACGTTGAGCACGATCATGACGGTGAAGGCGTCATACGTTGCCTTTTCCAGGCGCAGCTTGAGGCGCAGGTCGATGACCGGGACGATGGTGCCGCGGAGGTTGATGACACCCTTGATGTAGTCGGGGGCATCGGGCACGCGGGTGACCGAGTCGTAGCCGCGGATTTCCTGGACCTTGAGGATGTCCACGCCGTAGTGCTCGGCGCCGAGGGTGAAGCTGAGATACTCGCCACCGCTGCTGGCGGCGTTGGGGTTGCTGTCGTTCATGGAAGGAATCCTGGGTCGGGCGTGGCGGTAAGGAAAAACCGGGCGTCACGCTCAATATCGGCCTGGAGGGCAGCGACTTTAGAGGAGGTGGTCTGTTGCGGCGGACAGCTATTCACTGCTGATGCGCGGCGGGCGGTGCCAGGCCCTGCCGGGACACGCCGCAAGTACGTCCGTGTAGGCTCGTGAGCGCCATCCATGGCGCCCAACGGTCCCGGCAGGGCCTGGCACCGCCCGCCCCACAGATTCCGTGATCGGTTGGATAAAGCCGCGCGGTGGTGGGGGAGGGTAGTGCCGAGCGTTGCTCGGCACCTAAACCCACCCCTCAGGCGCTGCGTGCTCTTGATCTCAACGCGGCGAAAGCCATCTGCGCTGGGGCGGTACGGGTGGGTTGGCGGGACCGTTGGGCGCCATGGATGGCGCCCACGAGCCTCCAAGGATGGATTCACGGCGTGTCCCGCCAACCCACCCGTACCGACCCACCCCAGCAGCACCGAACCGCCGCAGTTGCAGTTGCAGTTGAAGTCGCTCCAAAAAAGCAGCCCCCTCAACTCTCCCCATTCTTGCGGGCGCTGCGCTGGCGGTCGATGCGGAAGATGTAGCGCTGGATCGCACTGTCGCCCCCGCGTGGCAGCGAGTCGAAACGCATCCCCACACGCTTCATCTCCACCCCGTTCGGCAGCTTCACCGCCAACTGATTGCACACGATCAACGCGATCTGCAGCGGCCCGCCCTCCGGCATGTCCAGCCGTGCGTCATACCGCTTCTGCAGCGCGAACACATTGCAGTCCACCGGCACCGTCACCGCCAGCCCCCCGCCACTGATGTCCACCACCCGCAGACTCAACGCCTCGCTGCGGTCCTCGTTGATCGGGAACAGCAACTGCGGAGAATCGGTGATCGGCGTCTCCAGACGGTACAACTCCCGACGCTGCAGATGCACCAGCTCGCTCGGAAACGCTACCCGGAACGCCACATGGTGCGTACTCCCCACGCGCTCCAGATGGTCCAGCCGGAAACGGACCATCACCTTGTCCAGCTGCGCGAAGCACAACAGGTGCCCGGCCTCTTCCGCCGCCCGGTTCGCCGGCTCGGACGGACTGCCGTCCAGGAGCAGCATGTCCTCGTCTTCGTCCAGCTCCAGGATCGCCGTCGGGAACGACTGGTCCCGCCCGCCCAGGTGCGCGTTGATCAACGAGCGCTGATCGATCAATGCCTGCAGCAGTTGACGGATCTGCCGGGGATTGCGGACCAGGTAACGATCGTCCGCGCCGTCGTCGTGCGCGGCGTGGTCGTCGTCGTGTGCCTCAAAGCTGCCTTCGGACATGGATGCGTGCTGAATAGAGTGGGCGCCGCCGGCGGTTTTACCAGGGCTCTGTCCGTTTATCGGCAGCGGTTCACATTAATGTAGGGCCAATCCGTGTAGATCAGCTCGGCCGCCCCAAACGCACGACACCCCGCCGAAGCGGGGTGCCGTGGACACGCATCACAGGGCAGGGCGGATCAGAACTCCTGCCAGTCCCCTTCATTGGCCAATACCGGTTCGCGCACCGCAGCACGCCGCACCGGCGCTGCCGCTGCACGCGCACGCGGTGCAGCAACAGCCGAGGCACGGCTGCTGGCCGCCGGCGCGCTCGCCATCGGGGCCGCCTGGCCGTCCAGCTTGAACAGGGCCACGGCGTCGGTCAGGTGGCCGGCCTGCTCTTCCATCGAACGGGCGGCGGCGGTGGCTTCTTCCACCAGCGCGGCGTTCTGCTGGGTCGTTTCGTCCATCTGGGTGATGGTCTGGTTGACCTGCTCGATACCCGCCGACTGCTCCTGCGAGGCGGCGGAAATCTCGGCCATGATGTCGGTCACGCGCTGCACCGACGCCACGATCTCACCCATGGTCTCGCCGGCCTGGTTGACCAGCGCCGAGCCTTCGGCAACCTTGCCCACCGACTCGTCGATCAGGCCCTTGATTTCCTTGGCCGCACTGGCCGAGCGCTGGGCCAGGGTGCGCACTTCGGAGGCCACCACGGCGAAGCCGCGGCCCTGTTCGCCCGCACGCGCCGCTTCCACGGCCGCATTCAGCGCCAGGATGTTGGTCTGGAAGGCAATGCCGTCGATCACGGTGATGATGTCGGCGATGCGGCGCGAGGAGGCGTCGATCTCGTGCATGGTGCTGACCACGCGGCCGACCACGTCGCCGCCCTGGCTGGCCACGCCGTGCGCGCCGATCGCCAGCTGGTTGGCCTGGCGGGCGTGTTCGGCGTTCTGGCGCACGGTGGAGGTCAGTTCCTCCATCGAGGCGGCGGTTTCTTCCAGGTTGGCGGCCTGCTGCTCGGTACGGCGCGACAGGTCGTTGTTGCCCGAGGCGATTTCGCCGGCGGCGGTGCTGATGCTGGACGACGCGTGCTGGATGCGGCCCACGATCTGGGTCAGCTGGGCGACGGTGGTGTTGGCGTCGTCACGCATGCTGGCGAACACGCCGTGGAACTGGCCCTGCATGCGTGCGGTCAGGTCGCCGTTGGCGATCGACTGCAGCAGGTGGGACAGCTGCGACAGGTTGCCGTCGGCCACTTCCATCATCGTGTTGAGGTGTTCGATCATCACCCGGAAATCGTGATCGAAGCGCAGCGCATCGCCACGCTGGGTGAAATCACCGGCTGCGGCGGCTTGGGCCAGCGACTGGATCTGGGTGTTGATGGCCAGCAGGCTGGCCTTGGCGGCGTCCATCGATTCGTGCAGGATCGCGCGGCTGCCGGGCAGGCGGCGGGCATTGGGCGACAGGTCACCGGCGGCGTACTGGTTCAGCACGGCGATGGCGTCCTTGATCGCATCCAGGTGGTCGAACACCACCGTGTTGGTGCCCACGGCCAGCTCACCGTACACGCCCGGGAAGTCGGTGGGCATGCGGTGCGAGATATCCGGGCCGGCATGCATCGCGGCCATCTGCCGGGTTTCCTCGGAATAGCGGCGCAGCATGCTGGTCAT
>DATCUN010000250.1:0-2832 GCA_036561825.1 Pseudomonas sp.
CTGGCCGTGGTGGTCGCCATCGCCATGTCGGTGTGGCGCTCGCGCCAGGCGCGCAAAGTGACGACCTATGGCTCGGCCCGCTGGGCCGATGTCGCCGACATTCGCAAGGCCGGGCTGACGCAGCCCGCCGGCGTCTTTCTCGGCCAGCATGACGGCCACTACCTGCGGCACGAAGGGCCGGAACACGTCCTGACCTTTGCGCCCACGCGCTCGGGCAAGGGTGTGGGCCTGGTGGTGCCGACGCTGCTGTCCTGGCCGGCATCCGCCGTCATCCACGACATCAAGGGCGAGAACTGGCAGATCACCGCTGGCTGGCGCAGTCGATTTAGCCACTGCCTGCTGTTCAACCCGACCGATGCCAGTTCGGCGGCCTACAACCCGTTGCTGGAAGTGAGGCGCGGCGCGCACGAGGTGCGCGACGTGCAGAACATCGCCGATATCCTGGTCGATCCCGAAGGGGCGCTGGAGAAGCGCAACCACTGGGAGAAGACCAGTCATGCGCTGCTGGTCGGCGCGATCCTGCATGTGCTCTACGCGGGAGAGGACAAGACGCTGCGCGGCGTGGCGAACTTCCTCAGTGACCCGGCTTGCCCGTTCGAGCTGACGCTGCATCGGATGATGACCACGCGGCATCTTGGAGATGTACCGCATCCCGTTGTCGCGTCCGCCGCCCGCGAAGTGCTCAACAAGTCGGACAACGAGCGTTCCGGCGTGTTGAGCACCGCCATGTCGTTCCTCGGCCTGTACCGTGATCCGACCGTGGCCGCAGTCACGTCGCGCTGCGACTGGCGCATCGCCGATCTGATCGCGTCTGCATCCCCTGTGTCGTTGTATCTGGTGGTGCCGCCTTCGGACATCAGCCGCACCAAGCCGCTGATCCGGTTGATCCTCAACCAGATCGGGCGACGGCTCACCGAGTCGCTCGATGGCAGCGACGGCATTGAGCGCCGCCACAAGCTGTTGCTGATGCTCGACGAGTTCTCGGCTCTGGGGCGCCTGGACTTCTTCGAGACGGCGCTGGCCTTCATGGCCGGCTACGGCATCCGCAGTTTCCTGATCGCGCAGTCGCTCAACCAGATCGACAAGGCGTATGGGCAGAACCATTCGATTCTGGACAACTGCCATGTGCGCGTGACCTTCGCCACGAATGACGAACGCACGGCGAAACGGATCTCCGAAACGCTGGGCACGGCTACCGAACTGCGTGCGCAGCGGAACTACGCAGGCCATCGACTTGCGCCGTGGCTCGGCCACCTGATGGTGTCCCGCCAAGAGACCGCGCGGCCGCTACTGACGCCCGGCGAAGTCATGCAGCTTGCGCCAGACGAATCAGTGGTGATGGTGTCCAGCGTCGCGCCGATCAAGGCCAAGAAGTTGCGCTACTACGCTGATGCCAATTTCAAGCAGCGGGTACTGCCGCCGCCTGCGCTAACGGCAGGCCGCTATGCCGATGTGCCGCCTGCACGTCCCGATGACTGGAGCGGTTTGGCGATCCCGGCCGTGCCTGCGGCACAGGCCACGGCATCTGCCGATGACCTGGGTGGCTCCGACGACGGCGGCCCCCGCCGTCAGCCCGAGCTGTCCGAAACCGTCGCCTACGACCCCGAACCCGATTACACGCCCAGCGACTTGGCGCTGCTCGATGACGACGACATGCCCCCGCTGCTTCCCGGCCAGTTCGACCCCGCCCTGCAACGCACGGCGCGGCTGGCATCTCTCGACCCCAACGACGGAATCGACATATGAGCCAATACCGATTGAACCTGTTCATCCAGCACGAGCACGCCAAGCGTCTGGACGAGCTGGCCGCGAAGAAAGGCGTGTCAAAGTCCAGCATCGTCGCCGCTGCCTTGGCGTCCTGGCTGTCACCCGATGCCGGCGACCAGCGTGAGGCCGCCATCGCCAAACGACTGGATCGCCTGTCGCGGCAGGCCGAGCGCCTGGAGCGTGACCAGAACATCCAGATCGAGACGCTGGCGCTATTCGTCCGCTACTACCTGACCGTCAGCACGCCGGTGCCGGAGGCCCATCAGGATGCGGCTCGCGCGCAGGGCAAGGCGCGCTTCGAGCAGTTCGTCGAACAGTTAGGCCGCCACCTGCTGCGTGGCCGCAGCCTGGTACGGGACGTGGTGGAAGAACTGCATCCCCAGGATCGTGAGTTCGAGATGCGCATGGATGACGCGGCCGCGATGGCCGCCGCCCATGAACGCACTGCGGAGCGTGCGTCATGAGTGCCGTTCCTCAAATCCCGCCCGAACCGCGCTCATCCGCTGCAGCATCCCAGGATCGCCGCATCCAGATGCTGCGCACGGCGATGGGGCCGGTGATCGCCGCAGCGCTGGAAGACCCGGACGTGGTGGAAGTGATGCTTAACCCCGACCGGACGCTGTGGGTGGATCGGCTGTCGTCTGGCCGTGCGCCGCTGGGCATCGAACTGCCCGAAGCCGATGGCGAACGCATCATCCGCCTGGTCGCCGCCCATGTCGGTGCGGAGGTGCATCGCGGCCAACCGCTCTTGACCGCCGAACTGCCTGAAACCGGCGAACGCTTCGAGGGCATCCTGCCGCCCGCCGCACCCGGCCCGGCCTTTGCGCTGCGCAAGCGGGCCGTGAGCATCATCGGTCTAGATCGCTATGTGGCCGATGGCATCCTGACCGCTGGGCAGGCCGAGTTTCTGCGTCATGCCGTGCGCGAGCGGCACAACATCCTGATCGCCGGAGGCACCAGCACCGGCAAGACCACGCTGGCCAATGCCTTGCTGGCCGAGATCGCCGCCACCGGCGACCGCGTGCTGGTGCTCGAAGACACCATCGAACTGCAATGCGCGGCCCG
>DATCUN010000251.1:0-3622 GCA_036561825.1 Pseudomonas sp.
GGCTGGCTCGCCGGCGGGCGCGTGGCGGCAGGAATCGCCCTGGTCGCCGTGGCCGAAGTCGTCTTGCTGCTGACCCGGATCCGTCATCAAGCGCGGGCCATGATGACCGCACCGACTGCTGCCAGCCCTCTCCAGCATGACCGTTTCATGACGCGCTCCCGCCGCCTTGCCTCCTCCCTGCACGATCTTCGCAACGCCGCCGGCCAGCTGCCGGATGCGGTGGTGCTGCTCGACCGGCAGCAGCAGATCCGCTGGTTCAACCACGCCGCCGAGAACCTGCTCGGGCTGCGCCGCCCGGATGATCGCGGCGCGTCATTGCAGCAGCGGCTGGCCGGATCGGAGCTGGCCGGCTGGCTGCGCGACGGCGCGCACGAGCAGCTCACCGACGCCACCGCCCCCGGCCGGGCGGACAGCCAGCTCAATGTCAGCCTGCTGCCGTTCGGCGACCAGGAGCAACTGCTGCTGGCGCACGACATCAGCCATCTGAACCGGCTCGAACAGGTGCGCCGCGACTTCGTGGCGAACGTGTCGCACGAGTTGCGCACGCCGCTGACGGTGATCCACGGCTACCTCGAACTGCTCGACCCGGAGGACGTGCCCGAGCTGGCGGCGGTGCTGGGCGAGATGCGCACGCAGTCGAAACGGATGGGCCAGATCGTGGAAGACCTGCTGACCCTGTCGCGGCTGGAAACCCAGCATGAGGTCATCGACGAACGCGTGCCGATGGCGGCGCTGCTGGCCACCGTGCGCAAGGAAGCCGAGGCGCTCAGCCAGGGCCGCCATCGCATCGTGCTGGAGTCCACCGCCGAGGCGGACCTGCTCGGCTCGCCGAAGGACCTGCACAGCGCGCTGTCGAACCTGGCCAGCAATGCGGTGCGCTACACCCCGGCCGGCGGCAGCATCACGATCCGCTGGCAACGCGAGCCCGACGGCGCGGTGTACTCGGTCAGCGACACCGGCTTCGGCATCCCGGCCTCGCACCTGGCCCGGCTCACCGAACGTTTCTACCGGGTCTCCTCCAGCCGCTCGCGCGACAGCGGCGGCACCGGCCTGGGCCTGTCGATCGTCAAGCACGTGCTGAACCTGCACCGGGCACAGCTGCGCATCGAGAGCGCGCCGGGCGTCGGCTCCACCTTCTCCTGCCATTTCGGCGCGGCCCGCCTGCTCACTCCCGGCACCGGCGACGAAAGCTGAAACCGCGGCGGCGCGGCATGCAATGGCCCAGGCCATGCGCCAGAATGCGGCATGGCCCAGCCCTCCCCCGCAACGCCCGACGCCACCGACCTGACCACCCCCGGCCTGTACCTCAGCCGTGAACTGGCCGCGCTGGAGTTCAACTTCCGCGTGCTGACGATGGCCCGCGACACCGCCGTGCCGCTGCTGGAGCGGCTGCGCTACCTGAGCATCGTGGCGAACAATCTCGACGAGTTCTTCGAGGTGCGCGTGGCGATGCTCAAGCATCACCACGCCTACGGCTCGGCCGCCCCGGGGCCGGATGGCATTCCTTCCGGCGAGCTGCTGGCGCGCATCCGCAGCCGCGTGCTGGATCTGGTCGCCGAGGTCTACGCCGCCTGGCAGGAGCAGATCGGCCCGCAACTCGACGCCGAGCAGATCCACATCCTCACCCGCAAGCGCTGGAACCCGCGCCAGCACCGCTGGCTGCGCGGCTACTTCGAGCATGAGGTGCTGCCGGTGCTGTCGCCGCTGGGACTGGACCCGGCGCACCCGTTCCCGCGCATCCTCAACAAGACGCTGAACATCGCGGTGGTGCTGCGCGGCCGCGACGCGTTCGGCCACGAGGGCCACATGGCGCTGGTGCGGGCGCCGCGTTCGCTGCCGCGGATCATCCGCGTACCGGCCGAGGTCAGCGGACCCGGCGAGCACTTCGTGTTCCTCGCCGAACTGCTGCAGGCCTTCGTCGACCTGATGTTCCCCGGCCTCAAGGTGGTCGGCTCGTACCAGTTCCGGGTCACCCGCAACAGCGAGCTGATCGTCGAGGAGGCCGAGGTGGAGAACCTCGCCCTCGCGCTCAGCGAGGAACTGGTCGGGCGCGGCTATGCGCGGCCGGTGCGGCTGGAGATCGCCAACGATTGCCCGAAGGCGATCACCGCGATGCTGACCCGGAACTTCCAGCTGGACGACGCCGACGTGTACCGCTGCGACGGCCCGGTCAACATCATCCGCGCGGGCCTGATCTACGACTGGCTGGACCGGCCGGAACTGAAGTTCCCGCGCTTCAACCCGCAGCTGCCGCCGGCGCTCGAGAGCGGGCGCAGCAAGTTCGACCTGATCGGCCAGCGCGACGTGCTGCTGCACCACCCGTACCAGAGCTTCGCCGCGGTGATCGACCTGCTGCGCCAGGCCACCGCCGACCCGCAGGTGCTGGCGATCAAGCAGACCCTGTACCGCGCCGGCGAGGACACACCGCTGGTCGACCTGTTGGTGGAGGCGGCCCGCAACGGCAAGGACGTCACCGTGGTGATCGAGTTGCGCGCGCGCTTCGACGAGGAGGCCAACATCCGCCTGGCCACGCGCCTGCAGGAGGCCGGCGTGCAGGTGGTCTACGGCGTGGTCGGCTACAAGACCCATGCCAAGATGATGCTGATCGTGCGCCGCGAGGGCGACACGCTGCGCCGCTACGTGCACCTGTCCACCGGCAACTACCACCAGGCCAACAGCCGCATGTACACCGACATCGGCCTGATGACGGCGAACCCGGAGATCGGCGAGGACCTGCACAAGGTCTTCCAGCAGCTGTCCGGCCTGGGCCCGATCATCGAGCTGAAACGGCTGCTGCATTCGCCGTTCACGCTGTATCCCAGCGTGCTGGCGAAGATCGAGCGCGAGACCGCGCACGCGCAGGCTGGCCGCCCAGCGCGCATCGTCGCCAAGCTCAACGCGCTGAACGAGGCACGCGTGATCGAGGCGCTGTACCGCGCCTCGCAAGCCGGCGTGGAGATCGACCTGATCGTGCGCGGCGCGTGCACCCTGCGCCCCGGCCTGCCCGGCATTTCCGAGCGCATCCGCGTGCGCTCGATCGTGGGGCGCTTCCTCGAGCACAGCCGGGTGTACTGGTTCGCCAACGACGGCGCCCCCGAGATCTACTGCGCCAGCGCTGACTGGATGGAGCGCAACCTGATGCGGCGGATCGAAGTGGCGTTTCCGATCCTCGACCCCGAGCTGGCCGCGCGCGTGTTCGAGGAAACCCTGGCCAACGGCCTGGCCGACAACACCCAGGCCTGGCTGCTCGGCAGCGACGGCCGCTACGTGCGCGCCGAGCCCGGCGACAACCCGCCGTACAGCGCGCAGTCGGGCCTGCTCGAACGCTACTGCCAATGAACCGGACGATCCGCATGAGCCGCCGTTTTCTCCCTTTCTCGCATGCATGCGAGAATCCGCGCTTTACCGTCGCGGGAGCCCGGGCGTGAGTCCAGCCGAACAGATACCGATCCGCGACGGCGAACTGATCGCCGCCGTGGACATGGGCTCGAACAGCTTCCACCTGGTGGTGGCGCGCATGGAACACGGCGAGCCGCGCGTGATCGACCGCCTGCGCGACACCGTGCGGATGGCCGCCGGCCTGCGCGCCGACGGTACCCTGGACGCCGAACGGCGCGCCCGT
>DATCUN010000252.1:0-16164 GCA_036561825.1 Pseudomonas sp.
TCCGCATCCCTCACCTCGAAGTCCTCACACCATGAGTTGGTACAACAAGGTTGCCTGGAGCGAGGGCCTGTTCCTGCGTCCCCAGCTGTTTCAGCAGCAGGAGCGCTACCTGGAGCATCTCGCGCACAAACGCGCTGCGGCGCTGAGCCCGTTCTACTGGGGCTTCTCGCATTGCTCGATCGACGCCGAATCGCTCTCGCTGGGCAAGGTGGTGTTGGCCAGTGCGGCCGGCATCTTCTCGGACGGCACGCCCTTTGACACGCCGGGGCAGACGCTGCCCCCGGCGCCATTGACCATCCTGCCCGAGCATCTGGAGCAGGTCATCCATCTGGCCGTGCCCATTCGCACGCCCAACGGCGAAGAAACCAGCTTCGACGAACCCGGCGGCGCCTCGAGCGCATCGCTCGCCCGCTTCTCGGTCTTCGACACCGAACTCAGAGACGCCAATTCGATCGGCCAGGGCCCCAAGACTGTCCAGCTGTCGCGCCTGCGGCTGCGCCTGCTGCCGCAACGGGAGATGACGGACGCATGGATCGGGCTGCCCCTGACGCGCGTGACCACCTTGCGCTCGGACGGCAGCATCGCGCTTGACGGCAACCTCGTGCCGCCCGTCTCTGGCTATGGCGCCAGCGGCCTGCTCACCGACTGGCTGACCAATCTACATGGCCTGTGCCGGCTGCGTGCGCAATCGCTTGCGGCGCGGCTCAGCGGCAACGACGGCAAGTCGAGCGAGGCCGCCGAGGTCTCCGACTTCCTGCTGCTGCAGATCCTCAACCGCTACGAGCCTCTGCTCGAGCATTGGCTGCGCGTGGGCGACACCTCGCCCGAGCACCTCTACACCGCGCTGCGCACGCTGACGGGCGAGTTGTCCACCTTCGTCCGCCCGAGCACTCGCCGGCCGCAGGAACATCCCGCCTACCAGCACATCAATCCGTACCTGTCGTTCAAGGACCTGTTCGCCGATGTGCAGTCGCTGCTCAACGACGTGCTGGTACGCAGCGCGCAGAACATTCCGCTGGCCAGCCGCGCGAACGGCGTTCGCGTCGCGAGCGTCGATCCGTCGGAACTGCAGGGCTTCTCGAACCTGGTGTTTGCGGTCGCTGCGCAGACGCCGCCTGACCTGCTCGCCAGTCAGTTCCCAGCGCAATGCAAGGTGGGCCCGAGCGACCGACTCGCCGAGCTCATCCGTTCGCATCTTCCCGGCATCCCGCTCCAGGCGCTCCCGGTGCCGCCGCGCCAGATCCCGTTCAACGCTGGCTTCGTCTACTTCCAGATCGATCCGCGCGGCCCGTTGTGGGAGCACATGGTCAGGCACGGCGGACTGGCCATGCATGTCGCCGGCGACTTCCCCGGCCTGCGCATGGAGCTGTGGGGCGTGCGCGAAAAATGACTTCCTCATCGGCGCCAAGGAGCATCGCATGTTGAGCATCCGTACCCTCACCGCCTCGTCCGAGGCTATTCCCATGGTCCTCGGGCGTTCGGCCCTCGAGCCTGTGCGCTTCTCTGGCCGCGAGGGCCTCAACAGCCTGTTCGAGTACGAACTGCTGTTGAAGACCCCTGACGGCTTGAACCTGGGTGCAAGCGGCGCCATCGACTTCGACCTCGATGCGTTCATCGGCCGCGAGATCAGCTGCACCATTCAGCTCGACGGCATGGGTGAATTCATTCCCGGGTCGGTCGGCGCCAGTACCGACGGGGTGGGCGCCGGAGCGCGCCAGATCAACGCCCTGATCACCGAGGCCGAGCTCTGGGGCGAAGAGGGCCGCCACGTCCAGTACAAGCTCACGCTGCGTCCATGGCTCCATCTGACGACCCTCAACAGCGACGCCCGCATCTACCAGAACAAGACCGTCGTGCAGATCTTCGATGATCTGCTGGGCAACTACCCGTTCCCAGTCGACAAGCGCCTGATCGAGAGTTACGCCCCTCGGGATTACCAAACGCAGTTCAACGAAAGCGATCACGCCTTCTTCTCGCGCCTGACCCAGGAAAACGGCATCAGCTACTTCTTCCAGCACAGCGAAGGCAAGCATCGGCTCGTCCTCATCGACAACCTGGGCGGCTACACGAAGAACCCGAGCGTCGCCTACCAGGAGGTCGAATACCATCCGCCCGGCTGGAAGACCGATGCCGAGTACATCAGCAGCTTCGTGCCGCATCACCAGCTCACCAGCGGCAGATACACGACCAGGGACTACGACTACACGCGCCCGCGAGCCGACCTGAGCGTCACCCGCAGCGAACCCCGGCCCACCGGCCGGGCCGACAGCGAGGTTTACCAGTGGCACCACGGCACGGCAGGTGCGCACTACGCCCAGCCTCGAGCGGGAACTGCAGACGCCAACGACCCGCACGCCGAGGGCCGCAACTTGGCGTTGCTGCGCATGCAGGCCCTGCGCACCCATGGTGCGCGAGCGAAGGCCAGCGGCAACCTTCGCGGCATGGTCCCCGGTTGCTTCTTCAAGCTCGCCAGGCACCCGCGCGACAAGGCGAACATCGACTACCTGATCCTGGAAACGCGCTTCCTCGTCGAAGACGTGGCGCAAGACAGCCAGATCAAGGACGCGGCCCCTGGGCGCAAACAGCACTGGAAGATCGAGGTCGACTTCTCGGCACACCCGATGAGCGAGCCGTTGCGCCCGGCGCTGACGCAACCGAAACCCTACAGCCATGGCCCGCAGGTCGCGCTGGTCGTCGGCCCCGCTGACCAGAGCCTCTGGACCGACGAACTGGGGCGTATCAAAGTCCAGTTCCCATGGGATCGCGTGGGCGGAAAGGACCAGCACAGCAGCTGCTGGATCCGGGTCAGCTCGCCCTGGGCCGGCAACCAGCTCGGCGGCATCCACATCCCGCGCATCGGGCAGGAAGTCGTCATCGACTTCATCGGCGGCGACCCTGACCTGCCGGTCTGCACCGGGCGCCTGCACAACCAGAACAACCTCCCGCCGTGGGACTTGCCCGGCCAGAGTGCCTTGTCCGGCTTTCGATCCAGGGAGCTGAAGAAGGAAGGCGGCAACAGCGCGGCGGGCCGCTCGAACCACCTGATCCTGGACGACACCGCCGGGAAGATCCAGGCGCAGATCAAGAGCGACCACCAGCACAGCCAGCTGAGCCTGGGCGCCATCACCCGCATCGAAGACAACGCAGGCTGCAAGGACCCGCGCGGCGAAGGCTTCGAGCTGCGCACCGATGGTCACGGCGTGGTCCGTGCGAAAGACGGCATGCTGCTGACCACCGAGCCGCGCGACGGCGCGGCCCGGCATGCCAAGGACCTGGGTGAAACCGTGCAACGCCTCACACAGGCGCGTGAGCAACACGAAGACCTGGCGCAGGCGGCGCAGCAGGCCAAGGCCCAGGACGGCGCTGCCGACCAAAGCGATGTGACGCGTGTTCTGAAGGCGCAGAACGACGCCATCATGGGCACAGGCGGCGAATCCGGTGGCTTTCCCGAGCTCGAAGAACCTCACCTGGTCTTGGCCAGCCCTGCGGGCATCGAAACCACAACACCGCAGAGTACGCACATTGCGAGCGGTGAACACATCGCCCTCACCAGCGGCAAGCATCTCAGTCTGAGCGCCGCCGCCAGCTTGCTGGCCAGTGCCAAGGAGGCGATCCGTCTGTTCGCCTACAACGCCGGCATGCGTCTGGTCGCCGCCAATGCGGACATCGACATCCGGGCGTTGAAGAACAATATCAACCTGCTGGCCAAACTCGAGATCACCCAGACCGCGAACAAGATCACCATCACCGCCAAGGAAGAGGTGCTGATCAATGGCGGCACCAGCTACAGCCGCTGGAACAATGCAGGCATCGTGCATGGCACCAAGGGTGCCTGGATTGAGCACGCCAGCCAGCACAGCATGCCGGGCCCTGACAGCCTGCCAGTGCCCGGCGTCAACTTTCCCGAACCGAAGTACACCGCCGTGTGCAAGGAGTGCCTGCTCAAGGCCATGGCTTCGGGTGCTCCGTTTGGGGTGCGCTGATGCAGCGGTCTTTCCTTCAAGACCCCTTGCCGGTCGAAACGCTGCACCAAGTCAGAACCTGGCATGGAAAGCTCGATGCCCAGGCTCCTGGGGGCGACAGCGTGTGGGCAGTGGTCGACGGGGCCCTTCTCGGCACGGATGGCACACGCCGGCTGCGGGCCGCGTACGGTACTGCGGTGCGCGCTTTTGACGAGACGCCATTGGCCGCCTACGAAGAGTTGGGCCTTCTGCTCTGGCAATGGTCCACCATGGACGCTCGAGACGGTTTGGAGTCGTTGCGCACCGTCATGGACGACCGACCCGGGGTGAGCTTCGTGCGCATCCGTGCCGGCCGACCTGATGCCTTGGGCCGCATCCTCGCCTGGCTGGCCGGCGGCACCACCGCGGACGGGATGCCGTTCTACATGCGCGTGGGGGACTCTCGCGTCTTGAGCAGCTTCCTGCGCCACATGCAGCCGGCCCAGCAGGCGCACCTGCAGACTGTCGTTCGCGAGTGGGTTTGGCCCGACCGCTCGGGTCAAGCGCAGAGCATGGTGATCCAGGTCGGCGAGCCGCCGCTGGCTGAGCCAGCGGCGGCGCTGGTGATCGACGACGCGCAGTACGCCGCCCTGCTCGATGATGCCGCGGCGGACATCCTGCACGCCGCCCTGCGTTCCATCGAATCGTCTTGGCATGACAAGCGAACGGGAGCTCAACTGCACGCGTGGCTGCAACATGTGGTGCAAAGAGCAGATGCACTTGGCATCACGCGACAGCGAGACCAGTTGGCATTCGCATCGCTGGCTCTGCGTGTTTCTGGCGAGTTCGAAACGGCGCCTGAATTGGGCGAAACCTGGTTGCGGGTACGCAGCGGCGTGGCCACCCTGCCCGACGAGGTCGAGCACTGGACGCCTGCGCAATGGGCAGCTATGGAGCGCTTTTGGCATGTGTGAAGTTCTTTCGACCGTTATGCGGTGCGTGTTGATCCTGAGGCATCAACGGTGAACCCGCCGTCAGTCTTTTTTCGCTGGCTGACCCTCGCCTGTGCGCTGTCGATGGTCCTCGCGCTGTCCGGCTGCGAACCACCGGCGCCGCGCAAGCCGCAGGACATGGCTGTCGGCATCATGGGCTACAACTTCACCGCCGAAGGGGTGCAGGAGTACTACGTGAACGGCAGCCGCGGTTCCAACCTGCCGCCGTACGGTGGCGGTGGCTCGACCTCCTGCTGCGTGAGGCTGCCCGGCGAGTGGACGCCGGAGGTGACGGTGAAGGTGGACTGGACGATCGGCGACTGGAAAGTGCCGTATGCACAGATCGCTCACCTGTCCACGAAAGAACAGATGGCTTGTTGTTGGGCTGAGCGCACGCTCAGCAAAACAGTCCCCGTTGAGCGCTACGGCAAAGAGGGCGGAGGTGTGCAGGTGTTCTTCCTGCCCAACGACGAGATCGAGGTGTGGGTGACCGACTTGGGGCTGGGTCACGCGCGGCATCCGTCGGGCGTCCCTTATCCGAAGAACCCCGCCGATACCGAATAGCCGCGGTAGCGATTCAACCAATCAACAAATACAAAACAGGGAACCCCAATGGCCGTCGAACCCCTTCCCGCCGCGCAAAGCGCGGACCGTCCCTTCAGTTGCCTGGACCAGATGAAGCGCATCAAGGCTGCGCCGCACACGGATGACTACAAGAGCAAGACGCTCCCGTACTCCACCGTGATCCACGTGGGCATCTTCTTCGACGGGACCAACAACAAGAAGCGCGACCAGGAGGCCGTCTTCGACTGCGTTTTCAGTTGCCCAAGCTCGATGCACCGAACCCTGAAGACCTCCAAACGGATTGGGTCGCAGCGCACTTCCCTCCTTTGCAAATAGCCATGAACTCGATACGAACCCTCTTTCGCTGGCTGACCTTGGCCTGTGCGCTGTCGATAGTCCTCGCGCTGTCTGGCTGCGAACCACCGGCGCCGCGCAAGGTGCAGGACATGGCTGTTGGCATCACGGGCTACAACTTCACGGCCGAAGGGGTGCAGGAGTACTACGTGAACGGCAGTCGCGGTTCCAACCTGCCGTCGTACGGTGGCGGCGGCAAGACCTCCTGCTGCGTGAGGCTGCCCGGCGAGTGGACGCCGGAGGTGACCGTGAAAGTGGACTGGACGATCGGGCACTGGACAACCGCCTACGAAACGCGCAAGCACTTGTCTATCCCAGAGCAGATCCAGTGTTGCTTCACCGAGCGCACCCTCAGCAAAACCGTCCCCGTCGAGCGCTACGGCGAGGAGGGCGGCCGGGTGCAAGTGTTCTTTCTGCCCAACGACGAGATCAAGGTGTGGGTGAGCAACTTGGGACTGGGTCATGCGCGACATCCATCGGGGGTTCCGTATCCGAGGAACCCCGCCAATCCCGAATAGCCCCGGTAGTGATTCAACCAATCAACAAATACAAAACAGGGAACCCCAATGGCCGTCGAACACCTTCCGCCCGCCCAAAGCGCGGACCACCCCTTCAGTTGCCTGGACCAGATGAAGCGCATCAAGGCGGCACCGCACACCGATGACTACAAAGGCAAAACGCTCCCGTGCTCCACCGTGATCCACGTCGGCATCTTCTTCGACGGGACCAACAACAACAGGAAGCGCGACAAGGTCGACGTGCTCAAGAAGACGAACGATCCATCCAAGTGCAGTCACAGCAATGTCGTCGTGCTGTACGACGCGTTCAAGGATGTCCCCGACGACGGTTATTTTTCTTTCTACATCCCCGGCGTCGGCACGCCCTTCGACGAGATCGGAGAGAAGACCGAGACCCCCGACGGCAAAGCCAAGGCGACAGGTGGCGATGCGCGCATCAACTGGGCGATGCTCCAACTGCTCAACGCGATGCACTATTCGCTTACTCGGGAGCAACTGGTAGACGACCCGGTCGCTGGACGCCTGGTCAACACGCTCCCGCTCCACGCCGGCCAGGTGCCCCACGCCAACCTCGAAGGCAAGCGCAACTACTTCACGGGCAACGGCCCGGGCACGACCGGCCCTGGCGGTAAGGTGGCCGAACTCCAGCGCGCCCTCGAAGCGCAAGGGCCTCAGAGAAAGCTGGTGCAGGTCAACCTCTCTGTCTTCGGCTTCTCGCGCGGATCGGCGCAGGCGCGGGCCTTCTGCCACTTCGTGCACCACATCCTGCTGAAGAAGGCCGAGGGCGGCTACACCCTGGCCGGCGTGCCGCTGCGCATCCAGTTCCTGGGCCTGTTCGACAGCGTGGCCTCGGTTGGCCTGGCTGACGCCTCGCCTTTCTGGCGCGGGCTGGGCGGGTGGGCCAACGGCACCTTGGATATTCCACCGAGCGTGCAGCGCACGGTGCACCTGTGCGCGGCGCATGAGATCCGCATCAACTTTCCGCTGTCCACGGCGCGTCTCGGCCCCAGCAAATACCCGGCCAATTGCGTGGAGAAGGTCTACCCCGGTGCGCACTCCGACGTGGGCGGCGGCTACCCGGCCGGTTGCCAGGGGAAGTCCGTGGGGTCCCGGGCCAAGCTCCTGTCGCAGATGCCGCTGCTGGACATGTACCGGGAGGCGCAGCTCAGCATGGTGCCGTTGCTGACCCTCCCGCAGTTGCTTCAAACAGACGATGGGAAAACAGTTGCGGCCGATCTGACCATCGATCCCGACAACATCAGACTCTTCAACGCCTACCGCGCCTGGTCGGCCGATGTGGGCGGCTCCATCGAGAACGCGTTGCACGGCCACATGCAGCACTACTGGCAATGGCGCATTCAGTACGAGGGCCGGGTGAAGGCGCTGCCCTGCTACACCCTGGCCGACCCACAGGATCGCATCGACATGCATGAGAGCGAAGGCGACTTCATGTCCGATGTGAACGAGGCGCTGCGGCGGGCCCAATCCGACGCGCGCACGCCGGACGAGCCGCCGGCCCTCAGACTGGTCGAGAGCGACTTCCTGCGTGTGCGAACGGAGTTCCTCAGCCGAAAGCCCCCACAGGTGCCCAAGGACGTCGACCGCTTCTTCGACCAGATGGTGCACGACTCGCATGCGTCGTTCTACATGGCGGGGCCGGTCACGGACTACGACAAGCAGCAGCGGATCCGGAAGATCCGCCAGAAAGTCGAACTCGAACGGATCAATCGCGAGAACTTGAAGCGGGTGGGGGCGGTGCGCAACGCGACCCCGGCGCAGGACGAAGCGGCCGAGACCTGGTCGCTGTCGGACCTGGAGCGCAGGATCTACGAGTACCAGAAAGCGCACGACGGCGCCTTTCCCGTGATGACCGATGCCGACCGCGAGCAATTGCTGGCGATGGAAGACCTGACCACGAGCGTGGCGGTGCGAATGGTCACCAACAAGACCCGGCGCGAGTTGGGCGGCCATGTGCGCTATCGGCGCATCTTCGACCGGAGCTGACGGCATGGCCATCCCACGCATCGACCTCCGGCGCGGCCAGCAAGTCCTGCTCACGCGCTGTGGACCGACCTCATTCTTTTCCACCGAGCGATATCCATGAGCGCCGCTATTCCTGACTCCTTCGATTCGACCATCCATGGGAACGACCCTGCGACAACCGGCGCTGTGGTCGATGACCCGATGGACGCACCGATCTACACCCTCGCACCCGAACCCCCGGTGCAGCAGCGCCTGGCCGCCGTGAAGGCAGCGCAGAACCCGCTGCTCGAAGCGGCGCAGCCCCTGCTGCGTGCATTGGCGGACATGCCTGCGCACCTCGATGTCGACCTTGTCCCGGTGCTGCACCGCCTGCTCGAGCGCGAGGTGACCACGTTCCAGAAACTCTGCAGCGATGCACAGATCAAGCACGAGCATGTGGTGGCCGCGAGCTACGCGTTGTGCACCGCGCTCGACGAGGCGGCCAACAGCACCGAATGGGGTGGCGGCGGCAAGGACGGTGGCGCGGGGGTCTGGGCCGTGCAGCAGCTGGCGTCGGGGTTCCACGGCGACACCAAGGGCGGCGACAAGTTCTTCCTGCTGGTGGGGCGCCTGGCCGCGAGCCCGCAGGAGCACACCGACCTGCTCGAGTTGCTGTACCAGATCCTCGGGCTCGGCTTCGAGGGGCGCTTCAGCACCGAGACGAATGGCCGGCGCCAGCTCGAGACGATCCGCCATCGACTGCTGACGATGCTCGTCGCCGCGCGCGGCGATGTGCCCACCGAGCTCTCGCCGCACTGGAAGGGCGAGGGCGCGGGCAAGTTCCGGCTGCTGCGCAGCATTCCCGTGTGGGTCACGGTCGCGTTGCTGGCGCTGGCGCTGCTCGGCTTGTTCGCCTGGTACAAGTACCGGCTGCTGCACACCAGCGAGGACGTGCAGCAGCGCATCGCGGCCATCGGCCAGATGCGGCCGCCGCCCGTACCGCCCGCCAAGCCGCTGCGCTTGAAGGAACTGCTCAGCGCCGAGATCGCGCGCGGCACGGTGAGCGTCGACGAGGACGAGCGCCACAGCGCGGTCACCTTCAAGGGCGACGACATGTTCGTGCCGGGCCAGGCGCGGCTGAGCGCCAGGAGCGTGCCGGTGCTGGCCAAGGTGGCCGACGAGATCAACCAGGTCGCGGGCACGGTGCAGGTGATCGGGCATTCCGACAACCGGCCGATCAAAACGCGCGAGTTCCCCGACAACCATGTGCTGAGCGAGAAGCGCGCGGACGCCGTGGCGCAGGTGCTGCAGGACAAGGGCGTCTCGCCCTCGCGGCTGAAGATCGAGGGCCGTGGCGACACGGTGCCGATCGCCGACAACGCGACGGCGGCGGGGCGGGCGCGCAACCGCCGCGTAGACATCGTCGTCACGCAAGGCACGCGCTGAGCGCGTGCCCAGGGAGTCTTCATGCAATACCTCAAGAATTTTCTGAGTTTCTTTTTCTCGCGGCAGATGCTCGCCTTCCTGGCCGTGCTGCTGGTGGCGCTGGCCGTGTGGTTCATCGGCCCGCTGCTCGCGGTCAATGGCCTGCGGCCGCTGGCCTCCGTCGGCGTGCGCGTCGCCCTCATCGTGCTGCTGCTGGCGTTCGCCATCGTCTGGCTCGCTTCGTGGACCTTCGGCGTGGTAGGCGTGCCGGCCGTCTGCCTGCTGATCTGGCATGCCGGTCCGCTGTTGTCGGTGGGCACCGCCAAGCCGCTGGCGGCGGTGAGCGTGCGCGTGGCGGTGATCGTGGCGATCCTGGTGATCTATGCAATCTACGGTCTCTATCTGCTGTGGCAGGCGCTGCAGGCTGACGACAAGCTGATCAAGAAGATCCTCAGCTTCGGCAAGCGCGACGAAAAGGACCAGGAGGCCCAGGTGGGGCTCAAGACCGTCGCGACCACCGTGCGCAGCGCCATGTCGCAACTCAGGAGCCTGCGCAGCCGGGGCGGCGTCTGGCGGCGGATCTTCGAGGGCAAGCGCTACCTCTACGAGCTGCCCTGGTACATGATCGTCGGCAGTTCCGGTGCGGGCAAGACGACGGCCCTTCTGAATTCAGGACTCCAGTTCCCGGCGATGCGGCAGATGGGCAATGCCTCGAAAAGCATGGCGCTGAAGTCGCCGGTCGGCACGGTGCATTGCGACTGGTGGTTCTCCAACGAAGCGGTGCTGATCGACACCGCCGGCCGCTACACCACCCAGGAGATCGCTCCCGAGAAGGACCTCGCCGAATGGCGAGGCTTCCTGGGCCTGCTGCGCAAGCACCGCACCCGCGCGCCCATCAACGGCGTGATCGTCGCGCTGAACGCGGCCGAGCTGTTGGCGCCGACGGACATCGAGCGCTCGGCGCAGGCCGAGCTGATACGTGATCGCCTGGCGGAACTGCGGCAGGAGCTGGGCATCCGCTTCCCGGTCTACGTGATCGTCACCAAGATGGACCTGCTCAAGGGCTTCAAGGAGTACTTCCAGTCCCTCACCAGCGAAGGCCGCACCCAGGCTTGGGGCTTCACGCTGCCTTATCAGCGCACGGCCGGTGCCAAGGCCGCCGATATCGCCGGCAACCGCCAGGCGCTGCGCGAGCAGGTCGGCGCGGAACTGGCGCTGCTCAAGGACCGTCTTGCCGCCGGCCTGCGCGCCCGGCTGAGCGAGGAGTTCGACGTGGACCGCCGGCGCAGGCTCTTCGCGCTGCCGCAGGAGCTGGCGGGCCTCTCGATGCCGCTGGCGCAGATGATCGACGAGATCTTTCTCGACTCCCGCTTCGACGGCACGCAGCTGCACCACACCTTGCGCGGCGTGTACTTCACCAGCGGCGCGCAGGCCGATGCCGAGCTGGCGGCCAACCCCGACACGCTGCTGGAGCGTCTCGCGCGCAGCTTTTCTGGATCGCGCGAGGATCAGTCGGGCAACGAGGAAAAGAGCGAGCGCAAGCGGGCCGACGCCAAGACCCCGACCGCGCACCAGGGCTTCTTCCTGCAGGACGTGCTGACCAAGGTGATCGTGCCCGAGGCGCATCTGGTGCGCCCGAATCTGGGCTGGGAAAGGAGGTTCCGCGTCGTTCACCTGCTGGGCCACGTGCTGGCTGTCGCCGTCTTCCTCTGGCTCGTCGGCGCGCTGGCGCTGAGCTTCGGCAACAACCGCCGCTACCTCGACACGGTGAGCGCGCGCGTGCAGGTTCTTGGCGAGCAGGTGCGCAGTCTCTTCGCCGACTTCAAGCCGACCGGCGTCCCCGACGTGCTCCATGCCGCGCGCGAACTGCCCGGCTATGCGGGGTTGGATGTCGATAACCCGCCGGGCAGCTATCTGTACGGCCTGTACACGGTGCCGCCGATCCTTGACGCCTCCGCCGAGACCTATGCGCAGTTGCAGGACCACATGCTGCTGCCGCCCATCCTCCAGCGCATGGAGACCGTGCTGGCGACGAGCGTGAAGGACGGCGATGCCAAGACCGCCTACGAAACCCTGCGCGTGTACAAGCTGCTGCACGACAAGGCGCGCTACATGCAGGAGGGCGGCGCGCGCGACGTCCGCAACTGGGTGCTGAAGGACTGGGAGACCGCGGACAGTGCCGCGATCTTCGGCGGGCGGGCGTCCATGGTGGGGCATGTGGAGCGGCTCTTCTCCGGCGCGCGGCCCGTGCAGGCCGCCTCGCTGCCGAACGAGGCGCTGGTGCGCGAGGTTCAGAACTTCCTGGACGGCCACACTTCCACGCAGCGGGTGTACGAGCGCGCGAAGACGGCGATGGCGCCCGAGGCGCCGCAGGAGTTCACGCTGGTGCGTGCCGTCGGTCCGCAGGTCGGCACGGTGTTCTCGCGCCAGGGTGGCCTGCCGCTGGAGAAGGGCGTGCCGGGGCTCTTCACCTACGACGGCTATCACGACCTTTTCAACAAGCGCCTGCCGGAGTTCGTCGCCCATGCGCTGGAGGACGACACCTGGGTCATGGGGCGCGGCGGCGTGACGCCGGCCTTCGCGCTCGATTCCGGGAAAACGGCGGACGCCGCCGCCCGGCTGCAGGACAACCCCTTGCTGGACGACATCCGCCGCCAGTATCTCAACGAGTACGCGCAGCACTGGGAGAGCTTCCTGGCGTCGATCCGGACGGTCGGCGGCGGCGACGCCTCCGGCACCAGCCTGGGCTTCGACCTGAGCGTGCTGCGCCAGTTCGCGGCCCCCGATTCGCCGCTTGCGCGGCTGGCCCGTGCCGCCGCGCGCGAGACGACGCTTTCCCGTCCGCTCGCCAGCCGCGCGCCGGAAGACAAGAGTTTCTTCGACAAGGCCACGGACGAACTCGACAAGAAGACGCGCGAGATTGGTAAGTCGCTGGGCATCCGGCGCGAAGAGCGGCTCGAGAAGCAGCTCGTGGACGACCGCTTCGCGGCACTGCGGGAGGTGGTCACCGGGCAGCCCGACATCGCGCTGACGTCGGGTGCGGGCGCACTCACGGCCAAGCCCGGCCTCGAAGCCATCTCCGGCCTGATCAACGAGTTCTACACGCTGCTGGTGGTGGCGGACACCGCGCTCACCGCGGGCAGCCTGCCGCCCGGCGGCGCCGAGGTGGGTGCGCGCCTGAAGCTGGAGGCCGGCAAGTTGCCGGCGCCCTTTCGCGAGGTGCTGACCGCCCTGGCCACCAGCGGCGGCGACAAGGTCGTTCTGGGGTCGCAGGACATCCTGCGCAAGCAGGCGCAGCTGCAACTCGACCGGATCATGGGGCTGATGGCGATGCAGGTCAGCGAGCCGTGCAAGCGCGGCGTCGAAGGCCGCTATCCGCTGGCGGCGGTGAGCCAGGATGCCGCCGTCGAGGACTTCGCGCAGGTCTTCGCGGTGGGCGGTGCGGCGGACGAGTTCTTCACCAAGTACCTGCAGCCCTTCGTCGACACGAGCGTGCGGCCCTGGCGCTACAAGAACCCCGACACGGCCAATGCGATGGTGGGTGCTGAGAACATCGCCGCCGGCACACCGCCGGCGCCGGTGGCAACCGGCCCCACGCTGCTGGGCGAACTGCTCAAGCTGCTGGCGCAGAGCGGCCCGAACCTGGACGCGTTCTATCGGGCCCAGCAGATCCGCGACCTGTTCTTCCGGGAGGCGGGCGGGCGCAAGCTCGGCTGGAAGGTCGACATGAAGGTGCTCGACCTCGATCCCACCATCACCGACCTCGTGATGGACATCGACGGCCAGGGCCAACGCTACATCCACGGACCGGTGCAGTCCTTCACCGTCAACTGGCCGGGGCCGCGCGGCGGATCGATGGCGGAACTGGCGGCCAACCCGAGGATCTCGGGCGCCACGTCGACGGTTTCGACGAGTGGCCCGTGGGCCCTGTTCCGGCTGCTCGACAAGGGGCGCATCGTCGTGGGCGCCACGCCGGGCCGCGCCACCGTCGAGTTCAGCTTCGACGGCCGCAAGGCGCTGCTCGACCTCAGTTCCGGCTCGCAGCCCAACCCCCTGAACAGCGACCTGCTCAAGGGATTCCGCTGCCCGGGGCGCTCGGCATGAACCGGAGGCCGCGATGCGCCAGGCCCTGATCGCTTCCTGCCTGATCACGCCGCCCGCCATCTGGGGCAAGCTGCCCGCGTATGCCGACTTCGTGCGCAGCGGCATGCGGCATGGCGAGAGCGAAGGCTGGCGGCCATGGCTGGCGCAGCAGGGCGACACGTTCGGCGCCTCCGACGCCGCAGTGCTGCCTGCGGCCTTCGTCCTGACGCCGGGCACCCTGGCCTTCGCGCCGCGCCGCTTCGTGGTGGGCGTGATCGCGCCCTCGTGCGACAAGGTGGGGCGGCGCCACGCGCTGCTGGTGTACCAGTGCGCACATCCGCGTTGGGTCGAACGGCATTTCGCACACGACGAGTCGTGGCCTGGCGACTGGCTTTTCTGGCTGGCGCGTGGCGTCGATCGCCACACCGGCGCGGCGCGCGTGGCCGAGATGGCGGCGCTCGAGCGAACGGTGCAGGCGCTCTGGCGGCTGCATGCGCCGACCTGGCGCGATGTGTGGCGACCTCGTCCACCGTCGCCCGCGCACCTTGCGCAGCGCAACGCCCTGGCGGCCGACATGCTGGCGCAACTCTCCGGCGCCGCGCACCGGGACGATGCCGCGACGCGGCTGAGCGGTGTGCGCTTTCTGCCCTGGGCCGACTGGCCGCGGCGCCTGTTCAAGCCCCGCGCCGACAGCGCCTTCTGGCAGCAGGACGCAGCGGGCGGTTTCGTCAATGCAGCCCACCAGCTGTCCGGCTTGTGGCGGAGGTCCCCATGAGCGCCATCGGCATCCCGGCGCCCATTCGCCTGCGGCTGGTCCGCAGCCATGGAGACGCCGTCGATCTGCTTCTACCGGTGCCGCCGGAAGGCCGCGGTCTGGCTGATGCGCTGGAGCTGGGCGGCGAGCGGCTCAACGACACGCAGTGGCGTTTGGCGAACCGGTGCCGCATTGTCCCGGCGGGCGATGCGTGGCAGCTGGTCAACGAGAGCCATGCACTCGTCTGCGCGCTGAACGGGGTCCGGGTCCTGGCGTCGACCTCCGTCGCCATCGCCGCCGGCGACATGCTGGAACTGGCGTTGCTGCGCCTTCAGGTGGAGTCGGCCACGGCGGAGGCGATGCCGGCCGCTCCGACGGCCCCCGCGATGGTGCCGCAGGCGGTGCACCAGGCCGTGCCACGGGTGTCGCCGGATGCGGCGGCCGACGCCGTCGACTTCGATCTGCGCGACCTCGCCCTACCGACGCAGCAAACCGGTGCGCAGCGTACGCCACCGGCCGGTGACGACCCCTTTGGCGTGCTGGACATCGAAGGTGCCGAGGCCCTGCCGGCCGTCGACCCGCTGGCCGAACTGCTGGGGGAAGACCCGGCACCGCGACGAAGCCGCGACCGGCGCCTGCCGCAGCCGTTGGACGACGGTGCCCCCGCGGACCGCGCCCCGATCCTGGCCGGCCAACCCTCCGCCGCCATGCGCGAAGAAGCGCTGTTCGCCGAATTGCGCGAGGAGTTCGTGCGCGTGGCGCGCGACCCGACGCAGCTCGCGGGCCGTACCGATTGGGAGGGCCTGCTGACACGCGGCGGTGCGGCCGCGCCCTCGATGGACGATCTCGTCCAGCGGGGCGGAACCATTCCGATGGTGCGAGATATCTTCAACCCGCGCGATCCCATCGACCGGGTGATCGAGGGCTTCGACCCGCTGGGCAAGCCGATGCAACTCGCTGGACGCGACGACGAAGAGATCCTGCACCTGTTCGCACCGGAACTCGCGCGCAAGACCGTCGCGGCGATGCCCAGCCTGACACGGCAGGAGCACCACCACCTGTCGCCGGACAGCCACATGCAGCTCGGGGCCACGCGGCCCGAGACCAGCGATGCCTCCCGGGCGCTACGTCTTGGACGCTCTCCTCAGCCTCACGAAACCGACGAACCCCAAGACCGCCAAGAACCATGAGCCTCGCCAACCCTCCGCCCGACAGCCCCTTCGGGTCCGAATCCTTCCGCAACTGGTCGCATGCTCGGTCCCTGCAGGAGTCGCTCGGCCACGCCGAAGCCGACGTGCGCGCTCAACCGCAGGCCCCCCGGTCCCGCTGGCTCCTGTTCGAGCTGCTGTGCGTGCTGGGCCATTGGGACCGCGCGCTCAGGCAGCTGCAGACCTGGGCCGGCCTGTCGAAGGAGTTCGACAGCACGGCACACGTGATGCGCGGGCTGATCCGGGCCGAGCGTCAGCGCGAAGCCGTCTTCGCCGGCACGGCGCAACCCGCGACGGTGGCTGCCGCCGCCGACATGCTGGCTCCGGCGTGGATGGCCGGGATGGCCGAGGCGCTGCGGCTCG
>DATCUN010000253.1:0-5435 GCA_036561825.1 Pseudomonas sp.
GCCTGACGGTCTGCCTTGCCGCCTCCCCGCCACTTGGCGGGGAGTGTCCTGCCCTCGCCTCTCCAGCAAGCCCCGCTCGCCTTCCGCTACGCCTGCTGCATTACCGGCAGCCTGTCGACCTCGAACCCCTTCCCGCGCAACCGCCCCAGCAGCGCCGCATCGGCCTGCGGATCGACCCTGGGCGTTCGCGACAGCCAGGCCGGCGCGCAGCACACCTCACGCTTTGGCGAGTCGGCGAAATTGCGGCGCTAGTCGACAGCGGCGTGCATGCAGTCTTCAAGATCTCGCGGGGCACCGCTATGCTGCTGGAGCAGGAAGCACAACGTCTGCCGGATGCGGCCAAGGCCGCGCACACTCACAGTGGTTGGGAGTCATCACCCATGGAATGGTATTTAGCAGTTCTCAAGAAGTACGGGACGTTCACGGGCCGCGCGCGGCGCAAGGAATACTGGATGTTCTTTCTGGTGAACCTTGTGGCGTACATCGCGCTGGCCATCATCGACGGCCTGACCGGCACCTTCAGTGCCGAGTCTGGTGTGGGTCTGCTCGGCGCCATCTACACGCTGGCACTGCTTATCCCCAACCTTGCGCTCTCCGCCCGCCGCCTGCATGACACCGACCGCAGCGCCTGGTGGATGCTCATCTGCCTGATTCCGGTGATCGGCGCGATCGTGTTTCTGGTGTTCATGTGCCTGCAGGGTAGCGCTGGCGACAACCGTTTCGGCGAGGACCCGAAGGCCAGCCCGAGCGGCACGCCCGGCGTCCTGGCCTGAACCCTGGACCAGGGCTGGCCCGCCAGTCCTGGTCTCGCCAGCCCCGATCTGCCTGCCGCTGTCGCCGGCACGCCCTCGGCGATGCTCAGCGCCTGAGCAGCCCCATCACGACCTCGCCCACCTGCTCCAGCGGCAGGCCCTTGGCGCTGCCCAGGGCACCGGCGACCACCCCGCGCAACTGGCTGGCGATGCCGCACTGCCTCAGGTCGACGGCGCCGACGTGGGGATTGCCCCAGCCCATCCGGCAGGCGATGGCCTGGTTGCGCCGGCGCTCCTGCTCGGTGACCGGGTACATGCGGTCCCAGGCACCATACAGCTGCCGGTCCTGCTTCGACATGCGCAGCTGGTAGCGCTCGTGCATGTACAGGTAGGTGCGCGCGATGGTCCCGCGGATCTCCTCGCGGGGCATGACCTTGCGCGCCGCGAAATCGACCACCACCTGGCACCGGCCGTACTGGTGGGGCTTGGCGTTGAGCATGCCGAACGGATAGTTGCTGCGGTCGCCGTTGACCTCGCCGATCGCCGGCATCAGGTTGTGCAGGTCGGCCTCGGCGCGGGCGAACAGCGGGTCGTTGGCGCTGCAGTGGTCGCGTCCACCCTGCTTCCAGCACTGGCGCTGGTGGCCGATCACCCACGCCGGCACCACATGCTCCCACTCGACCCGGCTGGCGCGCTGGCGGTTCTTGCGCGGCTGGTAGCCACAGCTGGCGAGGTCGACGCGATTGCCCTGGTAGCGGCAGCCGCAGTAAAAGGTGCGCGGATTGTCGGCATGGACTTCCCAGGCGAGCTGCTTGGCATCCTGGAAGGTGGCGGGGGGCTGGATGTCGGTGAAGACGATGGCGAGCAGGGCCGACACCAGCAGCGAAACCAGTGCCAGCAGCTTCTTTGCAGCCGAGTTGCTCATCAACGCGTTCCCTGTAGGCGATCAAGGGGGCGGCACTCTATGCGGCCATCGGTGGCAAGGCAAGCTGGCCACCCGGCCCAGGGCCATCGCCTGAAGCCGTCCGGCGGCAGTCCGGGGCAAATCAAGCCCTGCCGGGATCAGCTTCCGTAGGAGCCAGCTTGCTGGCGATCCTTTGATTGCAGCGGAAAATCGCCAGCAAGCTGGCTCCTACCGTGTTCGTGCGATTGCTCTGGCCGCCCGCCCAGCAGTCGCGCATTCCTGGGCAATCCGCAGTAAAATCGCGCACTTTGTGTACGCCTTGCGAGTCGCCGCGCCATGACCACCGCCTTCCGTCCCGAACTGCTCTCTCCCGCCGGCACGCTGAAAAGCATGCGCTACGCCTTCGCCTACGGCGCCGACGCGGTGTACGCCGGGCAGCCGCGCTACAGCCTGCGGGTGCGCAACAACGAGTTCGACCACGCCAACCTCAAGCTGGGCATCGACGAAGCCCACGCGCAGGGCAAGAAGTTCTACGTGGTGGTCAACATCGCCCCGCACAACGCCAAGCTGAAGACCTTCATCAAGGATCTCGAGCCGGTAGTGGCGATGGGCCCGGATGCGCTGATCATGTCCGATCCGGGACTGATCATGCTGGTGCGCGACCACTTCCCGCAGCAGGTCATCCACCTGTCGGTGCAGGCCAACGCGGTGAACTGGGCGTCGGTGGAGTTCTGGCGGCGCATCGGCGTCAGCCGCATCATCCTCTCCCGCGAGCTGTCGCTGGAGGAGATCGGCGAGATCCGCGAGCAGGTGCCGAGCATCGAGCTGGAGGTGTTCGTCCACGGCGCGCTGTGCATGGCCTACTCCGGGCGCTGCCTGCTGTCCGGCTACCTCAACAAGCGCGACCCCAACCAGGGCTCCTGCACCAACGCCTGCCGCTGGGAGTACAAGGTGCATGAGGGCAAGGAGGACGAGCTGGGCAACGTGGTCCACGTCCATGAGCCGATTCCCGTGGTGCAGGTCGAGCCGACCCTCGGTGAAGGTGCCCCCACCGACCAGGTGATGCTGCTGGAAGAGAGCAACCGGCCCGGCGAGTACATGGAGGCGTTCGAGGACGAGCACGGCACCTACATCATGAACTCCAAGGACCTGCGCGCGGTGCAGCACGTCGAGCGCCTGACCAAGATGGGCGTGCACTCGCTGAAGATCGAGGGCCGCACCAAGAGCCACTACTACGTGGCGCGCACCGCGCAGGTGTACCGCAAGGCGATCGACGACGCGGTGGCCGGGCGGCCGTTCGACATGTCGCTGATGGACACCCTCGAATCACTGGCCCACCGCGGCTACACCGAGGGCTTCCTGCGCCGCCACGTCCACGACGAGTACCAGAACTACCAGCACGGCTACTCGCTGTCCGAACGCCAGCAGTTCGTCGGCGAGTTCACCGGGGTGCGCAAGGACGGCCTGGCCGAGGTGGCGGTGAAGAACCGCTTCCAGGTCGGCGACCTGCTCGAGCTGATGACCCCGCAGGGCAACCTCAACTTCCGCCTCGAGCACCTGCTCAACAAGAAGGGCGAAGCCAGCCAGGTGGCGCCGGGCGACGGCCACATCGTCTACCTGCCGGTGCCGGCCGAGGTCGACCTCAACCTGGCGCTGCTGATGCGTCACCTGGACGGCAGCAGCACCCGCGGCTGAGGGCGTTTTCACCGCAATCAGGCGCACCTGTGCAGCCGTAGGGTAGAAAACCCGCGCAGCGGTTTTCTACCTGCCCTCCGCGCCACGGCCAGACACCTGAGGGTGGGCAATCGCTGCGCGAGTTGCCCACTACGGCCTGAGATCCCAGCACCGCCCACGCCATATTCAGGCGCCAAACCCGCCCTCAGGCCGCCCGGGCGCGCAGCAGTTCGGTCATCGCCGGGGCTTCCACCGGCCGGCTGAACAGGTAGCCCTGGATCTCGTCGCAGCCGTGGGCGCGCAGGAAGTCCAGCTGCGCCACCTCCTCGACGCCCTCGGCCACCACCTCCAGGCCCAGGCTGTGGGCCATGACGATGATCGCCCGGGTGATCGCCGCGTCGCCGCCCGTCTCGCTGCCGTCCAGCTCGCGGATGAAGGTCTGGTCGATCTTCACCACATCCACCGGCAGGTGCTTGAGGTAGCCGAGCGAGGAATAGCCGGTGCCGAAGTCGTCGATCGCCAGGCGCACGCCCAGCCCGCGCAGCTGGCGGAACAACGCGGCCACATCCTCGACGTTGTCCGACAGCTGGCTCTCGGTCAGCTCCAGCTCCAGCAGCGCGGCCGGCAGGCCGGTCTCGGCCAGTACCGCGGCGACCCGCGCGACGAAGTCGCCCTGGCGCAGCTGCTGCATGGAGATGTTCACCGACACACGCACCTCGGCCCGCCCGACCGACTGCCAGGCGCTCGCCTGGGTGCAGGCCTGGCGCAGGACGAATTCGCCGATGGCATGGATCTGCCCGGTTTCCTCGGCCAGGCCGATGAAGCTGGCCGGCGACACCAGGCCGAACTGCGGATGGCGCCAGCGCACCAGCGCCTCGGCCCCCAGCAGGCGATCCGAGCTGAGGGTCAGCTTGGGCTGGTAGAACACCTCCAGCTGGCCCTTGTCGAGCGCCTTGTCCAGCTGGGCCTCGAGCAGCAGGCGTTCGCGGCTGCTGGCCTGCAGGCTGTCGCGATAGAACTGCACGTTGTTGCCACCCAGCTGCTTGGCGTGGCGCATGGCCACGCTCGCCTGGCCGAACAGCGCGGCCACGTCGCCGGCGGCGGACAGCCGGGCGATGCCCAGCGAGGCGCTGACCACCACTTCGTGGCCGTCGACCGTCACCCCCTGGCGCAACTCGGCCAGCAGGCGCCGCGCCAGCGCTTCCAGCTCGTCGGCGCCGCTACCGCCGCCGAGCAGGATGACGAACTCGTCCACCGCGATCCGCGCGATGGTGTCGGCCTGCGGCACGCTGCGAATCAGGCGTTGCGCCAGCTCGACGAGGATGGCGTCGGCCAGGTGCTGGCCGAGGCTGGCACTGACCCGGTTGAAGCGATCCAGGTCGAGGTGCAGCATGGCCAGCTCCTGACCCGGCTCGCCGCTGCGCCGGGCGACGGCGTCGAGGCGTTCGAGCAGCAGGCCGCGGTTGGCCAGCCCGGTCAGGGCGTCGTAATGGGTCAGGTACAGGCGCTGCGCCTCTTCTTCCCGGCGCGCCCGCTCGCTGGCGCTGAGCGCCTGGCTGCCCTCGCTGATCCGCTGCTCCAGGGCGCGCTGCGCGGCGCGCAGCTCCTCCTCGACCGCCTGGCGCTGGCGCACCTCGCTGGCCAGCTCGCGGTTCAGCCGAGCGGCGGCGCGCCGGGCCTGCTCCTGGAAATCCTGCAGCGACTGGTTCTGGAAACGCTGCAGCAGGTTGCTGCGCGCGCCGCGATTGATCTGCCAGGCGCTGACCAGCAACGCCGCCAGCAGGATCAGGCCGAACACGCCCCAGCCCTGCAGGCGGACGTCGTCGCCAGCGAGCAGGTACAGGCTGGAAGGCAGCAGGCCGGGCACGGCGAAGGCCAGAAAGGCGCGCAGGCTGGCGGCATAGGCGACGCTGGCGGAGATGATCGCCGCCGCCAGCAGGCCGCAGATCAACGCCTGCAGCAGCGGCGCGGCCAGCGGGACCAGCAGCACGCTGACCAGCGCCAGGGTGATGCCCGAGGCGGCAACGCCGAGCAGGAAGGTCTGCCGCCAGACCGGGGCCGCCTGGCGCTCGGCCGGCGCCCGCAGGAAGGCCAGGCACTGCCAC
>DATCUN010000254.1:0-1753 GCA_036561825.1 Pseudomonas sp.
CCCCCGTGAACTGCCCGACCGTCCCTTTGACTATGCCGCCCTCAAGGCCGTGTACCGCAAGGCCGGCGGCAAGGGGGCCTGGATGGTGAACAATGCCTACGACCGCCCCCTGGCCGAAGCCGCCGTGGCCGCCGGCGCCGATATCGTGGCCTTTGGCCGACCCTTCATTGCCAACCCCGACCTGGTGGCCCGGCTGGAAAAGAACGCACCCCTGAACAAGCCCGACAGCGCCACCTTCTATGGCGGCGCCGCCGCCGGCTACACCGATTACCCAACCCTCTACTAAGAGCCATCTCTTTCAAGGTGTTGCCCCTGATCCCGCAGCAGTAACCTGCGCCCCACAGCGGGAGAGCTGCGGATGTGGAAAGAAGTCTTGGAGAGGTTTGAGAGCCATGCGCCGGTGAGCGTGATGACCCGGGCGGCGTTGGAGCATGCCTTGCCGGCGAGCTGGGTGGATGAAGTGTTCCAGACCAGCCGCCAACGCCAGTATCCTCGCGAGTTGCTGTTCTCCAGCGTGGTGGAGCTGATGATGCTGGTGAGCCTGGGGCTGCGCCCCTCGCTGCACGCGGCGGCCAAGAAGATGGCGCAGTTGCCCGTCACGCTGGCGGCGCTGTACGACAAGGTCAAGCGCACAGAACCCCAGGTGCTGCGGGCTCTGGTGCAAGGCAGCGCGGCTCGCCTGGAGCCGGTGGTTGCTGCGGTAGGCAGCCAGCCCAGCCTGCAGGGCTGGCAACTGCGCATCCTCGATGGCAACCATTTGCCAGCCAGTGACAAACGCCTGGCGCCACTGCGCTCGCACCGGGGAGCGGCCATGCCGGGCCACACGCTGGTGGTCTACGACCCCGACAGCGCCCTGGTCACGGACATCCTGGCCTGCGAGGACGCGCACGAGAGCGAACGCGTAGGCGCGGCCACCTTGCTGCAGCAGGCCCAGCAGGGCCAGGTGTGGATTGCCGACCGCCACTTTTGCACCCGCACCCTACTGCAGGGCTGGCAACAGCGCCAAGCGGGCTTTATCGTGCGTGAGCACGCCAGGCATCCGAAGTTGGACAAGACCGGCCCCTGGAGCCAAGCCGTGCCCACAGAGACCGGGCAGGTGCGTGAGCAAGCCATTGAGCTGGCGGCCACCCAGGAGACGGTGGTCGCCCCGCCGTCCTGGCGCCGCATCGAGATCCAGTTGCAGGTGCCCACCGAAGCGGGTGACCAAAGCATTGCCTTGTGGAGCAACCTGCCGGCGAGCATCGACGCGGCCACCATTGCGCAGTTGTACCGCAAGCGCTGGCGCATCGAGGGCTTGTTCGGACGGCTCGAATCGGTGCTGCACAGCGAGATCCGGACCTTGGGCCACCCGCGTGCGGCGCTGCTGGGGTTTGCTGCAGCAGTGCTGGCGTTCAACGTGTTGGCGCTACTCAAGCGCTGCGTGGAGCAGGCGCACTGCGAGCGAGCGCCTGGTCTGGATGTTTCGAGCTATCACCTGGGCGTGCATGTGGCCAGCGACTACCAGGGCATGCTCATTGCGCTGCCATCTGAGGTGTGGCAACCGTGGTGCGAGGCGTCAGGCGAGGAGGTTGCGCAGCATCTGCTGCGCCTGGCAGGGAAGGTCAACCCGCGCAGTGTTGCCACGGCCAAGCGCGGCCCCAAGAAGGAAAAGCCTGGGGGATACGTGGCTGGCGCTGTGGCTCGCAAGCAGCTGTCCACCGCTCGTGTCCTCAAACAGGCTGCGGGGACAACACCTTGAAAGGGATGCCCCTTA
>DATCUN010000255.1:0-7158 GCA_036561825.1 Pseudomonas sp.
GGCGGCATCGGCGTGGGGCGCATGAGCTACGGCAGCGACATCACCATCGACCCCGGCGTGCTCGACACCTTTTCTCTGGTCATGATGCCGATCCGCGGCCAGGAGGTGATCGAGTTCGGCAGCCGGCAGATTTGCTCGACACCCAGCCAGGCCACGGTGCTCAACGCCCACCTGCCGTGCCGCATCCACCATCACAAGGACACCGAAAAACTGATCATGCGCGTCGATCGCAGCCTGCTCGAGCGCATCTGCCAGCAGCACCTGGGGCGCACCCTGACCAAGCCGGTGGAGTTCAAGCCGGACATGCCGCTGGATACCGCGGAAGGGCAGCGCTGGATGCGTATGGTCGGCTGGATCTACGACAACCTGTCCCACGACGAGGGCAGCCTGCCGCCGCTGCTCGCCGCGCAGTTCGAGCAGGCGATGGTCACCGCGCTGCTGACCTGCCAGCCCAACAACTACAGCGCCGAACTCTGCAGCGAAGAGGGGCATTCCATCGCGCCGTCCTTCGTCAAGCGGGTGGAGCGCTACATCGAGGAGCACGCCCACGAGGCGATCTCCATCGTCGAGATGGCCGAGCACGTCGGCGTCAGCAGCCGCTCGCTGTTCGCCGGTTTCCGCCGCTTCCGCAACACCTCGCCGATGCTGTACCTGAAGGAGGTGCGCCTGCGCCGCGTGCACGAGGAGCTGCAGCAGAGCAGCGCCGGCAGCACCACGGTCACGGCGGTGGCCTTCCGCTGGGGCTTCAGCCATCTGGGCCATTTCACCACCGACTACAAGCGCCGCTTCGGCGAAAGCCCCTCGGAAACCCTCGCGCGCTGAGCGCACGGACAGGGATGTCCAGCCGCACTGATTTTCTGCACTGCCGGGATAACCCCCTCGGTCATTGGAGCGTCAGCCCGCTCCCCGCTTCTTAGGATGACTCTCAAGGGTGCCGCACAGGGCGGTACCCACTCTTCAGTCAGCCTTCCGGGGGTTTCCAATGTCCGACCAGCCGATCGTCCGTCGCCGCCAAGTCAAGACCGGCATCAGCGATGCCCGCGCCAACAACGCCAAGACCCAGAGCCAGTACCAGCCGTACAAGGATGCCGCCTGGGGCTTCATCAACCACTGGTACCCGGCGCTGTTCACCCACGAGCTGGGCGAGGACCAGGTCGAGGGCATCCAGATCTGCGGTATCCCGATCGTCCTGCGCCGCGTCGACGGCAAGGTGTTCGCCCTCAAGGACCAGTGCCTGCACCGCGGCGTGCGCCTGTCCGAGAAGCCGATGTGCTTCAACAAGAGCACCATCTCCTGCTGGTACCACGGTTTCACCTTCGACCTGGAGAGCGGCAAGCTGGCGACCATCGTCGCCAACCCGGACGACAAGCTGGTCGGCACCACCGGCATCACCACCTACCCGGTGCACGAAGTCAACGGCATGATCTTCGTCTTCGTCCGCGAGGACGACTTCCCCGATGAGGAGGTGCCGCCGCTGGCCTCCGACCTGCCGTTCCGCTTCCCGGAGAACAGCGACCGCTTCCCGCACCCGCTGTGGCCGGCCTCGCCGAGCGTGCTCGACGACAACGCGGTGGTGCTGGGCATGCACCGCACCGGCTTCGGCAACTGGCGGATCGCCTGCGAGAACGGCTTCGACAACGGGCACATCTTCGTCCACAAGGACAACAGCATCGTCCACGTCAACAACTGGGTGCTGCCGCTCGGCCTGCTGCCGGTCGGCGACGACGCCATCAAGCTGGTCGAGGACGACAACGGCCCGAAGGGCATGATGCAGATGATGTTCACCGAGAACTGGCAGCCGGTGCTGGAGAACGAGGAGCTCGGTCTCAAGGTCGACGGCGTCAACGGCCGCTACTACCGCACCTCGGTGGTGCTGCCGGGCGTGCTGATGGTGGAGAACTGGCCGCAGGACCACGTGGTGCAGTACGAGTGGTACGTGCCGATCACCGACGATACCCACGAGTACTGGGAAATCCTCGTCCGCGTGTGCAACACCCCCGAGGAGCGCGCCAAGCACGAGTACCGTTACAAGACGGTGTACGAGCCGCTGTGCCTGCATGGCTTCAACGACTGCGACCTGTATGCCCGCGAGGCCATGCAGAACTTCTACGCCGACGGCACCGGCTGGGATGACGAACAACTGGTGGCCACCGACATCTCGCCGATCACCTGGCGCAAGATGGCCTCGCGCTGGAACCGCGGCATCGCCAAGCCCGGCCGCGGCGTGCAGGGCTCGGTCAAGGACCTCAGCCTGATCTTCAAGCAGACCGCCGACGGCCATCGCCCCGGCTACAAGGTCAAGAAGATCGAAGAGTAAGGGGGCTTCGCTGCCCGGCGCGTACGCCGGGCAGCGGGCAACCGGGAGCCTGTCGCATGCATAACGACGTCTTTTCTCGCAGCCATTTCGTCACCGTGGATGGCGTGCGCCTGCACTACCGGGTGGTCGACGGTCCCGCCGACAGCCTGCCGGTGATCTTCACCCACGGCGGCGGTCCCGGCAGTACCGCCTGGAGCAACTTTCGCCTCAGTGCAGAAGCCTTCGCCGCGCGCCATACCTGCTACTTCCTCGACTTTCCCCAGTTCGGCGGCTCCGACATGGTGGCGGTCGAGGGGCCGGTGTTCAGCTGGCACGCGCGCAAGTTGCTGGGCTTCATGGATGCCCTGGGCATCCGCCAGGCCCATCTGGTCAACCAGTCGTTCGGCGGTTGCGTGGCGATCCGTTTCGCTGCCGATCACCCCGAGCGGGTCGGCCGCCTGCTGCTGATCGGTTCGCAGCCGGTGGTGCGCGGGGTGATGCAGCCGCTGCCGTTGTTCAGCAAGCATGCCGCGACCCTGATGAGCGATTACTACCTCGACGATGGCGGACCGAGCCTGGCGAAGATGCGTGCGCTGATCTGCCGCTACGAGCTGCATGACGATCGCAAGCTCGACGAGGAAAACCTGCGTCTGCGCTACGAGGCCAGCTGCACCCCGGCCTACCGTGACCTGCTCGCCCTGCCGGGTGCGTTCGGCGAGCGGGAAAGCCTGATGGCGGTGTTCGCCCGGGTGCGCGCGCCGACGCTGATCGTGTGGGGACTGCACGACTGGTTCGGCGGCATCGACGTGCCGATGCTGATGCTCAACCAGTTCGCCGACGCGCGCCTGCACGTGATGGGCAACGCTGCCCACCACCTGCAGAGCGAATGCCCGGCCGAGTTCAATGCGCTTGCCACGACCTTTATCGAGGGCCATTTATGACCAGCAGCAGCGATCTGCACTACCTGGAGATGCACGAACTGTCGCTGCTGATCCGTACCCGCAAGCTGTCGCCGGTCGAGGTCACCGAGGCCCAGCTGGCGCGCATCGACCAGCTGGATGGCGCGCTGCACAGCTACGCCCGGGTCACGCCGGAGCTGGCCTTGGCGCAGGCGCGCCAGGCCGAGGAGGAGCTGGCGCGTGGCCACTGCCGCAGCCCGCTGCACGGCATCCCGCTGGCGGTGAAGGATCTGTTCCATACCGCCGGCATTCCCACCGCGGCGGGCATGGCGATCCACCGTAATTTCATTCCGCAGCAGGACGCCACCGTGGTGACGCGCCTGCGCGAGGCGGGCAGCGTACTGCTCGGCAAGCTGCAGATGACCGAGGGCGCCTTCGCCACCCACCATCCGGCGTTCACTGCGCCGGTCAATCCGTGGGGCGCCGGCCACTGGGCCGGCGCCTCGTCCAGCGGCTGCGGCGTGGCCACCGCCGCCGGGCTGTGCTACGCCGCGCTGGGCACCGACAGCGGCGGCTCGATCCGCTTCCCCTGCGCGGCCAACGGCCTGACCGGCCTCAAGCCGACCTGGGGGCGGGTCAGTCGCCACGGCACCTTCGAGCTGGCCGCCAGCCTCGACCATGTCGGACCTCTCACCCGCAGCGCGCGCGACGCGCTTTTCCTGCTGTCGACCATCGCCGGCCACGATCCGCTGGACCCCACCTCGCTGCCCAGCGTGTGCCTGGAGATCCCCAGCGTCGAGGAGTCGTTCCGCGGCCTGCGCATCGGCATCGACGAGGCCTGGCTGAGCGATGGCGTCGATGAGGAGATCGTCGAGGCCCTCGAAGAGGTGCTGGCCATGATCCGCGACGGCGGCGGCACCCTGCTGCGCGTGCGCATGCCGGACACCCGCGCGGTGAGCGCCAACTGGGAGAAGCACTGCGGCGTGCAGACCGCCGTGGCGCACGCGGCCACCTATCCGAGTCGCGCCGGCGAGTACGGCCCGGCGCTGAGCCGGCTGATCGACGGCGGCCGCGCGCTCTCCGGCATGGACTACCAGCGCGTGCTGCTCGACGCGCAGCGCTTCCACGGCGAGCTGGAGTGCGTGCTCAACGAGGTCGACCTGCTGCTCGCCCCGGTGCAGCCCTATGCCGCGCCGACCCACGCACAGCTCGGCGCGCTGGCCCAGGACCCGGAGGCCAACCGCCGGCTGATCCAGTTCACCGCGCCGTTCAACGTCACTGGGCACCCGTGCCTGAGCCTGCCGATCGGCTTCACCGCGGCCGGTCTGCCGATCGGCGGCCAGTTCATCGCCGGCAAGGGCGGGGAGGGCGTGCTGTGCCGCGCCGGCATGGCGCTGCAGAAGGTCAGCGACTGGCACAAGATTCGTCCCGGCAGCTTCTGACAAGGACTGCCCTTCATGGCCCGTACCCCAGCGGTACGGGCCTTTTTTTGTCCGCGCTGCGTCCCCCGTGTGTCCTGGTTGCTGGCCGTCACGATATCCGACTGCGGCGGCAGGAATTTGCACTGGCGGGATAACCCGGTAACTCGCGGGAGCGCCCGCCCGGGAGTCGCTTCCTATGATCGGGGCAAGTCAGCAGTAACCGGGCGGGCCGTTTAGCCGCCCTCCAATCCTGGTGCCCAGCACGCCATCGCTGCTGGTCGCCGATGCCTGTAAGACGGAGGCACCCGATCATGAAAGACGCAATCCACCAGGTCACGGTCAATTTTGCCGACGGCGTCAGCCGCAGCTTCGCCGTGCCCGCCGAGGCGAGCATCCTCGATGCCGCCATCGAGGCGGAGATCCCGCTGCTCTACCAGTGCCGCTCGGGCGGCTGCTCCAGCTGCGTCGCCCAGCTCGCCGAAGGCGACGCCCGCACCCGGGCCGGCGCCAGCTCGTCGCTGCTGGCCAGCGAGTACGCCGCCGGCCAGCGCCTGCTGTGCCTGTGCCAGGCGCAGTCGGACTGCACCTTCACCGTGCCCTACGGCAGCGAGGTCGGCTCCAGCGTGGCCGTTGAGGTACACGCCTTCATCGACTCCATCGAACGCATCGCCGTCAACGTGGTGCGCCTGACCCTGGAACTGGCCGACGGCGACTGGCTGGAGTTCCGTCCCGGCCAGTTCGTGCAGATCGAGGTGCCGGGCTTCGGCGTGCTGCGCAGCTACTCGCCGTCCAGCACCCTGGCCGACCTGCCCAAGCTGCAGTTGCTGGTGCGCCTGCTGCCGGGCGGGGCGATGTCCAGCTACCTGGAGGAGAAGGCGCAGATCGAGGAGGTGCTGACCCTGCGCGGCCCGTACGGGGCGTTCTTCCTGCGCGAGGAGCACAAGCGCGCGCCGCACATCTTCGTCGCCGGCGGCACCGGCCTGGCGCCGATCCTGTCGATGATCGACACCCTGCGCCAGAACGGCGGCAAGAAGCCGCCGATGCTGCTCAGCTTCGGCTGCGCCACCCCGGAGGTGCTGTTCGGTCTCGACGACATCGAGCTGCGCCAGCAGTGGCTGCCGAGCCTGGAGGCGCGCATCTGCGTCGACCGCGAGCCGACCGGCAACCTGCACCACGGCAGCCCGGTCAGCGCCCTGCGCGAAGGCGATGTGGTCAGTCCGGACACCGTTGCCTACCTGTGCGGCCCGCAGCCGATGATCAATGCCGCCACCGCGCGGCTGATCGAGCTGGGCGTCGCCGCCGAAAACATCTTCAGCGAACAGTTTGTGGCCAGCCACTGAGGAGTTCCCCATGCAACCGACCGTTTCCGTGCCGTTCTCGGCCGAGCAGATGATGTGGTACGAGCAGGCCTGTGCGCGTATCGACCCCAAGCGCCTGCAGAACCTGCTGTTCGAGCTGACCAACATCCACAGCCCGACCGGCGCGGCCGGCGCGGCCAGCCAGTTCATTGCCCGCCACCTGGAGTCGGTCGGTCTGTCGGCGCGCTACCAGCCGATGAGCCCGATCAGCGGCAACGTGCTGGCCGAGCGCCGCGGCAGCGGCGGCGGCGCCAGCGTGCTGCTGTACTCGCCGATCGACACCCACCTGGAGGAGGGCGACGAGGCCCAGGAGATCCTCACCGGCAAGGCGCCCGAGGTCGACATGCAGATCACGGCGCGGATGATCGACGACTGGGTGTTCGGCCTCGGCGCCTCCAACCCCAAGGGCATGGTCGCCACCCTGACCGAAGTGGCCACCGCGCTGATCGAGGCCGAGGTGCCGCTGATCGGCGACCTGCTGGTCGGCATGGCCGACGGCGGCATGCCGGTGGACATCGCCGGGCGCGATCACGCCGGCATGTCCAACGGCGTGTTCCATCTGCTCAACCGCGGCGGTTCGCCGGACTTCGCGGTGATCATGAAGCCGTGGAACTGGGTCTACCACGAGGAACCAGGCATGGCCTGGTTCAAGCTGCGCGTGCACGGCACCCTCGGCTACGCCGGCGTGCCGCGCGACATTCCGGGCTTCCGCAGCTCGGTGGTGCCGGCGGCCACGGTGATCCAGGAGCTGGAGCGCTGGATCATCGACTACGCCGAGCGCAACACCTCCGGGCAGATCAAGCCGCACGGCTGGATCGCCGGGGTGCGCGGCGGCGACCCGCAGCGCCCGGCCTTCCCCTCGGCGGTCACCGAGATCTTCTTCGACGTGCGGGTCAACCCGCGCACCAGCCCGGCGGCGGTCAAGGCGCAGTTCGCCGCCTTCGTCCGCGAGCTGCAGGCGCAGCGTCCCGAACTGGACCTGGACTGGGAGATGTACGGCTCGGTGGCCGGCGGTAGCACCGACCCGCAGAACTGGATCATCCAGTCCTGCCAGCGCGGCTGGGAGCACATCGAGCACCGTCCGCACGGCCAGGCCGACCTGCTCGGCGGGCAGACCGACGGCGCCGCGTTGCGTCGCCTGGGCATTCCCACCGCGCGCATCGGCTGGCCGTGGCCGGCGCAGG
>DATCUN010000256.1:0-9281 GCA_036561825.1 Pseudomonas sp.
TCGTCCTTGCCGGAAGCGCGCATGTTGTCGAGCTTCTTGCCCTTGGTGGGGTTGAGCACCAGGTCGTTGTCACGGCTGTTGATGCCGCACAGCTGGCCTTCGTAGATCTCGTCGCCCGGCGCCAGGAACAGCTTGCCGCGCGCCTGCAGTGTTTCCAGCGAGTAGGTCAGTGCGGTACCGGTAGCCATCGAAACCAGCACGCCGTTCTGGCGGTTGGTCACTTCGCCGGCCTTGATCGGGCCGTAGTGACTGAAGGTCGAGGTCAGGATGCCGCTACCCGAGGTCATGGTCAGGAAGTTGTTACGGAAGCCGATCAGGCCGCGCGCCGGGATGGTGTATTCCAGGCGTACACGGCCCTTGCCATCCGGAACCATGTTGCTCAGGTCGCCCTTACGCAGGCCCATCTGCTCCATCACCGGACCCTGGTGCTGCTCCTCGATGTCGATGGTGACGTTCTCGTACGGCTCCTGCTTGTCGCCGGCCTCGTTCTCGATGATCACCACTTCCGGGCGGCCTACGGCCAGCTCGAAACCTTCACGACGCATGGTTTCGATCAGTACCGAAAGGTGCAGCTCGCCACGACCGGAAACCTTGAACTTCTCAGGGCTGTCGCCCGGCTCGACGCGCAGGGCGACGTTGTGCAGCAGCTCCTTCTCCAGACGATCCTTGATGTTGCGGCTGGTGACGAACTTGCCTTCCTTGCCGGCGAACGGCGAGTCGTTGACCTGGAAGGTCATGCTCACGGTCGGCTGGTCGACGGTCAGCGGCGGCAGCGCTTCGACATTGTTCTGGTCGCACAGGGTGTCGGAGATGTAGAGCTCGTCCATACCGGATACGCAGACGATGTCGCCCGCTTCGGCTTCCTGCACTTCAACGCGCTGCAGGCCGGAGTGGCCCATGATCTTGAGGATACGACCGTTGCGCTTCTTGCCGTCGGCACCAATGGCGGTAACCGGCGTGTTGGCCTTGATGGTGCCGCGGGCGATGCGGCCGATGCCGATCACGCCGAGGAAGCTGTTGTAGTCCAGCTGGGAAATCTGCATCTGGAACGGGCCGCTTGCGTCGACGACTGGCGCCGGCACGTGGTCGACGATGGCCTGGAACAGGGCATCCATGTCGTCATCCATCTTCTCGTGGTCCATACCGGCAATGCCGTTCAGGGCACTGGCGTAGACGATCGGGAAGTCCAGCTGCTCGTCGGTGGCGCCGAGGTTGTCGAACAGGTCGAAGATCTGGTCGATAACCCAGTCAGGACGCGCGCCCGGACGGTCGATCTTGTTGACCACGACGATCGGACGCAGGCCGGCCTTGAACGCCTTCTGGGTCACGAAACGGGTCTGCGGCATGGGGCCGTCCTGGGCGTCGACCACCAGCAGCACGGAGTCCACCATCGACATCACGCGCTCGACTTCGCCACCGAAGTCGGCGTGTCCGGGGGTGTCGACGATGTTGATGTCGTAGCCATTCCATTTCAGCGCGGTGTTCTTCGCCAGAATGGTAATGCCGCGCTCTTTTTCCTGGTCGTTGGAGTCCATCACGCGCTCGCTTTCCGCTTCTTTGCGGTCGAGGGTGCCGGACAGGCGCAGCAGCTTGTCTACCAGGGTGGTCTTGCCATGGTCGACGTGGGCAATGATGGCGATGTTGCGGAGATTTTCGATCACTTGTGTGTTTTCTCGATAGGTAACGCTTGAACTCGGATGCCGGAGGGGATTATCCCGGGCTGCCGGCGACAACTTGATTAACGCGACGGCCAGTGGTCGGGAGGGCGATGGCGAATGCTGCCCCCCAGCAGGCCCGGCTGCTTAGGCCGGACGATAAACGCGCACATTGGCGTGTCCCTCGCTGAGCAAGTGGTGGGCATGCAGGCGGCTCATCACGCCCTTGTCGCAATACAGCAGGTACTGGCGATTGGCATCCAGCGCCTTGAAACGGTTGTTGACCGCGTAGAACGGCAGGGCCTGCACCTCGATACCGGGCAGCTCCAGCGGCTGGTCCTCGGCGGCGTCGGGGTGGCGGATGTCGAGGACGATCTGCCCCGGCAGCGCCTCGCGCACCTCCTCGATCTGCAGGTCCTCGCCGAGCTCGTCGATCACCTTGTCGATGGTCACCTTGCGCACGCGCTCGAGGGCGCGCTCGAGGACCGCCATGTCGAAGTGGGTTTCCTCGTGCTCGACGCGCCCGCGCTTGGCGCGGGTGGTCGGGTTGACCGAGATCACCCCGCAGTACTCGGGCATGTTCTTGGCGAACTCGGCGGTGCCGATGCGCTCGGCGGTGTCGATGATCTCCTGCTTGTGGCTGGCGATCAGCGGACGCAGCACCAGGGTGTCGGTCACCGCATTGATCACCGACAGGTTGGGCAGGGTCTGGCTGGACACCTGGGAGATCGCCTCGCCGGTGACCAGCGCGTCGATGTGCAGCTCTTCGGCGAGTCGCGACGCGGCACGCAGCATCATGCGCTTGAGCACCACGCCCATGTGGCTGTTGTCGACCTTCTGCAGGATCTCGCCGACCACTTCCTCGAACGGCACGCTGATGAACAGCACTCGGTGCGAGCGGCCGAATTTCTCCCACAGGTAGTGGGCGACTTCCATCACGCCCAGCTCGTGGGCGCGGCCACCGAGGTTGAAGAAGCAGAAATGGGTCAGCAGGCCGCGGCGCATCATCTGGTAGGAGGCCACGGTGGAGTCGAAGCCGCCGGACATCAGCACCAGGGTCTGCTCGATGGAGCCGAGCGGGTAACCGCCGATGCCGTCATGCTGGGCATGGATGATGAACAGCCGGTCGTAGCGCACCTCGAAGCGCACCTCGACCTCGGGATGCTTGAGGTCGATGCCGGCGGCGCCGCACTCGCGGCGCAGGCGGCTGCCGACATGGGTGGCCACGTCCACCGAGGAGAACGGGTGCTTGCCGGAACGCTTGCAGCGCACCGCGAACACCTTGCCGGCCAGCTGCGCACCGAAATGCAGCCGGCACTTGTCGAAGATGTCGTCGAAATCGCCCAGCGGGTAGTCGTGCACCTCGAGGCAGTGGGCGATGCCCGGCGTGTTGCGCAGCCGCTCGAGCATTTCCGCCAGCAGCTTCGGCTCGCGCTGCCGGGTTTCCAGTTCGAGGTTGTCCCACTCGCCCTGCACCACCAGCTCGGGATCGAGGTCCCGCAGCACGGTGCGAATGTTCTTCGCCAGCTGCCGGACGAACTGCCTGCGTACCGGACGGCTCTTGATGGTGATTTCGGCGAAGGGTTTGACAATGACTTTCATGATGGGCGAACGGGAACGGCCAAGCGAGAAAAAGGGGACAGATTATAGCGGAAACTGCTCAACCTTTGAGCAGAATTCCGCGCAGCGGATAAATGCACCAAAATGAATCACCAAAACACCCAAAAGCACGCGTTTGGTGCACTAAGCTGACAACTGCATCGAGTGGTGCCCGGAAAAGCCGCATTCTGCGGGCAGCGTGCACAATCGCGCGCACTGGCATGCAAGTTGCCTATATAATTCGGACAATTTTCCGGCGGGCTTCGGGCCCGAGAAAAAACGAAACCGGGCACCCTCATCGCCCGTCTGCATACCCTGGAGGACCGCATGTCGAAGGCGCTGCAACTGATTCAAGAACACGACGCGAAGTGGATCGACCTCCGCTTCACCGATATCAAGGGCCGTCAGCACCACATCACCATGCCGGCACGCGATGCCGACGAAGACTTCTTCGATGTGGGCAAGATGTTCGACGGTTCCTCCCTCGACGGCTGGAAGGGCATCGAAGCCTCCGACATGATCCTGCTGCCGGACGACAGCACCGCCGTGATGGACCCGTTCACCGAAGAGCCGACCCTGATCCTGGTCTGCGACGTGATCGAACCCTCCACCATGCAGGGCTATGACCGCGACCCGCGCGCCATCGCCAAGCGCGCCGAGGAATACCTGAAGTCCACCGGCATCGGCGACACCGTATTCTGCGGTCCGGAGCCGGAGTTCTTCATCTTCGATTCCGTGAAGTACAAGTCGGACATGTCCGGCTCGATGTTCAAGATCTTCTCCGAGCAGGCTGCTTGGAGCAGCGACGCCGACACCGAAGGCCGCCAGGGCAACAACGGTCACCGCATCGCGGTCAAGGGCGGCTACCTGCCGACCCCGCCGAGCGATCCGGACCACGAAATCCGCACCGCCATGTGCAACGCCCTGGAAGAGATGGGCCAGGTCGTCGAAGTGCACCACCACGAAGTGGCTGGCGCCCAGAACGAAATCGGCGTGAAGTTCAACACCCTCGTCGCCAAGGCTGACGAAGTGCAGACCCTGAAGTACTGCGTGCACAACGTCGCCGAAGCCTACGGCAAGACCGTGACCTTCATGCCGAAGCCGCTGTACGGCGACAACGGCTCGGGCATGCACGTGCACCTGTCCATCGCCAAAGAAGGCAAGAACACCTTCGCCGGCGAAGGCTATGCCGGCCTGTCCGATACCGCCCTGTACTTCATCGGCGGCATCATCAAGCACGGCAAGGCGCTGAACGCCCTGACCAACCCGTCGACCAACTCCTACAAGCGTCTGGTCCCGGGCTTCGAAGCTCCGGTCATGCTGGCCTACTCGGCCCGCAACCGTTCCGCCTCGATCCGCATCCCGTACGTGTCCAGCCCGAAGGGCCGCCGCATCGAAGCGCGCTTCCCGGACCCGGCTGCCAACCCGTACCTGGCCTTCGCCGCCCTGCTGATGGCCGGTCTGGACGGCATCCAGAACAAGATCCACCCCGGCGACGCCGCCGACAAGAACCTGTACGACCTGCCGCCGGAAGAGTCCAAGCAGATCCCGCAGGTCTGCGGCAGCCTGAAGGAAGCCCTGGAAGCCCTGGAAGCCGACCATGACTTCCTGCTCAAGGGTGGCGTATTCACCAAGGACTTCCTGGAGGCCTTCACCGAGCTGAAGTCAGCCGAGGAAATCAAGGTGCGCACCTTCGTGCACCCGCTGGAATACGACCTGTACTACAGCTGCTAAGTCAGCCGCCGATCCCGCATCGGCAATGTCACAAAGGCCTCCTTCGGGAGGCCTTTGTGCTTTGTGCGACGGAAAAACCACACGATTGCGCCCGGCCGCACAGGCCGCAGCCGCAGCACTTGCCAGTGCGCCCCGGCAGTGCAAGGCTTGCCCCATCACCGATTGATGCCGAAAGGACTCCCCACATGCGCCTGACCTGCACCTGCCTGTTGCTCGCCCTGGCCCTGCCGGCCAGTGCCGAGATCTATCGCTATACCGACGCCCACGGCAATCCGGTCTACACCAACCAGCCGCCCGAGGGCGTGAGCAGCGAGAGCGTCCAGCTGGGACCGACCAATACGGTCGCTGCGCCACCGGCCAAGCCGACCAAGCCCCAGGCCGCCACCGAGCTGGAAGGCTACAGCCGCCTCGAGATCAGCGGGATGCCGGATGACGACGACACCCTGCGCGCCAATGCCGGCAACTTCACCGTCGACGTCAGCCTGGAGCCGGGCCTGCGCGAGGGCGACCTGCTGCAGCTGCTGCTGGACGGCCAGCCCCTGGCGGCCCCGGGCACCCAGACCAGCTTCCGCCTCGGCCAGGTCGACCGCGGCACGCACAGCCTGCAGGCCGTGGTCCTGCGCGACGGCGAGCCGCTGCAAACCAGCGCCAGCGTCAGCTTCACCGTGCAGCGCGTGCACATCGGCAGCCCGGCCCTGCCCCGCCCGCAACCACGACCGGCCAACTGACCCCATGCGCGCTCTGCTCTGCCTTCTCCTGCTGACCTGCCTGCCGGCCTTCGCCGGCGTGTACACCTACCTCGACGCCGACGGCAACCGGGTGTTCACCGACCAGCCGCGCCGCGCCAACGCCGAGCGCCTGGAACTGGCGCCGACCAACCGCGCGGACCTGCCCGCCCCGGTCGCCAGCCCGCCGCCGGCCCTGCCGGCCGTGCTGCTGCCGGCCTACCAGCTGCTGCGCATCACCCTGCCGGAGCCGGATGCCACCATCCGCGACAACAGCGGCGGCCTGCTGGTCACCCTGGAAAGCGAACCGGGCCTGCTGGAAGAGCACAGCTACCGCGTGCTGCTCGACGGCAAGCCCTACGGCGCCCCGGCGCGCAGTCCGGTCTTTGCGCTGGACAACATCGACCGCGGCACCCACCAGCTGGCCGCGGAGATCATCGATGGCGAAGGCCGCATCGTCGAGCGCACGCCGAACCAGCCCTTCCACCTCAAGCGCATCTCGCTGGCGCAGAAGCGCCAGGCCAACCCCTGCCAGAGGGACGACTACGGCGTACGCCCGGAGTGCCCGCTGGCCGACAAGCCGGCCGAACCGCGCCGCCTGCTTGGCCTGCCCCTGCCCTGAGCACGACGCACCAATTAAGTGCGCGCCTGTGCCCGGCGACCTATACTGAACCACCGACAGCGGGCGGCGCGTAACGCCCGGCAGGGTCTCCCGCCGCCGCTGCCGCCCCGCCGCAGTCGCCGAAGCGCTCCGCTGGCGCAGCGCTGCAGGCCTTGTCCTAAAGGCCTTCGGCCAGGCCGACAGGTCCCCCAGGCAAGCGCAGGCACGGCGAGCGGCGTGCACAAAAAAGCGGCAGTCGCCGGCCTATCTGTGCACCACGGAGTGCTGGCGCGCTTCTTGCAAAAGCCATGCATCCACAGGAGCGCATGCTTGCCATGGCCTACGACTCTCTGCAGCGCCTGCTGCTCGACAATCTCACCACCGCGGTCATTCTGCTCAATGCCGAACTGCGCCTGGAATACATGAACCCGGCCGCCGAGATGCTGCTCGGCGTCAGCGGCCAGCGCAGCCAGGGCATGTTCATCGGCGAACTGTGCCATGAGACGCCCGACGGCCTCTCCGCCCTGCGCCAGGCGGTGGCCAACGGCCACCCGTTCACCAAGCGCGAGGCGCAGCTGGTGTCGGCCAGTGGCCAGCACCTCGCGGTGGACTACGCCGCCACGCCGATTCCCGGCCTGAGCAGCTTCCTGCTGCTGCTCGAGCTGCACCCGCGCGACCGCCTGCTGCGCATCAGCAAGGAGGAAGCGCAGCTGGCCAAGCAGGAGACCACCCGCCTGCTGGTGCGCGGCCTGGCCCACGAGATCAAGAATCCGCTGGGCGGCATCCGCGGTGCCGCCCAGCTGCTGGCCCGCGAGCTGCCGGAGGCGAGCCTCAAGGACTACACCAACGTGATCATCGAGGAGGCCGACCGCCTGCGTAACCTGGTGGACCGCATGCTCGGCTCCAACAAGCTGCCGCAACTGGTGCCGACCAACATCCACGAGGTCCTCGAACGCGTGTGCAGCCTGGTCGAGGCGGAAACCCAGGGCAAGCTGGCCCTCGAGCGCGACTACGACCCGAGCATCCCCGAGCTGCTGGCCGACCATGAACAGCTGATCCAGGCCCTGCTCAACATCGTGCGCAATGCCATGCAGGCGATCCTCGAGCAGAAGCATCCGGCGCAGCCCGGACGCATCCTGCTGCGCACCCGCACCCTGCGCCAGTTCACCATCGGCCACCAGCGCCACCGCCTGGTGTGCCGCATCGAGGTGATCGACAACGGCCCGGGCATCGATCCGGCGCTGCAGGACACCCTCTTCTATCCCATGGTCAGCGGCCGTGCCGACGGCACCGGCCTGGGCCTGGCCATCGCCCAGAACATCCTCAACCAACACCAGGGTCTGATCGAGTGCGAGAGCCAGCCCGGACGCACGGTTTTCTCGCTGTATCTGCCGCTTGAACAAGGAGCACCAACCCCATGAACCGACCGGAAACTGTCTGGATCGTTGACGATGACCGCTCGATCCGCTGGGTGCTGGAGAAAGCCTTGCAACAGGCGGGCATCGCCAACCAGAGCTTCGACAACGCCGACAGCCTGCTCAACCGCCTGAGCCTCGAGCAGCCCAGCGTGATCCTCTCCGACATCCGCATGCCGGGAGCCAGCGGCCTCGAGCTGCTGGCGCGCATCCGCGAGCTGTACCCGCGCCTGCCGGTGATCATCATGACCGCGCATTCCGACCTGGAAAGCGCGGTGGCCTCCTACCAGGGCGGCGCCTTCGAGTACCTGCCCAAGCCGTTCGACGTCGACGAGGCGGTGTCGCTGGTCAAGCGCGCCACCCTGCACGCCCGCGAGCAGCAGGCGCTGGCCACCCCGGACGAGCAGACCGCCACCCCGGAGATCATCGGCGAGGCGGCGGCGATGCAGGAGGTGTTCCGCGCCATCGGCCGCCTCAGCCACTCCAACATCACCGTGCTGATCAACGGCGAGTCCGGCACCGGCAAGGAGCTGGTGGCGCACGCCCTGCACCGCCACAGCCCGCGCGCCAGCGCGCCGTTCATCGCCCTGAACATGGCGGCGATCCCCAAGGACCTGATGGAGTCGGAACTGTTCGGCCACGAGAAGGGCGCCTTCACCGGCGCCGCCGCGCAGCGCCGCGGCCGCTTCGAGCAGGCCGACGGCGGCACCCTGTTCCTCGACGAGATCGGCGACATGCCGGCCGACACCCAGACCCGCCTGCTGCGCGTGCTGGCCGACGGCGAGTTCTACCGGGTCGGCGGGCACACCCCGGTCAAGGTCAACGTGCGCATCATCGCCGCAACCCACCAGAACCTGGAAACCCTGGTGCGCGCCGGCAAGTTCCGCGAAGACCTGTTCCACCGCCTCAACGTCATCCGCATCCACATCCCGCGCCTGTCCGACCGCCGCGAGGACATCCCGGCGCTGGCCCGCCACTTCCTCGCCCGCGCCGCCCAGGAACTGGCGGTCGAGCCCAAGCTGCTCAAGCCGCAGACCGAGGAGTACCTGCAGAACCTGCCGTGGCCGGGCAACGTGCGCCAGCTGGAGAACACCTGCCGCTGGATCACGGTGATGGCCTCGGGGCGCGAGGTGCATGTCGACGACCTGCCGCCGGAGCTGCTGCAGCAGCAACAGGAAGCCCCGGTCGGCGGCAGCTGGGAGCAGAGCCTGCGCCTGTGGGCCGAACAGGCCCTGAGTCGCGGCCAGAGCGACCTGCTCGGCAGCGCCCTGCCGTCCTTCGAGCGGGTGATGATCGAGAGCGCGCTCAAGCACACCGCTGGCCGCCGCCGCGACGCCGCCCAGCTGCTCGGCTGGGGTCGCAACACCCTGACCCGCAAGATCAAGGAGCTGGACATGGCGGTGGAAGGCAGCGACGAGGACGAAACCCTGTAAGCCCCGCCCAGTCCCGGCACGCGCCAGGTGTGCCGGGACTGGGCGGGCGGCACGATCAGGCCGCCTTACCCGGCCCGTCCGACCCGCTCAGCGCCCGCCCTGCTCCTGCAGGTCGTCGC
>DATCUN010000257.1:0-4595 GCA_036561825.1 Pseudomonas sp.
CCGGCCAGGCGCTCGGCCGTGCCTTCCGCGACCTGCAGGCGCACCAGGTGGCGCTGCTCGCCGCCAGCCGCGCCGCGGTCAAGGGCATCCTCGCCCAGCTCGCCCCGGAACAGCTGACCCTGCGCTTCGAGCGCGAACGCAAGCCGCTGCTGGCCACCGCCGGCAGCCGCTGGCGCGCCTACCGCCGCCTGCACGAAACGCTGGCGCAGGACGACGACTGGAGCGAACGCCTGTTCGCCCGCGACTTCGCCAGGACCTACGAAGAACAGGTGCGCCTGATCGCCACCCTCGATACCGACCTGCAAGGATGATCCGCATGCCTCGCCTGTTTCCCCTCGCCGTGCTGGCCGCGCTGCTCGGCCTGGGCGGCTGCTCGGCGCTGTCGCCGTACTCGCACCTGACCAAGCTGGACCTCAGCCTGGCCGGTAGCGACCAGCTCAACCCCGACCTCAACGGCCGGCCCTCGCCGATCGTGCTGCGCCTGTTCGAGCTCAAGCATCCGGTGGCGTTCGAGAACGCCGACTTCTTCAGTCTCTACCAGCGGCCCAAGGAGGCCCTGTCGCCCGACCTGGTGACCCTCGAGGAGCTCGAGCTGCGCCCCGGCGAGACCCGCGAGCTGAAGCTGTCGGTGCAGGCGGACAGCCGCTACGTCGGCGTGCTCGCCGCCTACCGCGACCTGCCGGAAGCCCAATGGCGCTTCGTCATCCCGCTCGAGGCCGCCGCGCGCAACCGCAGCGCGCTGAGCCTCGACGAGCGCGGCATTCGCGATCTCGCCGCCGCTGACGCGCCGAAAAACCAGGACGAGGACTGAGCCATGAGCCAGCACAAGGTGGTCTGGCAGGAAGGCATGCTGCTGCGCCCGCAGCACTTCCAGCAAAACGACCGCTACTACGAGCAGCAGCTGAAGACCCGCACCCAGAAACTGGGCCACTACGCCTGGGGCTTCTTCAGCCTAGAGATCGACCGCCAGTTCCTCAACATGGGCAAGCTGGTGGTCAGCCAGGCCAGCGGTATCCTCCCCGACGGCAGCCTGTTCGAGCTCGACGGCGGCCGCGAGCCGCTGGCCGTCGACGTGCCGCCGAACACCGGCAACACCCCGGTGTACCTGGCGCTGCCGCTGGTCACCGGCAACCACATCGAGAGCCGCCGCGCGGAGCAGAAGGACGTGCTGGCGCGCTACACCGCCTGCGACGAGGAGGTCGCCGACTCCAACGCCGGCGACGGCGGCAGCAGCCAGGTCAGCACCGCACGGCCGGACTTCCGCCTGCTGCTCGGCGAGCAGCGCAGCGACCAGGCCTACGTCCGCCTCAAGCTGTGCGACATCCTCGACACCACCCCGGACGGGGTGATCGCCCTGGACGCCGAATTCATCCCGACCTTCATCGACTTCCAGGCTTCCAGCTACCTGCTGTCCTGCCTCAAGGAAGTGATCAGCATGCTCGGCCACCGCGGCGACATCCTCGCCGAGCGCATCCGCGCCACCGGCAAGGTCGGCGGCGCCGAGGTCGGCGACTTCCTGATGCTGCAGCTGATCAACCGCCACGAGCCGGTGCTGCGCCACTACCTCGGCCTCGAGCAGGTGCACCCGGAGCAGATCTACCGCGAGCTGCTCGGCCTGCTCGGCGAGCTGGCGACCTTCTCCAGCGAGAGCAAGCGCCCGCGCCTGGACAGCCGCTATCAGCACAGCGACCAGGGCGCCAGCTTCCGCAAGCTGATGGATGCGATCCGCCAGGTGCTGTCGATGGTCCTCGAGCAGCACGCCATCGAACTGGCCCTGCAGCAGCGCCAGTACGGTATCCAGGTGGCGCCGCTGCACGACCACCAGCTGCTCGGCTCGGCCGCCTTCGTGCTCGCCGCCAGCGCCCAGTGCGACTCGGAAGAGCTGCGCTCGCGCCTGCCGGCGCACCTCAAGGTCGGCGCGGTGGAGCGCATCCGCCAGCTGGTCAACCTGCACCTGCCGGGGATCAAGGTGAAGCCGCTGCCGGTGGCGCCGCGGCAGATCCCCTTCCACGCCGGCAAGACCTACTTCGCCCTCGAGCTGAACGCCGAGGAACTGGCCCAGCTGGAGCGCTCCGGCGGCTTCGCCTTCCACGTCTCCGGCGAGTTCGCCGAGCTTGAACTGAAATTCTGGGCGATCAGGAACTGACCGACATGACCCGCGCAATGGACTATGCCAAGGACGACCGCACGGTCATCCTCAACCGCCACGGCGAAGCCGCGGCCCACAGCCCGCTGACCGACTTCGCCAGCCCGCCGCACTACGAACAGCTGGAGGAGCGCATGGTCTACGCCGCGCGCCTGCGCCCGGCGGAGAGCTTCAACCTCGGCCTCAACCCGCTGGTCGCCGCCGCCGCCGTGCTGCTCTCCGAGGCCGTGCGCCTCAAGCACAGCTTCGAGAGCGAGGACCTGCACGCGCTGCACCAGCACCTGAGCGGCGAACTCAAGCTGTTCGAGCACCGCGCCCTGCACGACGGCGCCGAGAGCAGCCAGGTGATGGCGGCGCGCTACGTGCTGTGCACCGTGCTCGACGAGGCGGTGGTGACCACCCCCTGGGGCAACGAGAGCGAGTGGTCGCAGATGAGCCTGCTGTCGAGCTTCCACAACGAGACCTTCGGCGGCGAGAAGCTCTTCCAGCTGCTCGAACGCCTGTCGCGCAACCCGGTCAAGCACCTGCCGATGCTCGAGCTGATGTACCTGTGCCTGGCGCTAGGCTTCGAGGGCAAGTACCGCGTGCAGCCGCGCGGCATGCTCGAGCTGGAGGCGATCCGCGACAGCCTGTACCGGCAGATCCGCCAGCTGCGCGGCGACGTGCCGCGCGAGGTGTCGCCGCACTGGCAGGGCCTCAAGGACACCCGCCGCCGCTTGGTGCGCATCGTGCCCTGGTGGCTGGTGGCGCTGTTCACCCTGGCCTGCCTGCTGGTGATCTATGGCGGCTTCGCCTGGGTGCTGGGCGAACAGCGCGACGCCGTTCTGCAACCGTATCAATCGCTCGACGGCCACGCCGCCGGGCAGCCGTAATTCAGGGATGAATGCACGATGAAAGACTTGTTCGCCAAACTCGGCGCCTTTTTCCGCCAGACCTGGGTGTGGAGCCTGTGCCTGCTGCTGGTGCTGGCCCTGCTGGTGTGGTTCGCCGGCCCGCTGCTGGCGGTCGCCGAACACAAGTTCTGGGCGTCGCCGACCAGCCGCCTGCTGAGCATCGCCGCGCTGTGCCTGCTGTGGGGGCTGTTCGTGGTCTTCGCCGGCTGGCGCGCCAACCGCCGGCAGCAGGCCGAGGAGGCGGACCAGGCCGCCCAGGAGCGCCTGCGCCGCGAGGACCAGGTCAGCGAGGAGCAGGGCATCCTGCGCCAGCGCTACCAGGACGCCCTGCGCACCCTCAAGCACTCCAGCCTGTACCGTGGCCACACCGAGCGGTGGCGCAGCGAGCTGCCCTGGTACCTGCTGCTCGGCCCGCAGGGCAGCGGCAAGACCAGCCTGCTGGACTTCTCCGGCCTGGACTTCCCGCTCAACCGCGGCGACGCCCAGCGCCTGACCCGCGACGTCGCCGGCACCCGGCATGCCGACTGGTACTTCGCCGAGCATGCGGTGCTGATCGACACCGCCGGCCGCTACCTGACCCAGCCCGACGCCCAGGTCGACGGCAGTGCCTGGGACTGCCTGCTTGGCCTGCTGCGCAAGCGCCGCACCCGTCCGCTCAACGGCGTGCTGGTCAACATCCCGCTGGAGCGGCTGCAGGGCGGCAACGAACTGGAGCTCGAAGCCCTGGCCCGCCAGGTCCGCCAACGCCTGCAGGAGCTGCACCAGCGCCTCGGCGTCGAGGTGCCGGTCTACCTGGTGCTGAGCAAGGCCGACCAGCTGCTCGGCTTCGACGAGTTCTTCGACCAGCTGTCGCGCGAGGACAGCGAGCAGGTGCTTGGCGCCAGCTTCCGCAAGGAGCAGGACAGCACCGCTGCCTCCGTGGTGCGCCAGGAATTCGAGGAGCTGCTGCGCCGCCTGAACAGCCAGGTGATCCAGCGCATGCACCAGGAGCGCGACACCCAGCGCCGCGGACGGATCCTCGACTTCCCGCATCAACTCGGCCAGATCGGCGAGCGCCTGTGCCTGTTCGTCGAACTGGCCTTCGCCGGCAACCGCTACCAGCGCGCCAGCCAGCTGCGCGGCTTCTACCTGACCAGCGCGCCGCGGCTGGACAGCCCGCTCGACCCGCTGACCGCCGGCATCGGCCGCAACCTGGGCCTGGCCAACAGCGCCCTGCCGACCCTGCGCAGCGGGCGCACGCGCTTCATCCACAACCTGCTGAGCCGGGTGATCTTCCCCGAGGCGGACCTCGCCAGCCTCGACCAGCAGGAAGTGCGGCGCATCGACTGGGGCCAGCGCGCGCTGTACGCCGGCGCCCTGGCCTGCCTGGCGCTGTTCGGCCTGGCCTGGGCGAACAGCTACTCGGCCAACCACGGCCAACTCGAACAGCTGCGCGAGAATGCCCAGCAGCTGGGCCGCGAGCGCCAGGGCATCGCCGCCCAGGACGACGCCCTGCGCACCCTCGCGGCGCTGGATCGCAGCCATGCCGCGACCCAGGTGTTCGCGCCCGCCGCCGC
>DATCUN010000258.1:0-2448 GCA_036561825.1 Pseudomonas sp.
GTCCACGCTCTGGCAGTACGCCTTCAGGTGCAGGTCGTGATCGGCCAGCATCTGCGGCATGCGCTCGAGCTGATCGTGCGCCAGGGCACTGTGCAGCGCCGCGATCTCGGCCTGCAGGCTCTGGACGCTGTGGGTGGACTGGGTCATGCCCGTGCCGGGGTGCCGCGCTGGTCGGCGGGAATTGCATCCCAGGCCGAGTTGATTTCGCCCAGCAATTCCAGCGCTTCGGTCAGCGCAGCATCATCGTTGTGCAGGTTGGCCTGGGTCAGCCGGTGCATGAGGTATTCATACAACGAGGACAAATTGGCCGCGATCTCGCCACCGGCCTCATGATCGAGCGATCCGTTGAGATGGCCGACAATCGCGCAGGCCTCGCCGATGGCCTTGCCCTTGCGGGCCTGGTCACCTTGCAGAAGGCTGGCCTGGGCCAGCCGGATGCGCTGGCAGGCACCGGCAAACAGCAACGCGACCAGCTTGTGCGGATCGGCTTCGCTGACACTGGTGGACACGCCGACCTTGCGGTACTGCTCGGCAAACTGGCGGTTGGAACCGTACATGGGATCATTCCTCAAGATGGCCGCAGCTGGTGCCCGCACAGCGGCGGCGACGGATCGCGGCCGGGCTGGGCGAGCGGGTCCGATGGTGGACCAGACCTTTATCGGCATGGTGCCGGCACGACTTGAGCATCACGCCGGCCGGCCTCAGTCGGAGGACATCGACAACAACCCGTCCAGCGAACTGGCGCTGCCCTGCAACTGGACGATCATCGTCTCCATGGCGGTGAACTGCCTGGTGTACAGGTCCGAGAGCTTGGCCATGCGCTCGTCCAGGTCGTCCAGTTGTCCCTCCAGGTCCTTGATCTGCTTGTTGAGCGCGTTGGTCCGCAGCACCAGGGTGCCGCCGGTGGCGTTGAGATTGCTGTCCAGCAGCCTGGTCATGGCCGCGCTGTAGCTGCCATCCTTGCCGAGCGTCCTGGCAGCCGCCTCCGGGTCCGCGGCGATCGCCTTGTCCAACGAGGCGGCATCGAAACTCATCACCCCGTCCTTGTCCAGGGCGATGCCCAGCGCCTTGAGGTCGGTCAGGTTGGCGCTGACCATGCCGCGCAGCTGCTGCTGCAGGCCGCGCACCAGCGAGTCGCCGGTCAGGGCCGAGGCGGTCTGGGTGTCGGGGTCATAGGCACTGCTGCTCTTGAGCAGGGTCATGGCTGCGTTGTAGGCGCTCGCAAAGCCGTTCAGGTTGGTCTTCAGCGCGCTGTTGTCCGGGGCCACGGTCAGGGTGTAGCTGGTGTCGGGGTCGGCCTTGGTCAGGGTGAGCGTGACCCCGGGCACCAGGTCCTGCACGGTGTTGCTGGCGAGCGTGCGTTTGAAGCCATCGACCGTGACCACCGCATCGGTGGCCTGGACCGTGGTGCTCAGCGCCCCGGCCAGGGCCTGCAGGTCCGCCCCGGTGGCGGTGACCGTCAGCGCATTGGCCGTACCCGGCCCGACCGCGCCCAGCACCAGGTGCTGGCCGTCGTCGGCGGTGATCACGCTGGCAACCACCCCCTTGCCGCCGGAGGCCTTGTTCACCGCCGTGGCGATGTCGGCCAGGGTGGCGTCCTGGCCGATCTGCACCTGGATTTCGGTCCCGTCCTGGCCATAGGCGATGGTCAGGCTGCCGCTGCCGAAACTGTGGTCCTGGGCGTAGGCGGTGGCCGTGGCCTGTTTCTGTGGGGTGGCCAGGCTCTCGACCGTGACGCTGTAGCTGCCGGCCGCCGCCGCCGACGAGGTGCTGGCGGTGAAGCCGGCCTCGTTCTGCACGGTCGCCTTGTAGGCGGCGGTATCGGCGCTGCTGGCCACCGCCGACAGCGAGCCCTGCAGGCTGGTCATGATGCTCTTGACCTGGCTGATTGCCGACAACTTGGCGGTGGAGGCGGTGCCGGCCGCGTTGATCCGGTTCTGGGTCGGCGTGCGCGCCGCGGTGACCAGGCTGGAGACCAGGGTGGGAATGTCCAGGCCGGAACCGGAAACGGTGGGAGTGGCCATGCGTCTGTTCCTCGTGGGCCGCGCGCGGGTGGATGATGGCGTCCTGCAATGGATATCGGCGCCGCCGCCGCGATCTTGAGCGGCCGCCTGCGCACCATCGGTCAGTGACAGGCAAGTCCTGTGCCGTTAGGCGAGGCGGTGCCTGGCCCGCCCGCCCCGCGCGCGACCGAGCCGTTGGGCAGCTCGCTTGCGGCCGTGGGCCGCTGCCACGCAGCGGCCGCTCGCCCCGGCTCCGGTGCAACGGCCCAAAAGCAAAACCCCTCCGAAGAGGGGCTCTGCCTGAAGCGCGAAGGCTGGCCGCGGATTACTGCAGCAGGCTCAGCACGTTCTGCGGGACCGACTTGGCCTGGGCCAGCATCGCCGTACCGGCCTGCTGCAGGATCTGGGTGCGGGTCAGCTCGGCGGTTTCCTTGGCGTAGTCGGC
>DATCUN010000259.1:0-2555 GCA_036561825.1 Pseudomonas sp.
CGGCAGCGCCTGGTAGCCGGCGTCCTGCAGCGCCCCGCTGTCCGCCGCCAGGCTCTGCACCCACCCCTGCTCCAGCGGGTCGAGCGGCGCCGCGCGGGTCAGCAGCTCGCGCTCGCGCGAGGGGCGATAGTCGATGCGCGCGACCAGCCCGGCGTCCTTGACCGCGCGCACGGTGTCGGCCGGGATGGCGGTGAGCGGGAAGCCTGCAGTCAGCTCCAGCCCCGGCCGGGCGATCTCCAGCAGTTCGAGCAGGCGGTAGGAGCAGTTCTCGTCGAAGAAGAAGTAGTCGAACTGGATCTGCCGCAGCTCCCACACGTGCTCGAGCAGGCGCGCGGTTTCCTCGGCCGTCAGGTTCAGGCGGTATTCCCACAGGTCGCGGTTTTCCAGGCGGCTGTACTCACCGATCTTCTCGCGGTAGGGCATCAGCGCGAACAGCCCGGGATAGCCGCCCATCAGGCCCTTCCAGGCATACAGGATGCTGTTGTCCATGCCCTCGATGTAGGCGCCGAAGTTCAGTGCATAGCTGAGCAGCGGGCTGCCCTGGCGGTCGATGTCGGCCTGGTCGATACGCAGCAGGGTGTGGCCGAACATCGACGAGGGGCTGTTGAGGTAGGCGGCGGGGAACACCAGCACGGTACTGTGCGGGGCGATGTCGGCGTACCAGGCGGCGAACTCGGGGCAGCGCAGCGCCGGCAGGTCGTCCAGCGCCAGCTGCTCGCGCAGCCAGCGGGTGCGCGCCGGGTAGATGCACTGCGGGTGGCGGTCGCCGAGGCTGGCGTCGCGATACAGCGCCTCGAGCGTGGCCGCCAGTTCGGCGGCCGGGTCCTCGGCGCCGTCGGCAGCGAGGAAGAATTCGTCGTCGTCGACGTAGCTGCGCCAGCCCCCCAGCTTGCCGCGCTCGTAGTGGCCGAGGGAAAGCCAGAACGGGTCGCCGGCCAGGGCCTGCAGGCGGGCGGGAGCGAGTTGCGGGGCGGCCTGCAGCACGCTGCAGGCGCCGCACACGAAGAGGGTGAACAGAAGTCGGAACATCGGCAGCCAGCGGCGAGGGAAACACGCAAGTGCCCGCCGCGGCGGGCACCTGGAGAAGGCGGGCGCCCCGGAGGGTGCCCGCGGCGGATCAGGCCTTGTCGGCGTACTGCGCCAGGCGTGCGTCCTGCTTCAGCACGGCCAGGGTGGCGGCGTGCACCTGCTCGGCGGTGACGTCGGCGGAGCTGAAGATTTCGCCGAAGTGCTGGTGGGTGACGGCGGCGAAGTGCGCGCGGTCCTGCGGCTGCACGCCGAGTACCACGGCGTAGGTGGTCAGGGCTTCGCCCTCGCCCTTGGCCATGTCTTCGGACAGCTCGGTCATGATGCTGCTCAGCACCAGCATCGACTTGCCGTCGTAGCGCAGGGCGCCCTTGGTGGAGCAGCCGTTGGTGCCCGAGGTCATGCCGAAGGTGGCGTTGCCGGACGTGCCGTTGGTGGTCGAGGCGACCAGGTGCGAAGGCAGGCCGCGCTGGCCTTCGAACAGCATGTTGCCCCAGCCGCAACCCGGACCGCCCGGGGCTTCGGCGAAGGCGTTGAAGGTGGCGGCGGCGAGCAGGGAACCCAGCAGAATCCGTTTCATGGTTGATCTCTTCTTCAATGTGATGACGCAGGCAGGCGACCTTGCCGGCCCTGCCGCGCAGCTTTTTGCAATATCCCGGCAATGTCAAGGCGATGACCCGGGCAGCGCCTGCGACTGTGCGCCGCGTCGAGGTCAGAAGCGCAGCCCCAGCTCGAGGGCCAGGAAATCGCGATCGCCCTGGGTGCTGTAGCGGCCGCCGAAGAAGTTGGTGTACGCCAGGCTGGCCGTGTAGGTGTCCAGGTAGTCGGCATCCAGGCCGAGGCTGAGCGCCTGGCGCCCTTCGACCATGGTGGACTCCGGCGCCGGCGAATGGCCATCGACATCGTGGGCCCAGCTCAGGCGCGGCTTGAGGTCGATGCCGGCGAACACCCGCGGATACTCCCAGACAGCCTGCAGCCGGTAGCCCCAGGCATCGCGGGTGGTGAAACCGTCGTCCTCGCAATAGCGCGCACAGCCGCCGGTCTGCGGCCCTGGTCCGAACAGCGGGTCGCGGCCATAGCGCCCGTCCAGCTCGCCAACGTGGATCCAAGCCAACTCGCCGACCAGGGTCAGGCGGCTGGCCCCCATCAGCTGATCGAAACGGTGTTCGACACCGGTCTGCAGCTGGCTGACGGCATGCCGGCGATAGGCGGCTTGGGCCGCGCCACTGGCCAGGCCGTCGGCGATGCTCGGCTGCAGTGGCGCATCGGGCCGATGGCTGAGTTCGCCGCGCCAGACGCTGCCGCCGGCCAGGGTGGTGGCGAAGCTCAGGCCGTACAGGCGGATGTCCTCGGGGTAGGCGAGGACGTAGCGGTCGCCGGACAGGCCGAGCAGCGCCAGGCGACTGTGGTAGTTGAGCGCATAGGCGCCGAAGTCGGTGGCCAGCGGCTCGTAGTGATAGTGCAGGGCCAGGCCGAACTGGCCGAAGTCGCGGGCTTCGCGATCGGCGCCGCGCGGCAGCGCCGCGCCG
>DATCUN010000260.1:0-7540 GCA_036561825.1 Pseudomonas sp.
TTCGGCTACGGCCTGTCGTCGAAGCCCAGCGATGGCAATTTCGATTTCGAAACCCTGATGGACTGCCTGATCAAGCTGTTCGATCACCTGAAGCTGGACAAGGTGACCCTGGTCGGCAACTCGATGGGCGGCGCCATGTCCATCCGCTTCGCGCAGGATTTCCCGCAGCGGGTGAACAAGCTGGTGGTGATGGGCCCCGGTGGCATCGGGCCGATGGAGCGTTACCTGGCCATGCCGGCCATCCAGATGCTCAAGGCGCTCGGTCAGGAGGAGGGCGGCTTCAGCAAGGACAAGCTGCGTCGCTTCCTGGAATTCATGGCCTACTCCAAGGACGACGTCACCGATCAGCTGGTCAACGAGCGCTACGAGGTGGCCGTCACCCAGCCGCCGCGGGTGTTCCAGACATTGTCCATCGGCGACCTGCGCCCGCGCCTGAATATCCTGAAGAACCTGCCGACCATGGTGCTGTGGGGCCGCGATGATCGCGCCTGTCCGGTGGAGTCAGGCATGGAAATCATGAAAGAGTGCGACAACGCGCGCTTGATCGTGTTCTCGCAGTGCGGACACTGGGTGCAGTACGAACAGGCCAAGCTGTTCAACAAGCTTTGCCTGGATTTTCTGGCGGAATGATTCGTGGGCCGCACCCGCCCGGCTGGCGGGCGGGTGCGCTTTCTCAGCCGGCGCGGCGGCGGCGAAAAAAGTCGCTCAGCAGCGCGCCGCAGTGCTCGCCCAGCACGCCCTCGGTCACCGCCGTCCGGTGATTCAGGCGCGCCTCGCCAAATACCTGAAATACCGATCCCGCCGCTCCGGCGCGCGGATCGCGGGCTCCGAACACCACCCGCTGCACGCGCGCCTGCACGATCGCCCCGGCGCACATGGCGCACGGTTCGAGCGTCACATACAGCGTGCTGCCGGGCAGGCGGTAATTGCCGGCCTGCGCGGCCGCCGCGCGCAGGGCCACGATTTCGGCATGGGCGGTCGGGTCGCAGGCGCCGATCGGCCGGTTGAAGCCTTCCCCGAGCACCGCCTCGTCGGCCACCAGCACCGCACCGACCGGCACCTCGCCCTGCGCCTGCGCGGCAAGCGCCAGTTCGATCGCGCGCGCCATCCAGTGGCGGTCGCGCCCGGCAGTGTCCTCAGCGGGGATTTTCGTAGAAGACATAGGGCGTCGAGTAGTCGCTGATCTCGAAATACACCTTCTTCTCGCCCGGATCGCGCTGACCGTTGAGGTTCTGGTCCAGCACGCCGTAGCCGAACCGGTACGGCCGCGGCCGATCGTCCTTGGTGCCGGAGGCGGTGGTCAGCTTGTCGATGTCGAGAAAACGTTTCACCAACTGGCCGCCCGAGTAAACCTCCAGCACGCCGTTGGTGCCGGTCCAGTTCTGCACGGCGCGGCCGATTTCGTTCTGGGTTTCCTGCGTACAGGCGACAAGACCCAGGGCGAGCACGACCGGCGCCAATAGCCGCGATGCCATTGCTGGACTCCTTGAAAAGCGCCGATCTGGCGCGGGTGCGAAGTATGCCGGCAGACGCTGCGCGTGAGCGCGTCGCCGATGCCGCAAGTCAGGCTGGAATATGGGGGGTCAAGTCGACCCGCGCAAGAAGAGATGCCGTTGCCGGCCGCCGATACCCCCGGCGGCCGACAACGGCCACAGACTAGATGAAGAAATACAGGTTTTTGTCCAGCACCACGCGCTGGTCGACCAGGATGGTGCGACCGGCCAGCTTCCATTGGCCGGCCACCTTGCGCAGGCGGCACTGCTTGGTGCCCCAGACCACGGTTTCGTCGCGCTGGCGGCGGTTGCGATAGACGATGAAGTTCGACCAGGCGTCGACTTCGCCGTCCACGTCCGCCCAGGCCGCATCGATGTTGCTGACAAAGCGGCGGATGTAGTTCTGCGGGTCCTCCATCCACACCAGGCCGGTTTCCAGGCGCCGGATGCGCATGTCGAGCATCGGGTAGTTGTCGTTGAAGACGAACGCGCCGGGGTTGCTGCCGACCGGCTTCTTGTCCGCCCGCATGCGAATTTCGCGCACCGGCAGGACGTAGTGGATGTCCTCGGTCAGCTGCGTCTGCCACCACTCGCGAAAGCGCTCCTCGTCGAGCATGCGCGCTTCGCGGATCAGGAAACGCTCGACCTCGAACAGCGTGTCGCGGTCCACGTGGCGGGGGTTGGCCGGGGTTTGGATCTGGGTCGGTGCGTTCATGTCAGGCCACCTCGCGGTTGGGGGCGTAGTGCGGTTCGCGGCTGATTTCTTCCCAACTGCGGCCGCTCATCAGCTCGGCCCAGCGGCGGTAGAAGCCGCGGTTGGAGGTCTCGCACACGATGCCCTTGCCGATGATGCCCGGCAGCTCGGCGTGTACGCCCTCGCGCACCTGGCCCATGCCCGAGTACAGCTTGCCGCGGCGCGTCACCCAGCCACGATTGCTGCCGGTGCATTGCTCCATGTTCTCGCCGTCGTCGGTCTCGAGCATGCCGGCGGTGCCGAAGGTCATCATGTTGGTGGCGACCATCATCTGCTTGAGCTCGGCCGGCATTTCCTTCTCGACCAGGGTCCAGGTCCACACCTCGATGTTGTGCGGGCCCATCGGCAGCCACAGCTTCCAGGTGTTGGTGCCGTACAGGAACGAGCAGTTGGGGAAGATGCTGGCATCCCAGTGGCCGTTATAGAAACGGCTTCGCCATTCGCCAAGCCGCTCGCGCATGATCGGCGTGCGCTTGGCGAGCCAATCCCGGAACGCGCCGCCCTCGGGATGGATGGCCGCCGCGGCATCCCAGATGACCCCGAAGCCATGCCCGCCGCGGGTCGCAACCTGCAGGCCGGTGTTGACGTCGTAGGCCTGGTTGCCGGCCAGCGGCGACAGCGGGGACTCGATGGCCTTCAGCGCCGCGGCGTGGGCCCAGCCGACGTGGTAACCGTCGGCGATGAAGTTCTCGACCGGCACCTTCCAGTTGCAGTTCAGGATCGACTTCATCGGCGGACCGAGCAGCTCGATGCCGCCTGGAACGTCCAGGAAGGTGTCCATGTACCAGGCCATGTCGCCCAGGTAGTCGCGCAGCGACGGCGCCCTGGCGTCGAAGGTGCCGAACACCAGGCCCTTGTAGCTTTCCACCTTGGCCACCGGGTGCATGGCGTAGCGCGGGCGCTCGATGGCGTCGTAGTAGGCGTCGTGCTCCAGCGGCACGGTGGCCAGTTCGCCATTGAGGCCGAAGGCCCAGCCGTGATAGGCGCAGGTGAAGGCCTTGGCGTTGCCAGTATCGGCGTGGCACACCACGTTGCCGCGGTGCGGGCAGGAGTTGATGAAGGCCTTGATCGTGCCGTCCGGCTGGCGGGCGACGATGACGTTGTCCTCGCCCATGCGCGTGGTGATGAAGTCGCCGGCGTTCGGAATCTGCCCCTCGTGGGCCAGGAACTGCCAGGCGCGGGCAAATATCTGTTCCAGCTCCTGCTCGTAGATGTCTTGATCCCAGTAGATGCGGCGGTCCTGCACCGCGCCGTCTTCCAGGATCAGCTTGGTAACGTCCTTCACGCGAAACCCTCCTTGGTGTGGGGAAGCCACCCTGCGCGATCCGGGCAGGGCGGCGGCACGTAGGCACTCCTAGGTGCGTACGCCGCGCATATTGGAAGCGCGCGCCGGCAGCCTCTTGACCGGTATCAAGGCGGCCGCGTTGCACTGGCCAGCGCCGGGGCGGCAGTTAGAATCGGCCGCAGTCACACGAACAGGGGAGACGGACATGAGCGATACGATTGCCGTGATCGGTGCCACGCGCGGCACGGGCCTGGCGGCCATGCGCCAGCTGATCGACGCCGGCCGACCAGCCGCCGCGGTGGTGCGCAGCATCGAGAAGGCGCGCGGCCTGTTCGGCGAGAAGGCGACGCTGGTCTACGGTGACGTCACGCGCCCGGAGACGCTGGCGCAGGCCATCGATCCGGACTGGGCCGGCATCGTGTTCACGGTGGACATCACCGGCGGCATCGCCGGACGCGGCATGTTCGCCAGCCGCGAAAAAATCCGCGCCGTCATGTACGGCGGCCTGGTCAACACCGTGGAAGCGTGCAAGCAGCGCGGCTTCAAGGGCCGGCTGGTGCTGCTGTCGACGATTGGTCTGACCGAACCCTCCACAGCCATGGCGATCCTGAACCGGGTCAAGCCGGGTCTGCGCGACCACTCGCTGGACAAGGGCGAGTACCTGAAAAAGAGCGGCCTGGACTGGACCATCGTGCGCGCCGGCATCCTGAACGACAAACCCGGCGATGCCCACGCCCTGACCATCACCGCCCAGGACTGGCCGCTGCAGATGCGCTACCAGATCGCCCGCGCCGACCTGGCGCGCGTGATGCTGGCCTGCGTGACCCATCCGGCCGTCGGAAAGCGCGAGCTGAGCGTGTTCTGGGGCGAGGCCGGCCACGACAGCGACGCCGAGCTCGACGCCAAATTGGCCGCGGCGGCCGGCTAGATTCTGGAGCGCGCGCATGCTCGCGCGCTGGCGCGATTGGCTGGCGGGACATCGCAGGGCATCGGCACCGCAGCTCGCGCAGGACTGGCCGGCCGCCTTCGCCCGCGTGCCGGTGCTGGCCCACTGGCCGCCGGCCGATCGGGAACGGCTGCAACGGCTTGCGCTCGACTTTCTGGCGGGCAAGGTTCTGGAGCCGGTCGGCCAGGCTGCCATCGACCGCCCGCAGGCGCTGGCCATCGCCCTGCAGGCCGCGCTGCCGGTCCTCAATCTGGGCCTTGACTGGTACCGCGGCTGGCACGCGGTGGTGCTGTACCCGGACGAGTTTCGCAGCCGCTTCGAGGAGGTGGACGAGGCCGGCGTGGTGCACCAGGTCGAGGACTGGCGCAGCGGCGAGTCCTGGAGTGCCGGGCCGCTGATCCTGTCGCTGGCCGAGGTGGCAGCCGGCGGGCAGGGCCACGGCCACAACGTCGTCGTTCACGAATGCGCGCACAAGCTCGATCAGCTCGACGGCCACAGCAACGGTCGCCCGCCACTGCACCCGGACATGGACCCGGCCGCCTGGAGCAGCGCTTTCGCCGCCGCGTACCGCCATCTTGGCCGGCGTGCGCTGCGCCACCTGCGCACCGTGCTCGACCCGTACGGCGCCCAGTCGCCGGCCGAGTTCTTCGCCGTGGCGAGCGAGATGTTCTTTGACGATCCGCTTGGCCTGCAGCGCGGCTACCCGGCCGTCTACGCGCAACTGGCCCTGTTCTACCGCCAGGATCCGGCCGCGCACTGGCCGGCGCCGGCCGAGCCGCCATGAGCCTGCCGGAACAGATACTGCTGCTGGTGCTGGTCACCGACCCGTTCGGCAACCTGCCGCTGGTGCTGGCGGCTCTGGGGCGACTCGACGCTGCCGCCTACCGGCGCGCCGTACTGCGCGAGTCGCTGTTTGCGTTCGCCGTGCTGCTGGTGCTCGGCTGGGGCGGTGCGGGCCTGCTGCGCACCTTCGGCATCACCGAGCCGGCGCTGCACATCGGCGGCGGGGTGATTTTGTTCCTGCTGTCGCTGCGCATGATTTACGGCGGCCCGCAGGGCGCCTTCCAGGACGGCTACGCGGCCGACCCGTTGCTGGTGCCGATCGCCGTGCCGGCGATTGCCGGGCCGGCGGCCATCGCCACCGTCATCCTGCTGCGCACCCAGCAGCAGGTGCCGCTGGGCCAGCTCGCGCTGGGCCTGCTCGGAGCCTTGCTGGTCACCCTGGTCACGTTTCTGCCGGGGCGACGCATCGCACGGTGGCTTGGGCCGCGCGGCCTCAACGCCCTGGAAAAGTTGACCGGCCTGCTGCTGAATCTGGTCTCGGTGAACATGATGCTGGAGGGTGTGCGGCACTTTCTGGCCTGAGGCGCTGTGCACCACAACCGACCATGGACCCTATTTGTGTTAGGTTTCACGCACGTTTCCCCACATCACACTGGAACGCATGACAGCCGACCCCCCCCCGGCAAACGTCGTTACCCTCAGTGGCCTCAAGGCTGCCTGCAGTACCTGCAATCTGCACGAGCTGTGTCTGCCGCACGGCATGAGCAATGCCGATGTGGCCGAGCTGGAGCGCATCGTGTCCCGCACCCGCCCATTCAGTCGGGGCAGGACGCTGTTTCGGGCCGACGAGCCATTCCGGGCCATCTATGTGCCGCGCAGTGGAGCGGTCAAGACCTACATCCTGGGCGCAGACGGCAGCGAGCAGATCATCGGCTTTCACCTGCCCGGCGAGGTGATTGGCCTGGATGGCATGGTCGAGCACCGCCATCAGCTCACCGCTCAGGCCCTGGAGCTGACCGGCGTGTGCGAGGTGCCGTTCGATCTGCTGGAACACGCGGCGGCCCGCGTGCCGGCCCTGCAGCACCAGCTGATGCGCCTGATGAGCCGCGAGATTGCCGGCAAGGAGCAGCAGTTGCTGACCCTGGGCGACCATTCGCCGGAGCGACGCCTGGCGCTGCTGCTGCTCGATCTGTCGCAGCGCTACGCGCGGCGCGGCTTCTCGGCGACCGAGTTCAACCTGCCGATGTCACGCCAGGACATCGCGGCCTATTTGCGCCTGGCGGCCGAAACGGTAAGCCGTGCCTTCGGCAAGCTGCAGCGCGATGGGCTGGTGGATGTCAACGGTCGTCTGGTATGCATCACCAACAGCGATGCGCTGGCGGCCTTCTCGGGCCAGCTGCCGGCAGGCGACCAGAGCCGGGTTTCCTGACGGCGTCTGCGCCGGGGGATATGTTGTGGGAGCCCGGCTTGCCGGGCGATGCGCCCTTGCATATTGCCCTTGAGGATTGCCGGTTCATCGCGCAGCGAAGCTGCGCTCTACAGGCGCCATTCCCAAGGGCATCCGGTTCCCGGTCAGGGGGCCTTGCGGCGTGCCCGCGGGTGCGCCGCGTCGTACACGCGCGCCAGATACTGAAAATCGACGTGCGTGTAAATCTGCGTGGTGGCGAGGCTGGCGTGGCCCAGCAGTTCCTGCACCGCGCGCAGGTCGCCGGATGATTCCAGCAGATGGCTGGCGCAGGAATGACGCAGCAGGTGCGGGTAGACGCGCCGGTCGATGCCCTGGCGGTCGGCCCAGTGACGCAGGCGCTGCTGGACGGTTCGCGGCGACAGACGCCCACCGCGGCGGTTGACGAACAGCGCCGGACAGTCTGCGGCCAGGGTCGCGCGCAGGCTGAGCCAGTCACCGAGGGCGTCCCGCGCCCGGCTGCCGACCGGCACGATGCGCGTCTTGTTGCCCTTGCCGGTGACCCGCGCGCTGGCGTCGGCAAGATCGAGATCGGCCCGGTCGAGCGCCACCACCTCGGCCAGGCGCAGGCCGGACGAGTACAGCAGCTCGAACAGCGCCCGGTCGCGACGGGCGAGCGGATCCTCGCCGGCAAAGTCGAGCAGGCGCGCCAGATGGTCGGCGTCCAGGGTGGCCGGCAGGCGGCGCGGGCTTTTGGGCGCCGCAATGCCGGCCGTCGGATCGGCCAGCAGGCAGCCAGCATCGAGCAGATGGCGGTAATACGCCCGCAGCGCCGCCAGCAGCCGGGCAATGCTGCGCCCGGCCAGGCCCTCGC
>DATCUN010000261.1:0-51531 GCA_036561825.1 Pseudomonas sp.
CGGCGCGAGGCGCCCTGTGCGCTGGCCGGCCGCTGCGGTGGCTGCATCCTGCAGCACCTGTCGCATGCCGAGCAGGTTGCCCTGAAACAGCGCGCGCTGGCCGAGCAGCTGCACCGTCTTGCGGCGCTGGCGCCGCAGGAATGGGCGCCGCCGCTGCTCGGGCCGGAGTTCGGCTACCGGCGGCGGGCGCGCATTGCCGTGCGCTACAGCCCCAAAAGTGGGCAGCTGGAGGTCGGTTTTCGGGCGGCGGCAAGTCAGGCGATAGTCGAGCTGGACCAGTGCGCGGTACTGGTACAGGCTTTGCAACCGCTGTTCGCCGCGCTGCCCGGGGTACTGCGCCGCCTGCGCAAGCCGCAGGCCATCGGTCATGTCGAGCTGTTCCACGGCACCGCCAGTGCGCTGCTGGTACGCCATACCCAGGGGCTGGCGGAGGAGGATCGCCAGCTGCTGCGCGCCTTCTGCAGCGAGCAGGGCGCCCAGCTGTGGTGGCAGGGCGAAGGCGAGCCGCAGGCGGACGATCCCGCCCAGCCGCTGGGCTACCGGCTGGAGGCCTGCGATTTGACCCTGGCCTGGCGGCCGGGCGACTTCGTCCAGGTCAATGCGCCGGTCAACGAGCTGATGCTGGCGCAGGCGTTGGAGTGGCTGGCGCCGCAAGCCGACGAGCGGGTGCTCGATCTGTTCTGCGGCTTGGGCAACTTCGCCCTGCCGCTGGCGCAGCGCGCCGCGGAGGTGGTCGGCGTGGAGGGCGTGCAGGGGATGGTCGAGCGTGCCGCTGCGAATGCGACGGCCAACGGCTTGGGCAATGCGCACTTTTTCCGCGCCGACCTGTCCGAGCCACTGGCGCAGGCGCCGTGGGCCAAGGGCGGTTTTGCCGCCGTACTGCTGGATCCGCCGCGCGATGGCGCGGCGGCGGTAGTCGGCCAGCTGCGCAGCCTCGGCGCGCAGCGCGTGCTTTATGTGTCGTGCAACCCGGCCACGCTGGCGCGCGACGCGGCAATACTGGCGCAGCAGGGCTATCGCCTGAAGCGCGCCGGGATCCTCGACATGTTCCCGCAGACGGCACATGTCGAGGCGATGGCTTTGTTCGAAGCGGGCGCGGAGCGTCCGTAGCGGGTCGCAGATAGAGCCGGCATCAGCCGTCGCTGTTTCACGACCTGTCCATAACCGACCCGCAGAAGGCCGGCTCAATCAGGATCTGCAGCAGATTCTGGACCAGACGTGGCGGCTGCCGCGTCGTGGCAGGAAAGGTAGAAGACGATGGTACAGGTAAGAGCGGAACAGCCGATCAACACCGACGGCAGCATCAACCTCGAGGCCTGGCTGGATCACATCCTCGATGTCGATCCGGCCCTTGATCGCGACAGCTTGCGCAAGGCCTGCGAGGTCGCCCGCGAGGCCGAGCAGCAGGCGATCGCCGTCCAGCACATCTGGGCCGAAGGCATGTCCAGTTTCCGCACCGGGCTGGAAATCGCCGAAATTCTCGCCGACCTCAAGCTCGACCAGGAATCGCTGATTGCCGCGGTGCTCTATCGCGGCGTGCGCGAGGGCAAGGTGCAGCTGGAGGTGGTGGAGAAGGACTTCGGCGTCCCGGTGGCCACGCTGATCGAGGGCGTGCTGCGCATGGCGGCGATCAGCACCAGTCTGAGCCCGCGCCAGTCGCTGGTGCTCGGTACCCAGGCGCAGGTGGAGAACCTGCGCAAGATGCTGGTGGCGATGATCGACGACGTGCGCGTGGCGCTGATCAAGCTGGCCGAGCGTACCTGTGCCATCCGCGCGGTGAAGAATGCCGACGACGACAAGCGCTACCGCGTCGCCCGCGAAGTGTTCGACATCTACGCGCCGCTGGCCCATCGCCTGGGCATCGGCCACATCAAGTGGGAGCTGGAGGACCTGTCGTTCCGCTACCTGCAGCCCGAGCAGTACAAGCAGATCGCCAAGCTGCTGCACGAGCGGCGCCTGGATCGCGAGCAGTACATCAACCAGGTCATGCAGCAGCTGCGCGACGAGCTCACGGCCACCGGCATCGAGGCCGACATCAGCGGCCGGGCCAAACACATCTATTCGATCTGGCGCAAGATGCAGCGCAAGGGCCTCGAGTTCAGCCAGATCTACGACGTGCGCGCGGTGCGCGTGCTGGTGCCGGAGGTGCGTGACTGCTACACCGCGCTGGGAATCGTGCACACCCTGTGGCGGCACATTCCCAAGGAGTTCGACGATTACATCGCCAACCCCAAGGAGAACGGCTACCGCTCGCTGCACACCGCGGTGATCGGCCCCGAGGGTAAGGTGCTGGAGGTGCAGATCCGCACCCAGGCCATGCACGAGGAGGCCGAGCTGGGGGTGTGCGCGCACTGGCTGTACAAGGGCACCGACGTCAATTCCGGCTCCAGCCACTACGAGGAGAAGATCGCCTGGCTGCGCCAGGTGCTCGAATGGCACGAGGAACTGGGCGACATCGGCGGCCTGGCCGAGCAGCTGCGCGTCGACATCGAGCAGGACCGGGTCTACGTGTTCACGCCCGACGGCCATGCCATCGACCTGCCCACCGGCGCCACGCCGCTGGACTTCGCCTATCGCGTGCACACCGAGATCGGCCACAACTGCCGTGGCGCCAAGGTCAACGGCAGGATCGTGCCGCTCAGCTACAGCCTGCAGACCGGCGAGCAGGTGGAGATCATCACCGGCAAGCACGGCGCGCCGAGCCGCGACTGGCTCAACCCCAACCTCGGCTACGTGACCACCTCACGGGCGCGGGCGAAGATCGTCCACTGGTTCAAGCTGCAGGCCCGCGACCAGAACGTGATCGCCGGCAAGAGCTACCTCGAGCGCGAGCTGGCGCGTCTGGCGCTGACGGCGGTCGACGCCGAGCGGCTGGCCGAGAAGTGCAACCTGAAGAGCACCGAGGACATGTACGCGGCCCTCGGTGCCGGCGACCTGCGCTTGGCCCAGGTGGTCAACGCCGCGCAGCAGCTGGTCGAGCCGGAGCGCGGCAACGAAATGCTCGACCTGCTGTCGCGGCGCGGTCCCAGCGGGCGCAGCGGCGGGCGCGACGAGATCCAGATCCTCGGCGTCGGCAACCTGCTCACCCAGATGGCCGGCTGCTGCCAGCCGGTGCCGGGCGAGCCGATCGTCGGCTACATCACCCAGGGCCGCGGGGTGAGTATCCATCGCCAGGACTGCCCGATGGCCTTGCAGCAGACCGAGCGCGAGCCCGAGCGGATGATCCAGGTCAGCTGGGGCCAGGCACCGGCGAAGACCTACCCGGTGGATATCCAGATCCGCGCCTACGACCGCTCCGGCCTGCTGCGCGACGTGTCGCAGATGCTGCTCAACGAGAAGATCAACGTGCTGGCGGTCAACACCCAGTCGAACAAGAGCGACAACACCGCCAACATGAGCCTGACCATCGAGATCCCCAGCATGGCGGCCCTCGGTCGCCTGCTGGCGCGCATCTCGCAGCTGCCCAACATCATCGAGGCGCGGCGCAGCCGCTCGGGGGCCTGAGGTGGACATGTACCGACTGGACGACCTGCTGCACCTGATGGCGCGCCTGCGCGACCCGCAGAGCGGCTGCCCGTGGGATCTTGCCCAGGACTACGCCAGCATCGTGCCGCACACCCTCGAGGAAGCCTACGAGGTGGCCGACGCCATCGAGCGCGGCGACTTCGCCCACCTGCCGGGCGAGCTCGGCGACCTGCTGTTCCAGGTGGTCTACTACAGCCAGCTGGGCCGCGAGGAGGGCCGCTTCGACTTCGCCGCGGTGGTCGACGGCATCACCCGCAAGCTGGTGCGCCGCCATCCCCATGTGTTCCCCGACGGCGACCTGTACGGCGCGGCGGATCTGCCGCAGCTCGACGAGGCGGCGATCAAGCGGCGCTGGGAGGAGATCAAGGCCGAGGAGCGCGCCGAGAAGGCCGCTGCCCCTGAGCAGCTGTCGCTGCTCGACGACATTCCGCAGGCGCTGCCGGCGCTGTCGCGGGCGGCCAAGCTGCAGAAGCGCGCGGCCCAGGTCGGCTTCGACTGGCCGGCACCGCTGCCGGTGCTGGACAAGCTGCAGGAGGAGCTCGACGAGGTGCTCGAGGCGATGGCCGAGGGCGACCAGGAGCACATCGCCGAGGAGCTCGGCGACCTGCTGTTCGTGGTGGTCAACCTGGCGCGCCACCTCAAGGTCGAGCCGGAGGCGGCGTTGCGCGCCGCCAACGGCAAGTTCGAGCGGCGCTTCCAGTTCATCGAGCGGGCGGTGCGCGCCAGCGGGCGGGCGCTGGGCGACTGCAGTCTCGACGAGCTGGACGCCCTGTGGGGCGAGGCCAAGCGCGCCGAGCGCCAGCAGACGGGCTGCGGCGGCTGAGGGGCGCAGGCGGGAAGGGAGCGGGGCCGTGGCGGCCCCGCAGCAGGACGATCAGACGATCCAGCGATACAGCAGCACGGCGATCGCCACGGCGGCGATCGGGCGCAGGACGCGGTAGGCCTTGGGATTCTTGCGCTTGAACTGGCGGATCACCCCGCCAACGGCGTTGCCCACCCGCTTGAAGCCGCTGTAGGCGCGGTTGATCGCGCCGACCCGCTCGCCCTCGACGTTCTGCGGCGCGGTGGCGCGGCCCAGGGTGCGGCTGATCCAGCGGTTGAAGCCGGCCAGCGGCTCCGGCAGCGGACGCTCGACGTCGCAGAACAGGATCAGTCGGTCGGCGTCGGTCTCGTTCTTCACCCAGTGCACGTAGGTCTCGTCGAACATCATGTCCTCGCCGTCGCGCCAGGCGCGCGGCTGTCCGTCGACGAAGATGCGGCAGGCGTCGGAGTTCGGTGTGGCCAGCCCCAGGTGGTAGCGCAGCGAGCCGCCGAAGGGGTCGCGGTGCGGGTTGAGATGGCTGCCGGCCGGCAGCATGGTGAACATGGCGCCCTTCACCGAGGGGATCTGCCCCAGCAGCTCGAGGGTCTTCGGGCACAGCTTGGCGGCCGAGGGCAGCGGCTGCTCGTCGTACCAGGTCAGGTAGAAACGCTTCCAGCCGCGCTTGAAGAACGAACCGAAACCGGCCTCGTTGTCGTGCAGGGCGGCGCGGATATAGCCCTCGTCGAACAGCGCCAGGGCCTCCTCGCGGATGGTCTGCCAGTTGTCGCGCAGCAGGTCCAGTTCGGGGAAGTCGCGGCGCTCGATGTAGGGCTGCGAGGGCGTGCGCGAGAACAGGTACATCAGCGAGTTGTACGGGCTGAACAGCGACGAGTGGTTGACCATCTGACGCAGCAGCGGCAGGCGGGCCTGGCCGCGCAGGTGCACGTACAGGTTGCTGGCGACGAAGGCGCCGAGCAGGGAAACCTTGATGAGGGTTGCAGGCATGGCCTAGTCCATCATGGCGGAAGCGAAGGGGGCAATTATGGGCCTCTGTGTCCGGCAAACACCAGTGGCGGGGTGGCTAATGCGGCATAATGCCGTGCCGAGACGATGGGGGGCTTGCGCAACGCATGGGCAAGCCGGAGGATCGGCGGGCTGCAAACGCCTGTGGCTCCCCCTCTCCTGAATTGAATGAACGCCCGGCGGCGCCGGGCTGTTGGATGATCCTTTACGATGAGCATGTCATTGCGCGACCAGCTGCTCAAGGCGGGACTGGTCAACGAGAAGCAGGCCAAACAGGCCACCAAGCAGAAGCAGAAGCAGCAGCGTCTGGAGCACAAGGGCCAGGCGGAGAAGGACGACTCGCAGCGCCAGGCCGCGCTGCAGGCGCAGGCGGAGAAAACTGCCCGCGACCTGGAGCTGAACCGCCAGCAGCAGGAAAAGGTGCAGAAGAAGGCGCTGGCCGCGCAGGTCAAGCAGCTGATCGAAAGCAGCCGCCTGCCGCGTCTGGAGGGCGACGACTACTACAACTTCGTCGACGACAAGAAGGTCAAGCGCATCACGGTCAACCCGATGCTGCGCGACAAGCTCAGCCGCGGCACCTTGGCCATCGTGCGCCTGGAGGGCAAGTACGAGCTGATCCCGCGCGAGGCGGCGCTGAAGGTGCAGGAGCGCGAGCCGCAGCGGATCATCGTGCTCAACGTCGCCAGCGAGGTGCCGGACGACGAGGACGATCCGTACAAGGATTACGTGGTGCCCGACGATCTCATGTGGTGAAAGCCTGTTCACGACCCGCTGCGCGTCGGCCATGCTGCGTTGCAATCGGTTTCGGAATGCTCATTTGCAATCAGCAAACTCCGCTTCCTCAACCGATTGCGCCTTGCCTGGCTCTAGCTCGCAGGCTCGTGAGCAGGCTTTGAAAGAGTGGCTTCGGCAGAATGAAAAACGCCCGGCATGCGCCGGGCGTTTTCATGTGCGGGCAGGCTTACTTGCCCTGCACGTTGCGGCCGTTGACCGCGCCCTGCTTGAGCATGATCTGGTATTCCTTGCCGTCCTTTTCCACCTGGTGCAGGCGCACCAGCAGATGGCCCCAGTCCTTGGCGAACCACAGCACGGTCTGGCGATTGGACTTGGTGGGGTCGCGCACGCGTTCCACCTTGAGCGCGTCGATCTGTCCGGCCTCGGTCTGCACCTGTTCCTCGCCGAGCACGCGGAAGTCGTAGGTTTCGATCTCGTCGCCGTCGAGCACCTGGTAGGTCATGCTCTTCTTGCCGGCGGCGACATCTTCCTGCAGGGCCAGCTGGTAGGTCGACTTGTCCAGCAGGCCGCTTTTCAGCACCAGTTTCACCGGCGTGTCGCGGTCGTTGCCGGTCACCAGCTTGGTCTTCCAGTCGAAGTCGTGGGCGACCTTCTTGCTCTTGCCCAGGCCGTTGCGTTCGAAGCGGTAGCTGAGCGGCACGAAGCGCTGGTTGTCGTAGCGGAAACGACTCACTTCGGTCAGCCCGGACACCAGCATCGAAGCCTTGAACTGCAGCGTCCAGCTGCCGTCGGCGCCCTTGTCCAGCTGGCGCTCGGCCGTGCCGCTGACCGGCACCTGCTGCCAGTCGGCGGTGTACTGCGCGGTGAAGGGCTCCAGGGCCAGGGCGCTGGCTGGCAGGCCGAACAGGACCAGGGCAAGCGTTAACGCACGTCGCATGGCAAATCTCCTGTGGTGACAGACCGTTGCCGGCGGCCTCAACGAGGCAGGGGCAGGTCGCGAATTTGCTGGCCGCTGGCCGGCAGGGGCACGCCGTCCAGTTCCGCACCATGGTTGGCGAGACGCAGGCGGCCTTCAGCGAACCAGCGCACCGCCAGCGGATAGATGTGATGCTCGCCGATCTGCACCCGCTTGGCCAGCGCCTCGGGGCTGTCGCCGGGCTGCACCGGCACCACGCCCTGTACGACCAGCGGGCCGCCGTCGAGTTCCTCGGTGACGAAGTGCACGCTGCAGCCATGCTCGCCATCCCCGGCCTCCAGCGCACGCTGGTGGGTGTGCAGGCCCTTGTGTCTGGGCAGCAGCGACGGATGGATGTTGAGCAGGCGGCCGTGGTAGTGGTGGACAAAGCCGGCGCTGAGGATGCGCATGAAGCCGGCCAGCACGACCAGGTCGGGCTGGAAGGCGTCGATGGTCTCGATCAGCGCGGCATCGAAGGCCTCGCGGCCTGCGAACGCCTTGTGATCCAGCACGGCGGTGGCGATCCCGGCGTTGTGCGCGCGGGTCAGCCCGTAGGCATCGGCGCGGTTGGAGATCACCGCGCAGATGCGTGCCGGGTTGTCTTCGCCCAGGCTGTCGATCAGCGCCTGCAGGTTGCTGCCGGAGCCGGAGATCAGCACCACCACATTGCAGGGCTGGGCCATCAGTGGGCCTTCAGGTTGTTCAGCACGACGCGCTCGGCACCCTCGGCGCCGCTGGCGATGCTGCCGATCACCCACGGCTGCTCGCCGCTGGCGCGCAGGTTGGCGAGGACGGCTTCGACCTGGTCCTGGGCGACGCAGATGACCATGCCGACGCCGCAGTTGAGTACGCGGTGCATCTCGTGCTCGTCGACGTTGCCCTGCTGCTGCAGCCAGTCGAACACCGCCGGTCGGTTCCAGCTGGCCACGTCGATGATCGCCTGGGCGCCTTCGGGCAGCACGCGCGGGATGTTGTCGAGCAGGCCGCCGCCGGTGATGTGGGCCATGGCCTTGACCGCACCGGTGTCCTTGATCAGCTTGAGCAGCGGCTTGACGTAGATGCGCGTCGGCGCCATCAGCAGCTCGGTCAGGGCCTTGCCGTCGAGCTGGATCTGCTCGATGTCGGCGCCGGCGACTTCAATGATCTTGCGGATCAGCGAGTAGCCGTTGGAGTGCGGGCCGGAGGAGGGCAGGGCGATCAGCGCGTCGCCGGCGGCGACTTTCGAGCCGTCGATGATCTCGCTCTTTTCCACCACGCCGACGCAGAAGCCGGCCAGATCGTAGTCCTCGCCTTCGTACATGCCGGGCATCTCGGCAGTTTCGCCGCCGACCAGCGAGCAGCCGGCCAGTTCGCAACCGGCGCCGATGCCGGTGACCACGGTGGCGGCCACGTCGACGTTGAGCTTGCCGGTGGCGTAGTAGTCGAGGAAGAACAGCGGCTCGGCGCCGCACACCACCAGGTCGTTGACGCACATGGCGACCAGGTCCTGGCCGATGCTGTCGTGCTTGTTGAGGTTCAGCGCCAGGCGCAGCTTGGTGCCGACGCCGTCGGTGCCGGAGACCAGCACCGGCTGCTTGTAGCCGGCCGGGATTTCGCACAGGGCGCCGAAGCCGCCCAAGCCGCCCATCACTTCAGGGCGCGCGGTGCGCTTGGCGACGCCCTTGATGCGTTCGACCAGTGCTTCACCAGCGTCGATGTCTACACCGGCGTCCTTGTAGCTCAGGGAGGGTTGCTTGCTCATAAATCCGGGCCTTTGAAGGAAGTGCGTGAAAGCCCGCGATTTTAGCATTCTTGCAAGATAGCGGCCATCATGGGCGGTTGCCGCCATCCGGGCGGCTGTTTAAGGTATAGGCTTTGTTTGTTGCGCGCGTCTGGCGCGCGCCTGTCCCCTTGCCGAGATGCTCGCATGCGCCTGATCGCCCGATGGTTTGCCTTCTGCCTGTTGTTCGCCACCCTGTCGGCCACGGCTGCCCAGGTTGAGGGTCTGTACGAGGTGCACGAGCCGGTGACGTCGCAGGATCCGGCGGAGCGGGCGGCGGCCATGAGCCGTGCCCTGCAGACCCTGGTGGTGCGCCTGACCGGCGATCGCCAGGCGGCGCAGAACCCGCGGCTGCAACCGCTGCTGGCCGATCCGCAGCAGCTGGTGCAGCAGTATGTCTACGAGTCCGGTACGCCGGTCACCCTGTCCGTGGTGTTCGATCCGGTGCTCAGCCAGCGCGCCCTCCGCGAGGCCGGCCTGACCCTGCAGACTGCCGAGCGGGCGAGCGTGCTGGCCTGGTGGCTGAACGAGGCGGATGGCGCCAGCAGTCTGGTGGCCGAGGATCAGCCAGTGGCGGCGACCCTGCGCGCCGCGGCGCAGAACCGCGGCGTGCCGCTGAGCCTGCCGCTGGGGGACCTCGACGAACAACTGCTGGCCACGGCCGATACCCTGGCGGGCAGCGATGCCCAGGCGCTGCAGGAGGCTTCCGCGCGCTACGCAGCGGACGCCCTGCTGGCCGTGGTGGCCCGCGGCGCCGGCGACAGCTGGCAGGCCGACTGGCAGCTGTGGGTCGGCAGCGAGCGGGTAACGGGTTCGAGCACTGCCGCCAGTCAGGCGGCGCTGGCTGATGCCGTACTCCTCGAGGTGGGTGAAAAGCTGGCCTCGCGCTTCAGCAAGGCCGGCGCGGCGCAGAGTCTGACCCTCGAGGTGCAGGGCAGCGATCTGGCCCGCTATGCGGCGCTCGAGCGTCTGCTCGAGCCCTTTGCCCCGCGCCTGCTCGAGGTCTCCAGTGGCGGGCGCCTGGTCTATCAGGTCGACGCCAGCCCCGATCAGCTGCGTTCCCAGCTGCAGCTGGGCCGTCTGCACGAAGTGCCGGCCGAGGCCGTCGATGCCCAGGGCGCTGTCCCGGCAGCGAACCCGCCGCTGCAGGTACCGGCGGAAACGGCCAAGCGCCTGCGTTTCGCCTGGTAAGCCCGCGGCCAGGCGGCCGCGTCATGGATTGATGAGTAGAGGGCGCAAATGATGCTGAATGATTCCCGCAGCTGGCTGGGGCTGGCGGCCCTGGTGCTGCTCGGCTGGCTGGTCCACCAGCTGCAGCCGGTACTGATGCCGTTCCTGGTGGCCCTGCTGCTGGCCTATCTCGGCGATCCGCTGGTCGATCGCCTCGAGGCGCGCGGCCTGTCGCGCACCTCGGGCGTGGTGGTGGTGTTCATCCTGTTCAGCCTGATCCTGCTGGCCCTGCTGCTGGTGCTGGTGCCGCTGCTCGGCAAGCAGCTGGTGCGGCTGTACGAGCTGGCGCCGGAGATGCTCGACTGGCTGCAGGGGACTGCGCTGCCCTGGGTGCAGAAGAAGCTGGGCCTGCGCTACGCCTTCTGGCGTTTCGACCGGATCAAGACGCTGCTCGCCGAACATCTGGGCCAGGCCACCGATATCGCCGGTATCCTGCTGGCCCAGGTCACCTCGTCGAGCCTGGCGCTGCTGGCCTGGCTGGGCAACCTGCTGCTGATCCCGGTGGTGAGCTTCTACCTGCTGCGCGACTGGGACGTGATGATGGGCCATCTGCGCAACCTGCTGCCGCGCAAGCGCGAGGAGTGGGTGGTGCGCCTGGCCGGCGAGTGCCACGAGGTACTGGGTGCCTTCCTGCGCGGCCAGCTGCTGGTGATGCTGGCGCTGGCGCTGGTCTATGCCGGCGGGCTGATGCTGGTCGGCCTTGAGCTGGGCCTGCTGATCGGCCTGCTCGCCGGACTGGCCAGCATCGTGCCGTACATGGGCTTCGTGGTCGGTATCGTCGCTGCGCTGGTCGCGGTACTGTTCCAGTTCGGCCTCGACTGGTATCCGCTGCTCGGCGTGGTGGTGGTGTTCGGCATCGGTCAGCTGCTCGAGGGCATGTGGCTGACGCCGCTGCTGGTGGGTGACCGCATCGGCCTGCATCCGGTGGCGGTGATCTTCGCCATCCTGGCCGGCGGCCAGTTGTTCGGCTTCACCGGCGTGCTGCTGGCGCTGCCGGTGGCGGCGGTGATCATGGTGCTGCTGCGCCACATGCACGAGTTCTATAAACTGTCGAGACTTTACGGAGAGTCGGGTGGCGACTCGCAGGAGTCGTCGGAGTCCCCATGAAACCCATCCAGCTGCCTCTGGGCGTGCGTCTGCGTGATGACGCCACCTTCGCCAACTACTATCCCGGGGCCAACGCGGCCGCGCTGGGCTATGTCGAGCGCATGTGCGAAACCGACGTCGGCTGGGCGGAAAACCTGATCTACCTGTGGGGCGCCGAAGGCGTCGGCCGCAGTCATCTGCTGCAGGCAGCCTGCCTGCGCATGGAGCAGTTCGGCGGGCGCGCGGTGTACCTGCCGCTGGATACGGTGGCGATGTACGGGACGCAGCTGCTCGACAACCTCGAGCAGTGCGATCTGGTATGCATCGACGAGGTGGATCTGGTCGCCGGCCACCCGACCTGGGAGGAGGCGCTGTTCCACCTGTTCAACCGCCTGCGCGATGCCGGCCGGCGCCTGCTGCTGTCGGCCTCGGCGCCGCCGCGGGAAGTGCCGATCAAGCTGCCCGACCTCAAGTCGCGGCTAACCCTGGCGCTGGTGTTCCAGCTGCACGGCCTGTCCGACGAGGACAAGCTGCGCGCCCTGCAATTGCGCGCCTCGCGCCGCGGCCTGCACCTGACCGACGAGGTCGGCCGCTTCATCCTCACCCGCGGCTCGCGCAGCATGAACTCGCTGTTCGACCTGCTGGAGCAGCTCGACAACGCCTCGCTGCAGGCGCAGCGCAAGCTGACCATTCCCTTCCTGAAAGAAACCCTGGGCTGGTGAGGCTGGCGTAGGGTGGCTCAGGCCGCAGGCCGTAACCCACCGATCGATCGTCAGGCTGGCCATTGCGATGCTGGCGGCATCGGTGGTGGGTTACGCCGCGTTGCGGCTAACCCACCCCACGCATCACTCCCCCGCCAGCTTGCGGTCGTACTGGAAGCGCCAGCGGGTGTAGAGCAGGGCGCTGCAGAACAGGGTCAGACTCAGGCCGGCTTCCAGCCAGCCAAACAGCGCGCGGTCGGGCTGGAAGGCGGCGACCACGCCCTGGATGAAGTACAGGTTGAGCACGTAGCAGGTCCAGGCATGCACCCGCGCGTTGCCCGTCAGCATGCCCGGCGCCAGGATCGCCAGTGGCACCAGGTGCACGCCGAGGATCACCCAGGGGCGGGCACCGTGCAGGTCCTCCAGCAGCAGGTACCAGACGCCGAGCAGCACCACCAGGGCCACGAACAGCGCCAGGCTGAGCCAGCGCGCCAGGCGTACGCGCGGTTCCAGCCAGTCCAGCGCCGGCAGTGGTTTGTTCTTCTTGGCCATCTCAGTTCCCCAGTTTCTGCGCGGTGTGCGCCAGGCGCTGCCCCAGTGCGCGGCACAGGGCGGTTTCGTGTTCGTCGAGCGGGCGCTTGCCGTCGTTGCCGGCATGGTGGCTGGCGCCATAGGGCGTGCCGCCGCCACGGGTATCCAGCAGAGCCTGCTCGCTGTAGGGCAGGCCGCAGACCAGCATGCCGTGGTGCAGCAGCGGCAGCAGCATGGACAGCTGGGTGCTTTCCTGGCCGCCGTGCAGGCTGGCCGTGGAGGTGAACACCCCGGCCGGCTTGCCGACCAGTTCGCCGGTCATCCACAGGCTGCTGGTGCCATCGAGGAAGTGCTTGAGCGGGGCGGCCATGTTGCCGAAGCGGGTCGGGCTGCCGAGGGCCAGGCCGGCGCAGTGGCGCAGGTCGTCGAGGCTGGCGTAGAGCGCGCCTTGCTCGGGAATTTCCGGGGCCACGGCGGCACATTCGGCGGACACCGCCGGCACCGTGCGCAGGCGCGCCTCCAGGCCGCCCTGTTCGACGCCGCGGGCGATCTGCCGAGCCATCTCGGCGGTGGCGCCGTGGCGACTGTAGTAGAGCACCAGGATGTAGGGGGCACTCACGCCAGCAGCTCCAGCACGCGTTCCGGCGGCCGGCCGACCACCGCCCTGGCGCCAACCACCAGGATCGGCCGCTCGATCAGGCGCGGGTGCAGGGCCATGGCGGCGATCAGCGCCTCGTCGTCGAGTGCCGGGTCGGCCAGGTTGAGCTCCTTGTACAGCTCCTCGCCGCTGCGCAGCAGCTGGCGCGCGCCGTAGCCGAGCTTGCCGAGCAGCTCGCGCAGTTCGGCGGCGGAGGGTGGCGTTTCCAGGTAGTGCATCACCCGGGGCTGCAGGCCGCGCGCTTCGAGCAGCTCCAGGGCGCCGCGGGATTTCGAGCAGCGCGGGTTGTGGTACAGGATCATGTCGGTCATGTGGGATTCGCCTGGCCGTGATTGAGGGCGCTATTCTAACCGCGTCGGCGCGTGCCCCAGAACCTTCCTGCGGCGGCGAGGTGCGGCACGGTCAGTCACAAGGAGAGTCGATGAATCGTCATCTGTACCACCTGTGGTGTTTCGTCGAGCGGCTGATCCGCCGTTTCTTCGCCGATCGCGGGCTGCAGAGCGCGGCGGCGCTGACCTACACCACGCTGTTCGCGGTGGTGCCGATGCTGACCGTGACCTTCGTCATGCTCGCTGCGGTGCCGGCCTTCCGCGATCTGGGCGAGCCGATCCAGGCCTTCATCTTCCGCAATTTCGTGCCCTCGGCGGGCGAGCAGGTGCAGCAGTACCTGGGCGGCTTCATCAGCCAGGCGCGCCAGCTGACCTGGATCGGGGTCGCCGTGCTGGTGGTCAGCGCGCTGCTGACCCTGAGCACCATCGAGGGCGCCTTCAACCATATCTGGCGGGTCCGGCGGGCGCGGCGCGGGGTGTCGAGCTTCCTGCTGTACTGGGCGATCCTCAGCCTTGGCCCGCTGCTGCTGGGTGCCGGTTTTGCCGCCAGCACCTATGTCACCTCGCTCGAGCTGCTGTCCGGCCCGCACGCGCTGCCGGGGGCGGCGACCCTGCTCGGACTGATGCCGCTGCTGACTGGCATCGCCGCCTTCACCCTGCTGTATGCCGCCGTGCCCAATACCCAGGTGTCCGGCCGCCATGCACTGCTCGGCGGCTGCTTCAGTGCCCTGCTGTTCGAGGCCGCCAAGGCGCTGTTCGCCCTGTATGTCAGCCTGTTCCCCTCCTACCAGCTGATCTATGGCGCCTTTGCCGCGGTGCCGCTGTTCCTGCTGTGGATCTACCTGGGCTGGCTGATCGTGCTGCTCGGCGCCGAGCTGGTCTGCCATCTCGGCGATCCGGGCAGCTGGCGCGGTGTGGCGCGCCCGCCGTTGCTGAACCTGCTGGGACTGCTGGGGCAGCTGTTCGCTCGTCAGCAGGGTGGCCGTTCGCTGTCGCGTGCCGCGCTGGCGCGGGATGGCTGGGCGTTGAGCGAGGAGGAGTGGCTGGAGCTGATCGGCTTTCTCGAGCGCGAGCGCCTGGTGAGCGCCACCAGCAATGGCGACTGGGTGCTGTGTCGCGACCTGTCGCAGCTGTCGCTGGCCTGGTTGGTGGAGCGTTCGCCGTGGCGGCTGCCGGCGCTGGCCGCCCTGCCGGAGCACTTGCCGGCGGGGCTGGACGCGCCCTGGTATCCGCGTCTGCGCGCCGCCGTGCAGGCGCTGGAGCAGGCACGTGCCGAGGCGCTGGGCGGCAGCCTGGCCGAGTGGCTGGGCGAAGCCCGCGGCCGCCGTTGAGGTCGCTCGGCTCAGGCCACGTTGCTGATCACCGGCTGCACGAAGATCTCCTCGATCTTCACGCTCTGCGGCATGAACGCACTGCGCAGGCGCAGTTCGACGCGGGACAGGCTCTGCTTCAGCGACAGGCGGGCAACGCCGGAGAGCAGGATGCGCTGTTGCGGATCGATGCGGCCGTGGTCGACCGACACTTCACGCTCCTGGTCGCCGTCGAGGTAGCTGACCAGCAGTGACACCGGCAGGTCGCTGAGGCCGGGCAGGTGCAGCCAGGCGGCGACTTCCAGTTCGACCAGGCGGCCATCCAGCGCGGTGCTCCGCGGCCGTGCGGCGGCCAGTTGCTGGGCGGTCAGGGCGTGGAGCAGGCGATCTTGGTTGGGCAGCATGCAGGCCTCCGGAAGCGGTAATTTGGCGCCAGAAATTGTACGAAGCCCGTCGGCGCGGAACTGTGGTGCAGGACCGACCGGCAGGTGACCTGTTGCGCAGTTTGCGCGGGCAGCCGCTCTGCCGCGGGATTTTGCCGGCGCCGGCGGTTTCGGCTAAGTTGCATCCAGCAACGGATGAGTGGGGGTGGGCAGGTGATGCGAATTCGATGGAGCAGCGCCGTGCCGCTGCTGTGTGCGGCTCTGCTGCTAGGCGGCTGCAGCGAAGCGGACTGGGGAGCCGATCAGCACGGCCGCCCGGTCGCGGCGGCGCAGCTGGACGGCCGCTGGCTGGTGATCAACTACTGGGCCGAGTGGTGCGGTCCCTGCCGCAAGGAAGTACCCGAGCTGAACCGTCTGGCCAGCGAACTCGCTGCGCAGCCGGTCAGGGTGCTGGGGGTGAATTTCGACGGCTTGCAGGGCGAGGAGCTGCGCAAGGCGACCGCGGCGCTGGGCATCGCCTACACCAACCTGGCCAGCGATCCCGCCGCGCGGCTGGGGCTGACCAGCAGCCCGGTGTTGCCGGTGACCTGGCTGGTCGACCCGCAGGGGCGGGTGCGTGAGCAGCTGGCCGGCGAGCAGACGTCGGCAGGGCTGCAAGCGAAGTTGGCGGCGCTGCGCGCGCAACCATAGCGCTACGCGAACGGCCGATGTCCGCTGAGGTCCCGTCGGCCAGGCAGGCCTTCAGTCCTCCTGTGGGCGGTCGGCCGCGACGCGCCCGGCATCCTTGAGCAGGGCCTGGATCAGCTCCTGCTGCAGTTCCGGATCGTTGCGCGTGAGCTCGATCAGGCTCTGCTCCAGTTCGCCGGCTTCCTCTTCCAGGCCCAGTTCGGCCAGGCGCTTGACCCGATGCACCCAGTGCGCCACGTCGCCTTCTTCGAGGTCCTCGTAGATCAGCGGCTGGGCTTCCTGCAGGCGGCTGCGCAAGTCGCGGCTGACCGGCAGGGTGAGCTCGGTGCGGGTCTGGTCCTGCGGGTCTTCGACGCGCAGTTGCAGCTTGCCGAGGCGGCTTACGTCCTGTTCGGCCAGCGGGCTGTCCAGCAGGTTCAGGCGCAGGACGCCGTTGCGGTTGGTGGTCAGCTCGTAGGTCTGCTTGCCGGCGGTGACCAGCACCGGGCGCTCCGCCCAGGGGAGGCTGGAGGTTTCCAGGCGGGTTTCGCCCTGTTGCTCGTCCAGTGCGGCCAGGCTCTGCTGGGCGCGGCCGTTGGACTCGGCGTTCATGAACGGGTTGAGGCCGGCGAAGCCGTAGCTGATCCACTCGCGGGTGGCGGTTTCCGGCAGGCTGCCGAGCAGGGGCACGTTGAGCACGTTGGCACCGACCCCGGCGAGCACCGCCACCACACCCAGCGGGATCTCGTAGAGTTCGCGCCAGGGCTGGTAGGGCGTATAGCGCTGGTAGCGGCGGGTCACCTCGTAAGGGGTGGCCTCGAAGGTCTTCTGCTCCAGGACGCGCACATGGCGTTGCGGCAGTTCGAGTACCGGCGGTGTGCCGGCGTCGACCTGCAGGCTGTGCTCGAGCAGCTTGCGCTCGACCCGCTCCTCGAGTTCGCTGCGTTGCGGCAGCTGGTTGGCACAGCCGGTGAGGAACACGGCGCCGCACAAGGTGGCGCCGGCAAAGCGATGGCAGCGTCTGGGCATGATCTCTTTTAACGGTTGATGCGGGCGGCGAGGAAGGCCTGCAGCTCGGCAAGCGGCACGCTCTGTGCTTCGCTGTCGCGGCGGCCCTTGTATTCCAGAACCGACTCGGCCAGACCGCGCTCGCTGACCACGATGCGGTGCGGAATGCCGAGCAGTTCCATGTCGGCAAATTTGACGCCCGGACTGGTCTTCTTGTCACGGTCGTCGAACAGGACTTCGTAGCCGGCAGCGCTCAGCTCGGCGTACAGGCGGTCGGCGGCTTCCTTGACCGCGGCATTTTCGTACTTCATCGGCACGATGGCGATCTGGAACGGTGCCAGCGCCTCCGGCCAGAGGATGCCGCGCTCGTCCCAGTTCTGTTCGATGGCGGCGGCGACCACGCGGGACACGCCGATGCCGTAGCAGCCCATAGTCAGGGTGACCGGCTTGCCGATCTCGTTGAGCACGGTCAGCTTGAGGGCCTCGCTGTACTTGGTGCCGAGCTGGAAGATGTGGCCGACCTCGATGCCGCGCTTGATCACCAGGGTGCCCTGGCCGTCCGGGCTCGGGTCGCCCTCGACCACGTTGCGCAGGTCGGCGACTTCCGGCAGCGGCAGGTCGCGTTCCCAGTTGAGGCCGAAGTAGTGCTTGCCGTCCTGGTTGGCGCCGGCGGCGAAGTCGCTCACTAGGGCCACCGAGCGGTCGACGACGCAAGGAATGTTCAGGTTCAGCGGGCCGAGCGAGCCGGCGCCGGCGCCGGCGCCGATGGCGGCGCGGATCTCGGCTTCGGAGGCCATCACCAGCGGGCTGGCGACCTGGGCCAGGTTGGCGGCCTTGATCTCGTTGAGCTCGTGGTCGCCGCGCACCAGCAGGGCGACCAGGGTGCCTTCCTCGGCGCCGCGCACCACCAGGGTCTTGACGGTCTTGGCGATGGCCACGCCGAACTGGGCGACCAGCTCGTCGATGGTCTTGGCGTCCGGGGTGTCGACCAGGCGCAGTTCCTCGCTCGCTGCAGCGCGCGCGGTCTCGCGCGGGATGGCCTCGGCCTTCTCGATGTTGGCGGCGTAGTCGGAGCTGTCGCTGAAGGCGATGTCGTCTTCACCGGACTCGGCGAGCACGTGGAACTCGTGGGAGCCGGTACCGCCGATGGAGCCGGTATCGGCCTGTACCGGGCGGAAGTTCAGGCCCAGGCGGGTGAACACGTTGCAGTACGCCTGGTGCATGCGGTCGTAGGTTTCCTGCAGCGATTCCTGGTTGAGGTGGAAGGAGTAGGCATCCTTCATCAGGAATTCGCGGCCGCGCATCAGGCCGAAGCGCGGGCGGATCTCGTCGCGGAACTTGGTCTGGATCTGGAAGAAGTTGATCGGCAGCTGCTTGTAGCTGTTCAGCTCGTTGCGCGCCAGGTCGGTGATCACTTCCTCGTGGGTCGGGCCGACGCAGAACTCGCGGCCGTGGCGGTCCTTGATGCGCAGCAGCTCGGGGCCGTACTGCTCCCAGCGCCCGGATTCCTGCCACAGCTCGGCCGGCTGAATGGCCGGCATCAGCACCTCGAGGGCGCCGGCGGCGTTCATTTCCTCGCGCACGATGTTCTCCACCTTGCGCAGCACGCGCAGGCCCATCGGCAGCCAGGTGTACAGGCCGGAGGCCAGCTTGCGGATCATCCCGGCGCGCAGCAGCAGCTGGTGGCTGATCACCACGGCGTCGGTGGGGGTTTCTTTGAGGGTCGAGATCAGATACTGGCTGGTGCGCATGGGTGGGGCAATCCGGTTTCGCGAGGCGGAAAAATGCTCGCATTGTACGGCGCGGGTTTGGTGGCGTACAGGGTGGCCGGCCGCGTCGGGCGAGGCGGACGGATAGCGCAAAGCAGCAGCCCGGCACAGGGCCGGGCTGCTGCTGGTTGCGATGGGGGCGCGCGTTACAGGATGCTCAGCGGGTACTCGACGATCAGCCGGGTTTCGTTCTGGTCGACGTCATAGTCGGCGTTGTAGGCGCTGTTGGCGCGCCAGACGGCATGCCGCACGGTGAAGCTCAGGTCCTTGGCGACGCCGTCCTGGATCACGTAGGCGGTTTCGAAGTTCCACTCGTGCTCCTGGCCTTCCTCGCCGGCGGCGGTGCTGATCTGGTCGCCGGTGACATAGCGGGTCATGAAGCTCAGCCCCGGAACGCCATAGCCGGCCATGTCCAGGTCGTAGCGCGCCTGCCAGGAGCGCTCGTCTTCGCCGACGAAGTCGGAGAACTGCACCGAGTTGCCGAGGTACACCGCGCCACCGCCATCGACACCGTAGTAGTAGCCGGTATCGCCGCTGGAGCGCTGATGGCCGAGGGTGAAGGTGTGCGTGCCGAGGGTATAGGCGGCGGCCAGGCTCCAGATGGTGTTGTCGGCGTCGCTGGCGTCGCGATTGTCGAAGCGGGTCTTGTAGATGTTGAAGTCGAAGTTCAGTGACTGCTCTTCGGCCAGCGGCAGGGTGTAGTTGGCGTTGGCGTAGTGCTTCTTGAAGCCGCGGACATCGCTGCCGCCCACCTCGACGTCGGAGAAGTAGTAGGCCACGTTCAGCTCGTCGCTGACGGCATAGCTGGCGCCGAGCAGGTCGAGGGATTGCAGCTTGCCGACATCGTCCTCGTAGCTGTCGTGGTGCATCTGATTCTGTGCGGTCAGCGCAGTGAAGTGGCCGGCATTCAGTTCGAGACCTTCGATCTCGCGGCTGGTCGCCAGGAAGCCCTCGACGCTTTCCGGCAGCAGGCGGCTGTCGTCGGTGGACAGCACCGGCAGGTCGACGAACTGCTCGCCGTATTTCAGGGTGGTGCTGGAGATGCGTGCCTTCACTGCCGCGCCGGCGCGGGAAAAGGTGTCCTCGGAGCGGCCGTCGCTGCCGGGCTGCATGTCGAGCGCACCGGCGCGGCCCTTGCCGCTGTCCAGCTTGACGCCGGCCAGGCCGAAGGCGTCGACGCCGAAGCCGACGGTGCCCTGGGTGAAACCGGATTCGTAGATGGCATGGAAGCCGAGGCCGGTTTCTTCGGCATAGCCCGCCGGATTAACAGATTCGCTGCTGCCATTGCTGGCACCGTGGCGGGAGTCGATGTTCATGTACATCGCGCGGCTCAATACGGACAGGCTACTGTCCTCGACCAGGCCCTGGGCTTCGGACTGCTGGCTGGCCAGGGCCAGCTGGGTGCTGCCGGCGGCCACGGCGAGGGCGATGAGGTTCCATTTCATGGGCATGGGGACTCCAGTAGGTAAGGTTGCGCTGTCCTGTGGGGCAATCTAGTCGAGCGCATCATTATTGTCATTGGTATGTAACTTTATAACATGTCGGTTGGGGTGTGAAAGCCCCGACAGCGAACGGCGTCCGGTGCCGGGGCGCCTGCCTGCGCCGGCGCTTGTCCGTGCTTAATATTCGGTTAAGTCTACCAGTCCACAGTTTCGACCATACCCTGCACAGGAGGCCTGTTATGCCGCTACTTAGGGATGGCCAAAACGATTTTCTAGCCACGGTCGGCAAAGATGCCGAACTGGCGCTGCACATGGCGCTGCCGGAGTCGGACGCCGACCGTCGCCAGCAACTGGAACACTTCATCGGCGACCGCTTCGCTGCGCATTACGGGGCGCGGGTGCGCCACTTCATGCCCTGCCTGCTGGGACTCTACGACGCCGAACAGCAGTTGCAGGCCGCTCTTGGCGTGCGCTGCGGGCAGCAAGGGCCGCTGTTTCTCGAGCGCTATCTGGATGTGCCGGTCGAGCAGCGCATCGCTGAGCTCAGCGGTGGCAGCCAGCCCTTGCGTGGCCAGATCGCCGAGGTCGGCAACCTGGCCTCGCTGGCCGCAGGGCATGCACGGCTGATGATCGTGGCGCTGACCGACCAACTGGCGACCGCGGGGTTCCGCTGGGTGGCCTTCACCGGCACGCTGCTGCTGCTCAACAGCTTCCAGCGCTTGGGCCTGAACCTGTTGCACCTGGGCCCGGCCGACGGTGCGCGCATGGGCGACGAGCTGGGCGACTGGGGCAGCTATTACGCCACCAACCCGCAGGTGATGGTTGGCGACGTGCGGGCCTGCCATCAGCGCCTGCAGAGCATGGGCATCTATCGGCGGCTGGGTTACCAGTCGCATCGCCCGCTGGACGGGGAGTTCGCCCATGTCGCCTGCGGTTGAGCGGTTTCGCCAGCAACTGAGCTGCTTTGCCGCACGCGTGGCGGTCACGTGTGGCGAACGCCGCTGGAGCTATGCCCAGCTGCTGGACGAGGTGGCGGTGCGCCAGGCGATCCTGCAGCGCGGCGCTGTGCAGCGGCTGGCGATCGCCCTGGACAACGGCCCGGAGTGGCTGTTCTGGGATCTGGCCGCGCTGTTCGGCGGCGTGCCCTGCGTGCCGCTGCCAGGCTTCTTCTCGCCGGCGCAGCAGCGCCATGTGCTCGACACTTCCGGGGTCGACACCCTGGTCGCCAGTAATCCGCAGGCGTTCGCCGCACTGGGCTTCGTGGCCGCCGGCGATGGGCTGTGCCAGCGCCCGGTCGCCGCGCCGGCGGCGCTGCCCGCCGGCACGGCGAAGATCACCTACACCTCCGGCACCACTGGCCAGCCCAAGGGCGTATGCCTGTCGGCCGATGCCATGCTCAGCGTGGCGCAGAGCATCGCCCAGGCCACCGCCAGCAGCGTCATCGAGCGGCACCTGTGCGTGCTGCCGCTGGCGGTGCTGCTGGAGAACCTGGCCGGCAACTACACGCCGCTGCTGCTCGGCGCCAGTCTGGAGATTCCGCCGCTGGCCGAGGTCGGCATGCGCGGCGCGAGCCAGTTCGAGCTGCCGGCCTTCCTGGCCAGTCTGGCGCGGGGGCGGCCGAACAGCCTGATCCTGCTGCCGCAGCTGTTGCTGGCGCTGGTCGTTGCCGCCGAGCAGGGCCTGGCGCTGCCCGATTCGCTGCGCTTCATCGCCGTCGGCGGCGGCCGGGTGGCGCCGCAGCTGCTCGAGCGTGCCGAGGCGCTGGGGCTGCCGGTGTTCGAAGGCTACGGCCTGTCCGAGTGTTCCTCGGTGGTGTGTCTGAACACCCCCGAGCAGCGGCGCATCGGCACCGTCGGCCGGCCGCTGGCGCATGCCGAGGTCAGCTTGGCGGAGGATGGCGAAGTACTTGTGCGCGGCGCGCGCCTGCTCGGCTATCTCGGCGAGCCGGCCCCGGCGGACGACTGGCTGCCGACCGGCGACTTGGGCCACTGGGACGACGGTTTCCTGGTCCTGCACGGGCGCAAGAAGCACCAGTTCGTCACCGCCTTTGGCCGCAACGTCAACCCCGAATGGGTCGAGGCCGAGCTGGTCCAGCAACTGCCGATCGCCCAGGCCTGGCTGCATGGCGAGGCGCTGCCGGCCAACGTCGCGGTGCTGGTGCCGCGCCGTGGCGAGATCGGCGATGCGCAGCTGCAGGCGGCCGTCGACCAGGTCAACGCCGGTTTGCCGGACTACGCTCGCGTGCACCACTGGCTGCGCGCCGAGCAACCCTTCAGCGAGGCGAATGGCCTGGCCACCGCCAACGGCCGGTTGCGCCGCGCCGCCCTGTTTCAGCATTACCGCAGCGCCATCGACACCCTGATGGCCGGATCGAACGTTTAAAGGAAGCGCATTGATGAGTTTCTACGAGACCCTGCAAGAGCAGACCGTTGCCGAGCGCGAGTACCTGCTGGCCGCGCCGATCCTCCGCCAGGTCCTGGCCGGCGGGATCGGCCTCGACAGCTATGTGGCCTTCCTCGGTCAGGCCTACCATCACGTCAAGCACACCGTGCCGCTGCTGATGGCCTGCGGTGCGCGCCTGCCGGAGCGGCTGGAGTGGCTGCGCGAGGCGATTGCCGAATACATCGAGGAGGAGTACGGCCACCAGGAGTGGGTCCTCAACGACATCCGCGCCTGCGGCGCCGATGCCGAGGCGGTGCGCCGGGAGACGCCCAACCTGCCGACCGAGCTGATGGTCAGCTACGTCTACGACCGCATCGCCCGCGACAACCCGGTGAGCTTCTTCGGCATGGTCAACGTGCTGGAAGGCACCAGCATCGCCCTGGCCACCCAGGCGGCCGGCATCATCCAGGGGCACCTGCAGCTGCCGCCGCAGGCCTTCAGCTACCTGACCTCCCACGGCAGCCTGGACATCGGCCATGTCGAGTTCTTCAAGAAACTGATGAACCGTCTCGACGATCCGGCCGATCAGGCCGCGGTGATCCACACTTCCAAAGTGGTCTATCGTCTGTACGGCGACATGTTCCGCAGCCTGCCGCTGGCCGCTGCCGGGGAGAACGTCAATGCAACTGCCTGAGTGCCGCATCCTGCTGACTGGCGCCACTGGCGGTATCGGCCAGCAGCTGGCCGAACGCCTGTGCGCCGGCGGGGCCCACCTGCTGCTGGTCGGGCGCCAGGCGGCGCGTCTCGAGCAACTGGTGGCGCAGAGCCATGGCCGCGCCGAGAGCGTGTGTGCCGACATCACCTCCAGTGCGGGCCGTGACGCCGTGCTGCAGGCCGCCCGGCGCTTCGGCGGCATCAACGTGCTGATCAACGCAGCCGGCGTCAATCACTTCAGCATGCTCGAGCAGCACGACGAGGAGGCCCTGGCCGCGCTGATCCAGCTCAACGTCACCGCCACCCTGCAGCTCACCCATCGCCTGCTGCCGCTGCTGCGCCAGCAGCAGCGCGCGCTGCTGGTGAACATCGGCTCGACCTTCGGCTCCATCGGCTACCCGGGCTTCACCGCCTACTGCGCGAGCAAGTTCGCCCTGCGCGGCTTCTCCGAGGCGCTGCGCCGCGAGCTGGCCGACACGCGGGTCAAGGTCATGTACATCGCGCCACGCGCCACCCGCACCGAGATGAACGAGCAGAGCGTGGTGGCGATGAACACCGAACTCAAGGTGGCGATGGACGCGCCGGCGCTGGTGGCCGACGCGGTGGTCGCCGCGATTGGCCGCGAGAGCGAGGAGCTGTACCTCGGCTGGCCGGAAAAGCTTTTCGTGCGCCTCAACAGCCTGCTGCCGCGGGTGGTGGATCAAGCCCTGCGCAAGCAGCTGCCGATCATCCAGCGCTTTGCCCGCAGCAAGTCCTGACCTTTCCCGGAGTGGAGAACCCGTATGCCGAAATCCATCGTGCGTAACCTGATCCTGGGTGGTGCCCTGCTGTTCAGTCTGCCGAGCTTCGCCTTGAGCGACGGCGGCGAGCAGAGCCTCAAGCGCCTGCAGGGCCGCTGGGCCGAGATCAACTACCAGTTGCCGGAGACGCAGCGCGAGGCGGCGTTCGCCAGGCTGGCCGACGAGGCCGAGACCGCGCTCAAGGCCGAGCCGCAGGCCGCCGAGCTGCTGGTCTGGCGCGGCATCATCCTCAGCACCTGGGCCGGCGCCAAGGGCGGCCTGGGTGCGCTGGATCTGGTCAAGCAGGCGCGCGGCCAGTTCGAGGCGGCGATCAAGCTCGACGCCAGGGTCCTCGACGGCTCGGCCTACACCAGCCTCGGCTCGCTGTACTACCAGGTGCCGGGCTGGCCGATCAGCTTCGGCGACGACAAGCGCGCCGAGCAGCTGCTCAAGCAGGCGCTCAGCCTGAATCCGGACGGCATCGACGCCAACTATTTCTACGGCGACTTCCTGTTGCGCCAGAAACGCCATGCCGAGGCCAAGGTGGCGCTGGAGAAGGCGCTGGCTGCGCCGCCGCGCCCGGGCCGCGAGGTGGCCGATGCCGGGCGGCGCAAGGAGGCGCAGGCGCTGCTGCAGAAGGTGCAGGCCGCGCAGGACTGAGGCGAGGGCAAACCCTGGGGTGACGGGCTGAGCCCGTCGTCTGCGCGCCGGGCTGGCGAGAGTGCGATACTCCCGTCAGTCCGGCGCAGTCATGTCCGAGGCATGCAGACCAGGGTGGCCGGGATGGGCTGACAGAGGAGGGGTAGATGCGGATATTGCTGGTGGAAGACGACAAGGCGCTGGGCGAGGGCATCCGCACCGCGCTCAAGCCCGAGGGCTACACCGTGGACTGGGTGCAGGACGGCGTCAGCGCCCTGCATGCCCTGAGTCACGAGAGCTTCGAGCTGTGCGTGCTGGATCTCGGTCTGCCGCGCATGGACGGTCTGGAGGTGCTGCGTCGCCTGCGCACGACCGGCAATGCCCTGCCGGTGCTGGTGCTGACCGCGCGCGATGCCACCACTGACCGCATCGCCGGGCTGGATGCCGGCGCCGATGACTACCTGACCAAGCCCTTCGACGTCGCCGAGCTCAAGGCGCGCCTGCGTGCCCTGCTGCGCCGCAGCTTCGGTCGCGCCCAGTCGGCGCTGGAATACCGCGGCATCCGTCTGGAGCCGGACAGCCAGCAGGTGACCTACCAGGGCGCGCCGGTCAACCTGCCGCGCAAGGAGTTCCTCCTGCTCCACGAACTGCTGGCCCAGCCGGGGCGCGTGCTGACCCGCGACAAGCTGCAGCAGGTGTTGTATGGCTGGAACGAGGAGGTGGAAAGCAACGCCCTCGAGGTGCATGTGCATCACCTGCGCAAGAAGTTCTTTCCCGAACTGATCCGCACGGTGCGTGGCGTCGGCTACCTGGTGGACAAGGCCTGATGCTGCGCTCGATCCGTTCGCGCACCCTGGGGTTGGTGCTGGGTGTGCTGTGCGTCGCCCTGAGCCTGATTTCCTGGCGCAGCTACGTCGATGCCCAGCACGAGATTGAGGAGCTGTTCGATGCCCTGCTGGCACACAGCGCCCGCCTGCTCGAAGGCATGGCGGGCGGCGATCTGTCGCCGTCCGCCCGGGCGGCCCTGCAGCAGGCTCTGGATGCCGCATTGCGTGCCGGACGGGGCGCGGAAGCCCGGCTCGACGGCCATCCCTACGAGAGCAAGCTGGTGTTCCAGGTGCTCGACCAGCAGGGGCGGGTGCAGGTGCAGTCGGCCGGTGCGCCGACGCAGTTGCTGGCCCGCCTGCTGGCGCAATTGCAGGCCGCGGAGCGGCTGGCGCTCCCCAGCGGCCAGCCGCTGGCCGCGGTGGCGCAGCAACTGCGCGGCTACCACGACGTCCGTCTGGAGGGCCGCGTCTGGCGCGTGTTCCTGCGTCAGGACCAGGCCGACCGTCACTGGCTGCTGGTGGCCGAGAGCCAGGATGTGCGCGACGAACTGGTCGGCAAGATCGTCCTGCGCAGCCTGCTGCCGGACCTGGTCGGCCTGCCGCTGCTGGCGCTGCTGGTGTGGTCGGCGATTGGTTTGGGCCTGCGCCCGCTGGAGCAGGTGGTGCGCCTGATCAAGGCGCGGGATGCGGAAAATCTCGCGCCGCTCACCCTGGCGCCCCTGCCGCGGGAGCTGGAGCCGATGGTCGCCGCGCTCAATCGCCTGCTGCTGCAGGTCACCAGCGTGCTGGAACGGGAGAAGCGCTTCCTCGCCGATGCCGCCCACGAGTTGCGCACGCCGCTGGCGGTGCTGCGCATCCACGCGCAGAACGCCCTGGAGGCGCCAGAGGCCGCCGACCGCGCCGCGGCACTGCAGCAGCTGGAAGGCGGTGTCGACCGTGCCACCCGCGTGGTAACCCAGATGCTCACCCTGGCGCGTCTTGCCCCGGATGCCCTGCAGCTGGCCATGGCCGAGCTGGATCTGGCGCCCTACGTGCGCGCGGAACTGGCCGAGCTGATCCCCCTGGCGCTGGAGCGCGAGCAGGAGCTGGTCCTCGACTACGACGAGACCGCGGATTACCGGCTGGTGGCCGACGCGCCGAGTCTGGGCACCCTGCTGCAGAATCTGGTCGGCAATGCCGTGCAGTACACCCCGCCCGGTGGGCAGATCGCCGTCCGCCTGCAGGCCGAGGCGCAGCGGGTGGGCCTGCGCGTCGCCGACAGCGGGCCCGGGGTGCCGGCCGAGCAGCGCGCGCAGCTGTTCCGCCGCTTCTACCGGCAGGGCGAAGGGCGGGGCGCGGGGCTGGGGCTGTCCATCGTCCAGCGCATCGTTGAACTGCATGGCGGCGAGATCCTGCTCGACCAGGCGGCGCTGGGTGGCCTCGAGGTGATCGTGTGGTTGCCGCGCAATCTGCCGGGCGGCCGTTGAGCGGCAAGCTGTGGCACACTGAAAACACCGCCGGCCTGCGCTGATCGCGTGCTGCGGCACGTCGCCGGTCACGCCAGCGCCGGGCAACCCTCAGCTGTTCAACAAGGAGATGCCGCCATGTTCGCCCTCGATCCCCGCCTGCAGCAGGACACCCTGCATCTGGGCGACTTCCCGCTGTGCCGCCTGCTGCTGATGAACGATGCCAGCTATCCCTGGTTCATCCTGGTGCCGCGACGCGAGGAGGTCAGCGAGCTGTTCCAGCTCGACGAGGCCGATCAGCGCTCGCTGTGGCGCGAGACCACCCTGTTGGCCGCGCTGCTCAAGGACGTCTTCAAGGCCGACAAGATGAACGTCGCCACCCTCGGCAACGTGGTCAGCCAGCTGCACATGCACGTCATCGTCCGCCGGCGCAGCGACGCGGCCTGGCCGGCGCCGGTGTGGGGGCGTCCGCCGGCGGTGCCTTACACCGAGGACGGGGTGAAGGAGGTGCGTGACCGGCTGAAGCTGGTCCTGGACAGCGCCGACTTCCGTTTCGCGGCGGAGGCGGCATGAGCCTGGAGCTGCGCGTTACCGAGCTGGAAACCCGCCTGGCGTTCCAGGACGATGCCCTGCAACAGCTGAGTGACGAGCTGCTGGCGCAGAACCGGCTGATCGAGCGCCTGCAGCGGCAGATCGAGGCGCTGGCCTCGCGCCAGGCCGATCTGGCCGGGCAGATCGGCCCGGTGGAGGACGAGGCGCCGCCGCCGCACTACTGAATTCGTGCCCGGAAACGACAGAGCCCGCCAAATGGCGGGCTCTGTCGTTTTCGCTCCACTAGATGCGGATCAGTCGAGGATCAGCACATCCTCGGCCTGCAGGCCCTTGTCGCGCTGGGCCACGGTGAACTCCACACGCTGGCCCTCGACCAGCACCCGATGGCCATCGCCGCGAATGGCGCGAAAGTGCACGAAGATGTCGTCGCCGCTGTCGCGGGAGATGAAGCCGAAGCCCTTGGAGGTGTTGAACCACTTCACCGTGCCGGTTTCGCGACCTGCGCTCGGCGCGCTGCGGCGGACGCTGGGCGCGGGCTTGGCATCCGCGGCGGGGCTGACCCGAACGGCCGGCTGCTCGGTCGGTGCCGTGGCTTGCGCCTGCCCGGCCGGCTGGCCCGGCAGCAGTTGCAGGAAGGCAGCAATCGCGACGGCGAGCAGGGTGTACAGCAGGACCGGCTGGCCGGCCAGGTTGTCCAGCGGCAGCAGCAGGGCGATGCCCTGCAGCACTGCGGCGAGCACCAGCAGGGCGCTGCTCAGCGGTTGCACGCGCTGGCGGGAGGCGCCGACCAGCGGGGAGATCAGCAGGTTGGTCAGGCCGATGAAGGCCAGGTACAGGGCATCGGGTTGTTGCAGCCAGGGCAGGGCTTCGCCGCGCAGGCTGGGAACGAAAGACAGCAGCAGGGCAGCCACGCCCGACAACAGATGGACGGTTTTCAATATGCTCAACGAATTCACCTTGGTAACGAACAAATACTGGACAGAGGATGTCCGGGCAGACGGGGTCGTGCTGAAAGGAAAGGACACCAGATGATGGCGTACCGGTCGGCCGGACGGCGCCTGGCCGGGCTCGACGCGAATGGGCTCGAGCGGATTAGGCGCGGCGGCTATTTAACCGTAAAGGCCTCGTACTCTCAATTGCCCCGTGTACGGCGCGCCGCGGAATCGGCTGCTGCCGGGGCAGGCGCGGGGGGATTATTTCAGGCTATAATCCCGGCCCTTTATCTCGGCAAGGCCTGCTGCTGCCCGCGTGTTTGCGGCAGGCTGGCGGCTGTGGCGGCAGCGGTTGCCTGGCAGCCGCGGATCGACCGCCGCGCGGAATTTACGACTGACTTTGAGAAGCGAACCGACCATGATGCGCAGCCACTATTGCGGCCAACTCAACGAAAGCCTGGACGGCCAGGAAGTCACCCTGTGCGGCTGGGTCCATCGCCGTCGCGACCACGGCGGGGTGATCTTCCTCGACATCCGCGACCGTGAAGGTCTGGCCCAGGTGGTGTTCGACCCGGATCGCGCCGACACCTTCGCCGCCGCCGACCGCGTGCGCAGCGAATACGTGGTGAAAATCACCGGCAAGGTGCGTCTGCGCCCGGCCGGTGCGGTCAACCCGAACATGGCCAGCGGCGCCATCGAGGTGCTCGGCTACGAGCTGGAAGTGCTCAACGAGGCGGAAACCCCGCCGTTCCCGCTCAACGAATACACCGATGTCGGCGAGGAAACCCGCCTGCGCTACCGCTTCATCGACCTGCGTCGCCCGGAAATGGCCGAGAAGCTCAAGCTGCGCTCGAGCATCACCAGCAGCATCCGCCGCTACCTGGACGATAACGGCTTCCTCGACGTCGAGACGCCGATCCTCACCCGCGCCACTCCGGAAGGCGCGCGTGACTACCTGGTGCCGAGCCGCACCCACGCCGGCAGCTTCTTCGCCCTGCCGCAGTCGCCGCAGCTGTTCAAGCAGCTGCTGATGGTCGCCGGCTTCGACCGCTACTACCAGATCGCCAAGTGCTTCCGCGACGAAGACCTGCGTGCCGACCGTCAGCCGGAATTCACCCAGATCGACATCGAGACCAGCTTCCTTGACGAAGACGACATCATCGGTCTGACCGAGAAGATGATCCGCCAGCTGTTCAAGGAAGTGCTGGATCTGGAGTTCGGCGAATTCCCGCACATGACCTACGCCGAGGCCATGCGCCGCTACGGCTCGGACAAGCCGGACCTGCGCATCCCGCTGGAACTGGTCGATGTCGAAGACCAGCTCAAGGATGTCGACTTCAAGGTGTTCGCCGGCCCGGCCAACGATCCGAAGTGCCGCGTGACCGCCCTGCGCGTGCCCGGCGCGGCGAGCATGCCGCGCAAGCAGATCGACGACTACACCAAGTTCGTCAGCATCTACGGCGCCAAGGGCCTGGCCTACATCAAGGTCAATGAGCGCGCCAAGGGCGTCGAAGGTCTGCAGTCGCCGATCGTCAAGAACATCCCGCTCGACAATCTCAATGTCATCCTCGATCGCGTTGGCGCCGTCGACGGCGACATCGTGTTCTTCGGCGCCGACAAGGCCAAGATCGTTTCCGAGGCCCTCGGTGCCCTGCGCATCAAGGTCGGTCACGACCTCAACCTGCTGACCTGCCAGTGGGCGCCGATGTGGGTGGTCGACTTCCCGATGTTCGAGGAAAACGACGACGGCTCGTTCACCGCGCTGCACCACCCGTTCACCGCGCCCAAGTGCTCGCCGCAGGAGCTGGAAGCCAACCCGGGTACCGCCCTGTCGCGCGCCTACGACATGGTGCTCAACGGCACCGAGCTGGGTGGCGGTTCGATCCGTATCCACCGCAAGGAAATGCAGGAGGCGGTGTTCCGCATCCTCGGCATCGACGAGGCCGAGCAGCAGGAGAAGTTCGGCTTCCTGCTCGACGCCCTGAAGTTCGGCGCACCGCCGCACGGTGGCCTGGCCTTCGGTCTGGACCGTCTGGTCATGCTGATGACCGGCGCCAGCTCGATCCGCGAGGTCATCGCCTTCCCGAAAACCCAGAGCGCCGCCTGCGTCATGACCCAGGCGCCGGGCATCGTCGACAACAAGGCGCTGCGCGAATTGCACATTCGCCTGCGCGAACAGCCCAAGGCCGAATAAGCCGACACAGGAGCCTGGTTTGCCAGGCTCCTTCGTTAGAGCCGGTCACAATCTGCTGCGCGTCGGCCATGCTGCGTTGAAATCGGTTTCGGAATGCTCATTTGCAGTCAGCAAACTCCGCTTCCTCAACCGATTTCGCCTTGCCTGGCTCTAGCTCGCCAGATTGTGAGTCGGCTCTGCGGGGCGGTAAAAGTACAAGATCCACCAGAAATACGACGGAGAAAGTCATGGCTGGTCATTCCAAATGGGCCAACATCAAGCACCGCAAGGGACGCCAGGACGCCAAGCGCGGCAAGATCTTCACCAAGCTGATTCGTGAGCTGACCGTTTCCGCCAAGGGTGGGGCGAGCCCGGCTGACAACCCGCGCCTGCGCCTGGCGGTGGACAAGGCGCTGACCGCCAACATGTCGCGCGACGTGATCGACCGCGCCATCGCCCGCGGTGCCGGCACCAACGAAGCCGACAACATGGCCGAGCTGAGCTACGAAGGCTACGCGCCGAGTGGCGTGGCGATCATCATCGAGGCGATGACCGACAACCGCAACCGCACCGCCGCCGAAGTGCGCCATGCCTTCAGCAAGTGCGGCGGCAACCTGGGCACCGACGGCTCGGTGGCCTACATGTTCGACCGCAAGGGGCAGATCAGCTTCGCCCCGGGCGTCAACGAGGAGGCCCTGATGGAGGCCGCGCTGGAAGCCGGTGCCGACGACATCGTCAGCAACGACGACGGCTCGGTGGATGTGTTCACCAGCTTCGCCGACTTCCATGCGGTCAACGAGGCGCTCAACGCCGCCGGCTTCAAGGGCGACGAGGCCGAGGTGGCGATGATCCCGTCGATCAGTGCGCCGGTCGCCGACCTGGAGACCGCGCAGAAGGTGCTCAAGCTGATCGACATGCTGGAAGACCTCGACGACGTGCAGAGCGTCTATCACAACGCCGAGATCCTCGACGAGATCATGGAGCAGCTGGACTGAGGTCCGGGCGCCTGCGTGGCCTGAGCCGGAAGGGGCGCGCGCCCCTTCCGGCTTTTCTTTTGGGAAGGCGGTCATGCGGCGGTGTGCCGGGCGTGACGCCGCCGCAGGGGCCACCTATACTCGCGGCTGGATAAATAGACAGTGAGGCCGGCGCGGCGTCATTGTCCGACACGCTTGGATGACGCCTGCATGACCCTGATCCTCGGTATCGACCCCGGCTCGCGCATCACCGGCTACGGCGTGGTGCGCGATACCGGGCGTGGCTGCGAGTATGTCGCCTCCGGCTGCATCCGCACCGGCGACGGCGCGCTGCCCGAGCGGCTGCAGAAGGTCTATCGCGGCGTGCGCGAGGTGATCCGCCTGCACGGGCCGGTGATGCTGGGCATCGAGCAGGTGTTCATGTCGCGCAATGCCGACTCGGCGCTCAAGCTCGGTCAGGCGCGCGGCGCGGCGCTGGTCGCGGCGATGGAGGAGGGGCTGAGCGTGGCCGAGTACACCGCCACCCAGGTCAAGCAGGCCATCGTCGGCACCGGCGCGGCGGACAAGCAGCAGGTGCAGCTGATGGTCATGCATCTGCTCAAGCTGGTGCAGAAACCGCAGATCGACGCCTCCGACGCCCTGGCCATCGCCCTCTGCCATGCCCATCATCGGCAGAGTCTGCTCCCCCATGGCCTGTCCAGCGCGCGTCGGCGCAGCGGACGGCTGCGTTTGTAACAAGGAAACCGGATCGTGATCGGACGTTTGCGCGGAACCCTGGCGGAGAAGCAGCCGCCGCATGTGCTGCTCGAGGTCGGCGGAGTCGGCTACGAGCTGGAAGTGCCGATGAGCACCCTGTACCGCCTGCCGGGCGTGGGCGAGCCGCTGACCCTGCACACCCATCTGGTGGTGCGCGAGGATGCCCATCTGCTCTACGGCTTTGCCGAAAAGCGCGAGCGCGAGCTGTTCCGCGAGCTGATCCGCCTCAACGGCGTCGGTCCCAAGCTGGCCCTGGCGCTGATGTCCGGACTGGAAGTGGACGAGCTGGTACGCTGCGTGCAAACCGGCGACACCAAGGCCCTGACCCGGGTGCCGGGCGTCGGCAAGAAAACCGCCGAGCGCCTGCTGGTGGAACTCAAGGACCGCTTTCAGGTCTGGGAATCCATGCCGGGTGCGCCGCTGGTGGTGGAGCCGGCGCGCGCGGCCAGCGTCTCCAGCGCCGAGGCCGATGCGGTCAGCGCCCTGGTCGCGCTCGGCTTCAAGCCGGCGGAAGCCAGCCGTGCCGTCGCCCTGGTGGACGAAGACGGTCTGTCCAGCGAAGAATTGATCCGTCGTGCCCTCAAGGGCATGGCCTGAACCCGTGGATAAGCCCCGATGATTGAAGCCGACCGCCTGGTCACCGCCAGCCCGCGCGAGCGCGAGGAGCAGCAGGACCGGGCCATCCGCCCGCTGAAACTGGCCGAGTACATCGGCCAGCCGGTGGTGCGCGAGCAGATGGAGCTGTTCATCCAGGCCGCGCGCGGGCGCAGCGAGGCGCTCGATCACACGCTGATCTTCGGCCCGCCGGGGCTGGGCAAGACCACCCTGGCCAACATCATCGCCCAGGAAATGGGCGTGTCGATCAAGAGCACCTCCGGCCCGGTGCTGGAGCGCCCCGGTGACCTGGCGGCGCTGCTGACCAATCTCGAGCCGGGCGACGTGCTGTTCGTCGACGAGATCCATCGTCTGTCGCCCATCGTCGAGGAGGTGCTGTACCCGGCGATGGAGGACTACCAGCTCGACATCATGATCGGCGAGGGGCCGGCGGCGCGTTCGATCAAGCTCGACCTGCCGCCCTTCACCCTGATCGGCGCCACCACCCGTGCCGGCATGCTGACCAACCCGCTGCGCGACCGCTTCGGCATCGTCCAGCGCCTGGAGTTCTACAGCGTCGCCGACCTGGCCACCATCGTCAGCCGCTCGGCCGGCATTCTCGGCCTGCCCATCGATGCCGAGGGCGCCTTCGAGATCGCCCGTCGCGCCCGTGGCACGCCGCGCATCGCCAACCGCCTGCTGCGCCGGGTGCGCGACTTCGCCGAGGTGCGCGGGCGCGGCGAGATCAGTCTCAGCATCGCCGACCGGGCGCTGGACATGCTGGATATCGATGCCCATGGCTTCGATCACCAGGACCGCCGGCTGCTGCTGACCATGATCGACAAGTTCGACGGTGGGCCGGTCGGCATCGACAGCCTGGCGGCGGCGATCAGCGAGGAGCGCCACACCATCGAGGACGTGCTCGAGCCCTACCTGATCCAGCAGGGCTACATCATGCGCACGCCGCGCGGCCGGGTGGTGACCCGGCATGCCTACCTGCACTTCGGCCTCAACGTGCCGGGGCGGCTGGGCGAGACGGTCGCTGCCGGCCAAGCCGGCGCCGATGATTGACGGAAAAATGGTTGGCAAGCCAGGGAGCCAGTACTAGAGTATGCGCGCGCAAAACACGGGTCTGTCGTTCACCCATCGCTGTCGGGTCTACTATGAGGACACCGACGCCGGTGGCGTCGTCTATTACGTCAACTATCTCAAGTTCATGGAGCGGGCTCGCACCGAACGGTTGCGTGCGCTGGGCTTCGTCCAGTCGCAACTGGCGGGGGAGAACCTGCTGTTCGTCGTGCATTCGGCCGAAGCGCGCTACCTGGCGCCGGCCCGGCTGGATGATGAACTGCTGGTCAGTGCCGAGGTAGTGGAGCTCAATCGTGCCAGCCTGCGCTTTCACCAGCAGGTACGGCGGGCCGGCGATGACGCGCTGCTCTGTGAAGGACGAGTCACGGTGGCCTGTGTGCGCGCCGACAGTTTCAAACCCCGGGCCATTCCCGAAGCGCTGCGAGCAGCCTTCAGCGGCGCGAGTCCAATCCCTGCAGGAGAGTAAGCGTGGAAGCCAACGCCGTTGACCATATGTCGATGTGGAGCCTGATCAGCAACGCCAGTTTCGTGGTGCAACTGGTGATGCTGATCCTGGTGGCCGCCTCGGTCACCTCGTGGATCATGATCTTCCAGCGCAGCAGTCTGCTGCGCGCCGCCAAGAAGGGCCTGGACAGCTTCGAGGAGCGCTTCTGGTCGGGTATCGACCTGTCCAAGTTGTACCGCCAGGCCGGCAGCAATCCCGATCCGGACTCGGGGGTCGAGCAGATCTTCCGGGCCGGCTTCAAGGAGTTCTCCCGCCTGCGCCAGCAGCCGGGCGTCGACCCGGATGCGGTGATGGACGGCGTCAACCGCGCCATGCGCGTGGCCATCTCCCGCGAGGAAGAGAAGCTCGAACAGAGCCTGCCGTTCCTCGCCACGGTCGGCTCCACCAGCCCCTACATCGGTCTGTTCGGTACCGTGTGGGGCATCATGAACTCCTTCCGTGGCCTGGCTCAGGTGCAGCAGGCGACCCTCGCCACCGTGGCCCCGGGCATCGCCGAGGCACTGATCGCCACCGCGATCGGCCTGTTTGCCGCGATTCCGGCGGTGATTGCCTACAACCGTTTTTCCTCCCGTGGCGAGATGCTGATCAACCGCTACTACACCTTCGCCGATGAATTCCAGGCCATCCTGCATCGCAAGGTCCACACCAGCGATGAATGATGCGCTCCCCGGCGTATCCGTCCCCGTGCTCCGCGCCTGCGCGGCGGGGCGAGGGGGGCAGATGCCGGGCAAGGGTCTCTTGGATAGGTTCTATTAAGTCATGGCCAGAATTCGCAACAGACGCAAGCCGGTCGCCGAGATGAACGTCGTGCCCTACATCGACGTGATGCTGGTGCTGCTGGTGATCTTCATGGTGACTGCCCCGATGCTCAACCAGGGGGTCAAGGTCGACCTGCCCAAGGTGAGCAGCGAGGCGTTGCCGCAGGACAACAACGCCCAGGTGCTGACCATCTCGATCAAGGCCGACAAGACCTACTACTGGAACATGGGCAGCGAGGTCGATGTCGATACCGCACAGGACAAGGCGCTGACCCTCGATGAGATGGTGCGCGCGGTCACCGCGATCATGAACCAGAGCCGCAGCCAGGGTAAGCAGGTCCAGGTGTTCGTGCGCGGCGACAAGGCGGTGGACTACGGAGCGGTCATGGCGGCCATGGGCGGTCTGCAGCAGGCCGGTGTGGGCAACGTCGGGCTGATTACCGAGGCGCCCTGATGCAGCAGCACGAGCGTTCCCCCTCCGCATCGGAAAGCTATTTCTGGCCCACCATCTGGGCGGTAGCCCTGCACGCCCTGATCTTCGCCATGCTGTTCGTCAGTTTTGCCATGACGCCGGAGCTGCCGCCGTCGCGGCCGATCGTCCAGGCCACCCTGTACCAGCTCAAGTCGCAGAGCCAGGCCACGGTGCAGACCAACCAGCGCATCGCGGGCGAGGCGAAGAAAACGGCGGCGCCGCAGTACGAAACTGAACAGATGGAGCAGAAGAAGGTCGAACAGCAGCGGGTCGCGGCGGCCAAGGCGGCGGAGCAGAAGAAGGCCGAGCAGGCTGCCGCGGCGCAGAAGGAAGCGGCAGCGGCCAAGGCCGAGGCGCAGAAGCAGGCGGAGGCGGCAGCCAAGGCCGAGGCGGCGAAGAAGGCCGCCGAGCAGAAGCAGCAGGCTGATTTCGCCAAGAAAAAAGCCGCCGAGGACGCCAAGAAAAAGGCCGAAGAGGCTGCCAAGCAGAAAGATGCCGAAGAGGCGGCGAAGAAGAAGTCGGCCGAGGAAGCCAAGAAAAAGGCTGCCGAGGACGCGAAGAAGAAAGCCGCCGAGGAGGCCAAGAAAAAGGCCGCCGCGGAGGCTGCCAAGAAGAAGGCGGCCGAGCAGTCTGCCCGCAAGGCCCAGGAAGACAAGAAGGCTGCGGCGCTGGCCGAACTGCTCTCCGACGACGTGCAACACCAGCAGGCGCTGGCCGACGAGGTCGGCGACCAGGTGGCCGGCAGCCTCGACGACCTGATCGTCAACCTGGTCAGCCAGCAGTGGCGCCGGCCGCCGTCGGCGCGCAATGGCATGAGCGTGGAAGTGCTGATCCAGATGCTGCCCGACGGCACCATCACCAACGCCAGCGTCTCCCGCGCCAGCGGCGACGCGGCCTTCGACAATTCGGCCGTGGCGGCGGTACGCAATGTCGGCCGCATCCCGGAAATGCAGCAGCTGGACCGCGCGACCTTCGACAAGATGTATCGTCAGCGTCGCATGATATTCAAACCGGAGGATTTGAGCCTGTGAACACCCTGATTCGCATGGCCCTGCTGGGCCTGGTGCTGCTCGCCGGTATGGCGAAGGCAGCCGACCCGCTGGTGATTTCCAGCGGTACCGATCGGGCCATCCCGATCGCCGTGGTGCCGTTCGGCTCGCAGGGCGGTGCCGTGCTGCCCGAGGACATGGCCGATATCATCGGCAAGGACCTGCGCAACTCCGGCTACTTCGAGCCGATTCCGCGCCAGAACATGATCAGCCTGCCCAGTCAGGCCAGCGAGGTCATCTACCGCGACTGGAAGGCCCTCGGCGCCCAGTACGTGCTGACGGGCAGCATGGTGCCCAGCGGCGGCGGCGTGCAGATCCAGTACGCGCTGTTCAACGTCACCACCGAGCAGCAGATGCTGACCGGCAGCGTCGGCGGCACCACCGCGCAGCTGCGCGACATGGCGCACTTCATTGCCGACCAGTCGTTCGAGAAGCTCACCGGCATCAAGGGGGCCTTCTCCACCAAGCTGCTATTCGTCACCGCCGAGCGCTTTGCCGCCAACAATACCCGCTACACCCTGCAACGTTCCGACTATGACGGCGCCCGTGCGGTGACCCTGCTGCAGTCGCGCGAGCCGATCCTGTCGCCGAGCTTCGCGCCGGACGGTCGGCGCATCGCCTACGTGTCCTTCGAGCAGCAGCGCCCGCGCATTTTCGTGCAGAACATCGATACCGGCCGCCGCGAGCAGATCACCAATTTCGAGGGCCTCAACGGCGCTCCGGCCTGGTCGCCGGACGGCAGTCGCCTGGCCTTCGTGCTGTCGCGCGACGGCAACCCGGAGATCTACGTGATGGACATGGGCAGCCGCCAGGTGCGTCGCGTGACCAACGACCAGTCCATCGACACCGAGCCCTTCTGGGGCAAGGACGGCCAGACCATCTACTTCACCTCGGATCGTGGTGGCAAGCCGCAGATCTACAAGACCCGCGTCGGCGGCGGTGGGGCCGAGCGCGTGACCTTCGTCGGCAACTACAACGCCAACCCGAAGTTGTCGGCGGATGAGCGCACCCTGGTCATGGTGCATCGGCAGGATGGCTTCACCGTCTTCAAGGTGGCTGCGCTGGACCTGCAGCGCGGTGGCGCTCCGCGCATCCTCTCCGGGGAGACCAGTCTGGACGAGTCGCCCACTGTCGCGCCCAACGGCACCATGCTAATCTACGCCACCCGTCAGCAGGGCCGTGGAGTGCTGATGCTCGTCTCCGTCAATGGACGTGTGCGCCTTCCGATACCTGCGGCTCAAGGCGAAATCCGTGAGCCTTCCTGGTCTCCCTATTTGAACTGACGGCGGCTGCCAACTGCTCGTTTCAATACCTTGTTTTGAACACGTTGTTTTGAATACACACTGGGGTTTTAAAAGATGGAAATGCTGAAATTCGGCAAGTTTGCTGCGCTGGCTCTGGCGATGGCTGTTGCTGTAGGTTGCTCCTCCAAGGGTGGCGATGCCGCTGGCGAAGGCGCAGTCGATCCGAACGCTGGCTACGGTGCCAACGCCGGTGCCGTCGACGGCAGCCTGGGTGGCGAAGAAGCCGCTCTGCGCGCCATCACCACCTTCTTCTTCGAGTACGACAGCTCCGACCTGAAGCCGGAAGCCATGCGCGCTCTGGACGTTCACGCCAAGGACCTGCAGGCCAGCGGCCAGCGCGTAGTCCTGGAAGGCCACGCCGACGAGCGCGGTACCCGCGAGTACAACATGGCTCTGGGCGAGCGTCGCGCCAAGGCCGTTCAGCGCTACCTGGTGCTGCAGGGCGTGTCCCCGGCTCAGCTGGAGCTGGTGTCCTACGGTGAAGAGCGTGCGCTGGTTGCCGGCAGCAGCGAAGAAAGCTGGGCGCAGAACCGTCGCGTCGAACTGAAGAAGTAATACGCCATGCACAAGCACTCCCGTCTCCTGACCCTGCTGGCTCTGGCCGCACCACTCACGACCTGGGCGCAGGTGCCCGTCATGGATGGTAGCAACGGTTATCCGCCGTCCGGCTACGGTGCGACGGGAGCTGCTTATGCCGGCGGCGCGGCTACCGCGCCTGCCTCGGCACAGGGTGAACTCTTCCTGCAGCTGCAGCAGTTGCAGGAAGAGGTCTCCCGCATGCGGGGCACGTTGGAAGAACAGCAGTACGAGATCAAGCAGCTCAAGCAGGAAAGTCTGCAGCGTTACCAGGACCTGGACAGTCGTCTGTCCGGTGCAGGCCAGGCTCCGGCACCCGCAGCCCAGGCGCCCCTGGCTCCCGCGGCGGCAGACTCGGCATCTGCCGGTCAGGCTCCGGCGGCGAATGCCGCGCCGGGCGATCCGGCCAAGGAAAAGCTGTTCTACGATGCCGCCTTCGACCTGATCAAGGCGAAGGATTTTGCCAAGGCCGACCAGGCCTTCAGCGCATTTCTGCGCAAGTATCCGACCAGTCAGTACGCCGGCAACGCGCAGTACTGGCTGGGTGAAGTGAAGCTCGCCCAGGGCGATCTGCAGGGCGCCGGGCAGTCGTTCGCCCGCGTCAGCCAGGGCTACCCGGACCACCAGAAGGTGGCCGACTCGCTGTACAAGCTGGCCGATGTCGAGCAGCGTCTCGGCAATGTCGCCAAGGCCAAGGGCATCCTGCAGCAGGTGATCGCCCAGTATCCGGGCACCTCCGCCGCTCAGCTGGCCAAGCGGGATCTCGCCCGTCTGCCCTGAACAGCGAGCGCTTCTGAGGAAACCCGCGCCCGGCGCGGGTTTTTTCGTTAAAATCGCCGCACTTTTTCCACATCCTGCAACGGAGGCGGTTGGCCTGTTTCGCCATCACGCCCGGGGCTTATGAACCAGACTCTGCGCATCACCGAAATCTTCTATTCGCTGCAGGGGGAAGCACGTACCGTCGGCCTGCCGACCGTATTCGTGCGCCTGACCGGCTGTCCCCTGCGCTGTCAGTACTGCGATACCGCCTACGCCTTCAGCGGCGGCGAGATCATGACTCTGGAGCAGATCCTCGCGCGGGTCGCCAGCTACCAGCCGCGCTACGTCTGCGTGACCGGCGGCGAGCCGCTGGCGCAGCCGAACTGCATCCCGCTGCTCGCGGCGCTGTGCGACGCCGGCTACGAGGTGTCGCTGGAAACCAGCGGCGCCCTGGATATCGCTGCGGTGGACACCCGCGTCAGCCGGGTGGTCGACCTGAAGACGCCGGGCTCGGCCGAGGTCGGCCGCAACCGCTACGAGAACATGGCGCAGCTGACCCGCAACGACCAGGTCAAGTTCGTCATCTGTTCGCGCGAGGACTACGACTGGGCGGTGTCGAAAATCATCGAATACCGCCTGGAGCAGCGTGCGGGCGAGGTGCTGATGTCGCCCAGCCATCATCAGCTGGAGGCGCGCAGCCTGGCCGGCTGGATCATCGCCGACAACCTGCCGGTGCGCCTGCAACTGCAACTGCACAAATATCTGTGGAACGACGAGCCGGGGCATTGAGATGAGCGAGAAGAGGGCGGTAATCCTGCTTTCCGGCGGCCTCGACTCCGCCACCGTACTGGCCATGGCACGCGCCGAGGGCTATGCCTGCTACACCATGAGCTTCGACTACGGCCAGCGGCACCGCGCCGAGCTGCAGGCGGCCGAGCGGGTGGCGCATCAGCTCGGTGCGCTGGAGCACAAGGTGGTCGGCATCAACCTCAACGGCATTGGCGGCTCGGCGCTGACCGACAGCACCATCGCCGTGCCGGAGGAGCCGGCTGAGGGCATCCCGGTAACCTACGTGCCGGCGCGCAATACGCTGTTCCTGTCCCTGGCGCTGGGCTGGGCCGAGGTGCTGGGGGCGCACGACATCTTCATCGGCGTCAATGCCGTGGACTATTCGGGCTATCCCGACTGCCGGCCGGAATTCATCGATGCCTTCGAGCGCCTGGCCAATCTGGCGACCAAGGCCGGCGTGGAAGGCGAGGGCTTCCGCATTCGGGCGCCGCTGCAGTACCTGTCCAAGGCGCAGATCATCCAGGCTGGGCTGGCACGCGGCGTGGAGTATGGCTTGACCGTGTCCTGCTACCAGGCCGATGCGGATGGCCGCGCCTGCGGGCGCTGCGACAGCTGCCGCCTGCGTGCCGAAGGCTTCCGTGCGGCCGGGATGGTCGACCCGACCCGCTATTTTTGAAATTCTTTCCCTTGGGGTGTTGTATTTCCGTTAGAAATCAGTAATATACATCTCAAGTTGGGGCGTTAGCTCAGTGGTAGAGCAGTTGGCTTTTAACCAATTGGTCGTAGGTTCGAATCCCACACGCCCCACCATCTACTTCTTCCTCGGAAGAACGAAAAGCTGGAAGTTGATCCGCAAGGGTTGGTTTCCGGCTTTTTTCGTATGCGCAGTATGCCTCCGTCGACTCTGCCTGCATGCGGCAGGGGCGCGAGTCTATACTTGTATCCCGCACCGCCGTGTCAGCAGGTCCTGCGAATATGTCCCAAGTTTCCGAACGTCTTCTGGTTCAAGCTCATCTGGATGCCAAGCAGCCGCGCCCGCTGACTGCCGAGGAAGTTGCTGACTACCGCCAGGCGATCGCCGCCGAGCTCAAGGCGCGTGACGCCGTTCTGGTTGCCCACTACTACACCGATCCGATTCTCCAGGCGCTGGCCGAGGAAACCGGTGGCTGCGTCGCCGACTCGCTGGAAATGGCCCGTTTCGGCAGCCAGCACCCGGCCTCGACCATCGTGGTGGCTGGGGTCAGGTTCATGGGCGAGACGGCGAAGATCCTCAATCCGGAAAAGCGCATCCTGATGCCGACCCTGGAGGCGACCTGTTCGCTGGATCTGGGCTGCCCGGTCGAGGAGTTTTCCGCCTACTGCGACCAGCACCCCGAGCGCACCGTGGTGGTCTACGCCAACACCTCGGCGGCGGTGAAGGCGCGTGCCGACTGGGTGGTGACCTCCAGCTGCGCGCTGGAGATCGTCGAGAGCCTGATGGACAACGGCGAGAAGATCCTCTGGGCGCCGGATCAGCACCTGGGGCGCTACATCCAGCGCGAGACCGGTGCGGACATGCTGCTCTGGGAGGGGGCGTGCATCGTCCACGAGGAGTTCAAGGCCCGGCAGCTGCACGACCTCAAGGCGCTGTATCCGGATGCGGCGGTGCTGGTGCACCCCGAGTCGCCGGAGGCGGTGGTCGCGCTGGCGGATGCGGTGGGCTCCACCAGCCAGCTGATCAAGGCGGCGCAGACCCTGCCGAACCAGATCTTCATCGTCGCCACCGATCGCGGCATCCTCTACAAGATGCAGCAGCTGTGCCCCGGCAAATCGTTCATCGAGGCGCCGACCGCCGGCCAGGGTGCGGCCTGCCGCAGTTGCGCGCACTGCCCGTGGATGGCGATGAACACCCTGGAGCGCACCCTGCAGTGCCTGCGCACCGGCAGCAACGAGATCCACGTCGATCCGGCGCTGATCCCCAAGGCGGTCAAGCCGCTCAAGCGCATGCTCGACTTCACCCAGGCAGCGCGGCTCAAGCTGAGCGGCAACGCCTGAGGGGTAGGCGAAAACACCAAGGCCCGGCTAATTGCCGGGCCTTCTGCTTTACGGGCTGGCTCAGCGCAGCAGCTTGTCGATCATCCGCTGTTCTTCTTCCAGGGTGCTGTGGCGAGCGTCGATGCGTGCAGCCAGCTGGAAGTTGCTGCTGGCGCGGCGGCGGGCGAAGTCGAGTTGCTCCAGGGCCTGGTCGTAGTCGCCGGTGAGGGCGAAGTATTCGGCGCGGGCCTGGTGCACGCCGATGATGTTGCCGGACAGGCCGCGGGTTTCGGCCTGCTGATACCACAGCTCGGCATCGCCGGGGCGCTCCTTGAGCAGGGCGTCCAGGCGCTTTTCGGCTTCGGCCGGACGATTCTGCTTGAGCAGTACTTCGGCCTGGTACTGGCGCAGCGGGTAGTTGTCCGGGTACAGGCCGAGCAGGCGCTGCAGGCGCTGGCTGGCGGCATCGGGCCGGTTGGCGGCGACGTCCAGCTGGGCCTGGGCGAGGTTGTAGACGATATCGTTCGGCGCCTTGGCGAGCAGCGGCTGCAGGCTGCTGGCGGCCTCCTTGAGCTGGCCGTTCTTGATCTGCGCCAGGGTCAGGCCGTAGCGCGCGGCATCGAGGTTGGGGTTTTCGTCGAGCAGGGCGCGGAAGCGTTTGGCCGCCAGGCCTGGTGAGCTTTCGTAGAGCAACTGCACGCGGGCGCGCATCAGTTGGTAGTTCAGGGTGTCGGTGTTGCCGCCGCCGGCGAGTTGCTCGGCGCGGTTGCGCGTATCGGCCACCCGCGATTCGCTGACCGGGTGGGTCAGGAGAAATTCCGGCGGCATCCGGGTGTAGCGGTACTGGCGCATCAGGCGCTCGAACATGCTCGGCATGGCATTCGGGTCGTAACCTGCCTGCTGCAGGTTGAGGATGCCGATGCGGTCGGCCTCCTGTTCGTTCTGCCGCGAGAAGCTCCGTTGTGCCTGGACCGCCGCTGCCTGGGTCGAGGCGATGGCGGCGATGCCGGCATCGCCGGCGCCGGCGGCGGCGGCGACCACGCCGGCGAGCATGGCGGCCATCAGCGGCACCTGCATGCGTTTCTGTTCCTCGAGGCCGCGGGCGAAGTGGCGCTGCGACAGGTGCGCCAGTTCGTGGGCCAGCACCGAGGCGTACTCGCCCTCGGTCTGCGCGTGCAGGAACAGGCCGCCATTGACGCCGATCACTCCGCCGGGCGCGGCGAACGCGTTGAGCTGCGGGCTGTCGAGGAGGACGAAGACCAGGCGCCGGTCCTGCAGCTGGCTGGTTTCCGCCAGGCGATAGACGCTGTTCTCGATGAAGTCCTCGAGCAGCGGGTCGGACAGGCTCTTCACCTGGCCGCGCAGCACGTTGAGCCAGGCGCGGCCGAGCTGGTGCTCCTGGTCGGGGGAGACGATCGAGGAGCTGGCATCGCCGAGCGACGGCAGGTCGCTGGCGAGAGCCGGGGTCGCCAGCAGGCAGGCCAACGTCAGCAGGGTGGGGCGCAGAATCTTCATCGCTCGAACTCGCGGATGCAAAGGCCTACTCTAGCCGCAGCGGCGGCTGGCTGGCCAGTCGTGCGCCGCCTTGGGTATGCTGTGCGGCATTTGCGGAGAGCCAACATGACCGACACTGCCGGGCCGGCACCGGCCCACGATGCCGAACTGGATGCCAGCGGGCTGAACTGCCCGTTGCCGCTGCTCAAGGCCAAGCTGGAGCTCAACCGCCTGCCCAGTGGCGCGGTACTCAAGGTGATCGCCACCGATGCCGGTTCGCAGCGCGACTTCCGCGCCTTCGCCCGGCTGGCCGGGCACGCGTTGCTGCGCGAGGAGGAGGAGGCCGGCTGCTTCCGTTACTGGCTGCGCAAGGCCTGAGGAGGCAGCGGTCGACGGCTGCGGCCGCTCAGCCGGCGTTGAGCGCGCGAGCGGCTTGCAGTACGGCATCCACATGGCCCGGCACCTTCACGCCGCGCCATTCCTGGCGTAGCACGCCGTCCTTGTCGATGAGGAAGGTGCTGCGCTCGATGCCCAGGTATTCCTTGCCGTACAGTTTCTTCAGCTTGATCACGTCGAACAGCTGGCACAGTTGCTCGTCGGTATCGGCAATCAGCTCGAAGGGGAACTCCTGCTTGCACTTGAAGTTCTCGTGGGACTTCAGGCTGTCGCGCGAGACGCCGAAAATCAGCGTGTTGGCGGCAGCAAACTCGGCATGCAGGTCGCGGAAATTCTGGCCCTCGGTGGTGCAGCCCGGGGTGCTGTCCTTCGGATAGAAGTACAGCACCAGCTGCCGGCCCTTGAGGGCGCCCAGCGCGACCTGCTGGCCGCTGGTGGCCTGGACCTGGAAGTCGGCGACGGGCGAATCGATGGCTACCGGCATGATGAACTCCTGGTCGGTGGGGCTTACGGGTTCTGCGGGCGCCACGGCTCGATCAGAGCGTCGAGGTTGAGGGCGTCGGCAAAGTCGAGGAACTGATCGCGCAGCCAGCTGATCTGGGTGCCCGGCGGCAGGGTCACGGTGATGGTGGCGTTGAGCAGCAGGGTGCCGGTCTGCGGTGCCTGGTAGGTGTCGCAGGTGAGGTTCTCCAGCTCGACGTGGTGATCGGTGAAGAACTGGCACAGCTCGCCGATGATGTCCGGGCGATAGGCGGCGCTGATATAGACCACGTAGGGCAGGGCATTGGCGCGCTCGACGGCAGCAGCGCTGCGGGTCACGTTGATGCTGAACTTGTGGCGCTTGGCCAGGGGCGCCAGGCTGGCTTCCAGGCGGGCCAGCGCGTCCCAGCTGCCAGCGACCTGCAGCACCAGGGCGCTGTACTCGCCATGCCGGGTCAGGCGGCTGCTGACCACGTTGCAGCGGCTTTCCTGGCTGGCGCGCGAGAGAACGCTGGTGAGCTCCATGGGCGAGGCTCCCAGGGCGCTGATCACGAGAAACTGTTCACGGGGTTGGGGGGTCGACATGCAGAATTCCTGGTGCAATAGAGATGGCGGCAGCGCACGGGCCGGCAGAGCCGGGAAGGGTAGCGAAAAGCGCCGACAAGGGGAATGCCCGGTGACCCGCCGCCAGCTTGTGCAAGGCTGGTGGCATCAGTACCATTACCCCTTTATTTATATAGCGGCAGGAGTGGTTGCATGATTACGGGCAGCATGGTGGCACTGGTCACGCCCATGGATGCAGAGGGCCGTCTGGATTGGGACAGCCTGACCCAACTGGTCGATTTTCACCTCCAGGAAGGTACCAACGCGATTGTTGCGGTGGGCACCACGGGTGAGTCCGCCACGCTGGACGTCGACGAGCACGTCGCGGTAATCCGTCATGTGGTCAAACAGGTCGCCGGGCGCATCCCGGTGATCGCCGGTACCGGTGCCAACTCCACCCGCGAAGCCATCGAGCTGACCGCCGCCGCCAAGCAGGCCGGCGCCGATGCCTGCCTGCTGGTCACCCCGTACTACAACAAGCCGACCCAGGAAGGCCTGTACCTGCACCACAAGGCCATCGCCGAGGCCGTGGCCATTCCGCAGATTCTCTACAACGTGCCGGGGCGTACCGCCTGCGACATGCTGCCCGACACCATCGCCCGTCTGTCCACGGTGCCGAACATCATCGGCGTCAAGGAAGCCACCGGCGATCTGGCGCGCGGCCAGGAAGTGCTGGACAAGGTCGCCCCGGGCTTCCTGGTCTACTCCGGTGACGACGCCACTGCCGTCGAGCTGATGCTGATGGGCGCCAAGGGCAACATCTCGGTGACCGCCAACGTGGCCCCGCGTGACATGAGCGAGCTGTGTGCCCTGGCCATGCGTGGTGAGGCCGCGCCCGCGCGCGCCATCAATGAGCGCCTGATGCCGCTGCACAAGGCGCTGTTCTGCGAGGCCAACCCGATCCCGGTGAAGTTCGCCCTGCACGAGATGGGACTGATTCCCCAAGGCATCCGCCTGCCCCTGACCTGGCTCAGCCAGGGCTGCCAGGAGCCGCTGCGTCAGGCCATGCGCCAGGCCGGTGTGCTGGCCTGATCGACGGAGAACATGCATGAAGCAACTGGCCGGACTTTCCGCGCTTGCCCTGATCATTGGAACCAGCAGCGGATGCGGCTGGATCTGGGGCGACAACGGCTACTTCCGCGACCGCGGCAGCGACTATCTTGCTGCCCGCGAAACCGCCCCGATGCAGCTGCCGCCGGATGTCCAGGCGCGTCGTATCGAGCCCCTGCTGCCGGTGCCGGCCAGCGTGGCGACCCGCAGTGCCGAAGGTGAATTCGAGGTGCCGCGACCGCAGGGTCTGCAGGCGACTGCTCAGCGCAGCGACTTCAGCCTGCAGCGCAGCGGCGAGCGTCGCTGGGTGGTAGCCCAGCGCAGCCCGGCCGAGGTCTGGCCGCTGGCGCGCCAGTTCTTCGAGGAAAACGGCCTGAGCATCAGCGAGGAACGTCCGGAGACCGGCGAACTGGTCAGTGCCTGGCAGACCGTGCCGACCGCGCTTGCCCGTCACCTCGACAAGGCGGATGCCGAAGTCAGCGTGCGCCTGCGCGTCGAGCCCGGCGTGCAGCGCAACACCAGCGAAATCTTCCTGCTCAGCAACGTCCGTCCTGCCGGCAGCTCGGCCGAGCCGGCATGGCCGGCGCGCTCGGTCCAGCCGGCGCTGGACGGCGCGTTGATCGAGCGCCTGCAGAGCAGCCTGAGCAGCTCCGTGGGCCAGGGTGGCAGCGTTTCCCTGCTGGCCGATCGCAGCTTCGACGCGCCCAAGCGCGTCTCCCTGGGCTCCGATGGCAGTGGCAACCCGCAGCTCAGCCTGGCTACCGATTTCGACCGCGCCTGGTCGGCGGTGGGCCGTGCCCTGCAGGATGGCGATGTGCGCGTCGATGACATGAACCGCAGTCTCGGCATCTACTACATCAACCTCGCCGAAAGCGCGGACAAGCCGGGCGAGGAGCCGGGCTTCTTCGCCGGCCTGCTGGGCGGCAAGGCGGATGCCGAGGACGTCGAGTCCCGCGCCGAGCGTTATCATGTCCGGCTGACCACCGTCGGCGACAGCGTGCAGGTGTCGGTCGAGAAAGACCTCGAGACCGTCGCGCCGGCCGATGTGGCGCGCCGCGTGCTGGAGCTGATCCAGGAACACCTCGGCTGAGTCGGGCCTGCAGCCCCAGCCGCTACCAGCGATAGGCGAAACCCCCGGGTTTCGCCTGTTTTGTTTGCCAGAAACGGAAATGCCGCTATGACCACACCCACCACCCTGAGCCTGAAGAAAATCTACTCGGGCAAGGTTCGCGACCTCTACGAAATCGATGACAAGCGCATGCTGATGGTGGCCACCGATCGTCTGTCGGCCTTCGACGTCATCCTCGCCGAGCCGATCCCGGAGAAGGGCAAGATCCTCACCGCCATCTCCAACTTCTGGTTCGACAAGCTCAAGGACCTGGTGCCCAACCACTTCACCGGCGACAAGGTCGAGGACGTGGTGCCGGCTGCGGAGCTGCCGCTGGTGGAGGGACGTGCGGTGGTGGCCAAGCGCCTCAAGCCGGTCGCCGTGGAAGCCATCGTGCGCGGTTATATCGTCGGCTCCGGCTGGAAGGAGTATCAGAAGAGCGGCACCGTCTGCGGCATCGCGCTGCCGGCCGGCCTGAAGGAAGCGGCCAAGCTGCCGCAGCCGATCTTCACCCCCTCGACCAAGGCCGCCGTCGGCGACCATGACGAGAACATCTCCTTCGAGCAGTGCGAAGCCATCATCGGCAAGGAGCTGGCCGCCAAGGTGCGCGACACCGCCATCGCCCTGTACAGCGCCGCGGTCGAGTATGCGGCCACCCGCGGCATCATCATCGCCGATACCAAGTTCGAGTTCGGCCTGGACGAGGACGGCACCCTGACCCTGATGGACGAGGTGCTGACCCCGGACTCCAGCCGCTTCTGGCCGGCCGACAGCTACGTCGAAGGGCAGAACCCGCCGAGCTTCGACAAGCAGTTCGTGCGCGACTGGCTGGAATCCACCGGCTGGAACAAGGAGCCGCCGGCCCCGGCCGTGCCGGCCGAGGTGGCGCAGAAGACCGCGGACAAGTACCGCGAGGCGCTGACCCGGCTGACCCGCTGAATAGCGTCACGGCGCGCAAGCAACTGATCCTGCGCGAAAAAATCCTCACAAGGGGTTTTGCCAAACGGATCTGAGCTGGTATGATGCGCGCCGACTTGGGGAGATGCCGGAGTGGTCGAACGGGACGGATTCGAAATCCGTTGTGTCCGCGAGGGCACCTAGGGTTCGAATCCCTATCTCCCCGCCATATATAGAAAAGCCCTGCAAATCAATGGTTTGCGGGGCTTTTTCTTTTCTGATTCTACCCAGTCTTTCTACCCAAGCTTACTACCCAGTCCGTCCGTCTGGGAGCCATGTTCTCGCGTACCTGCTGCTGGCGTTGGGTGGCTGTAGTATTCTGCAACGCCAACACATCACGACCGAAGGCAGGGATGCGAAGATATGAATGAGAAGCTTTTCTTTCTAGCGAGCAAGAAGCGGAGCACCAACCACATCCTGCACCTGATTCTCACTTTGCTTACATTTGGTGTGTGGGTGATTGTCTGGGTGATCGTTGCAAGCAATAACAGTAGCTACAACAGCCGCATTGATGCCGAGATGGGGCGCATCATCAGCTACAAGGAGAAAGGCTTGAGCGACGTACAGGCATATCAGCAGATTAGAGCGGACAAGACAAAGGAATCTCAGGACAGAGCGAAGACTGTGATGGTGGTTTTCGGGGTCATAGTCCTTTTCGTGATACTCGGGTCGCTCGGTGTAACCCCATAGCGAGGGTCGCATGGCTCAACGGGGGGGATAAACCAGAACCCCGGCCTACCTTGCGAATATAAAATATTGGCAAGAGAGGCTTTATAGGGGGGATAGGTCAGAAGGATAGGCTAAGTTTTTGCATGACGCGGCTGACCTGCACAGGGGACCACTCGCCACCGCGAGCAGTCTTCACCCCTTTGGCATTAAGACAATCTGCTACACCCTTCAACGTGCGAGTGCCACGCAATACACACAGCTCTACAGTGTCCCTAAGACTCTCAGCAAAGACTTCAGCCCTTTCTTGGGTGGCAATACCACCCTTCATCTGATTGGCCTTTGTGCGGCCCTTGGCAAGCGATACAGCACGATTTGCAACCTTGCCTTGAGCTACCCTGTCTCCAGCCTCGGCACGCTTAGAGAGGCTCTGCAAGGCTTCCTTGGTGCGTTGGCTGATAAATTCCCTTTCCTGCTGGGCGAGCATTGCGTACAAGTGCAGCTCCAGGGTCTTGGCTGCTGGCATTGTCGCCACCTTAAAGTCTGAACGCTTCATCAGGCCGGCGATGTGTTCAACGTCTCGGCTAAGGCGGTCAAGCTTCGCCACCACCACAGGCAGGCCATGAGCAAACGCCTTGGCAGCTTCTGGACGCTCCAAAGGGTGAACAGAGCCGGACACGTTCACATCAGTGTATTCAGCGACCACCACCCAACCGTGTTGAGCAGCAGCAGTGGAGACGTATTCCCGCTGAGCCTCCAGACCTAACCCGCTCTCGCCTTGACGCTTGGTGGATACCCGGTAGTAAGCGACGACTTCCATTCTCGATCCCCTTTAACAATGCTTGGGATGATTATACGAATGCTAGGACGTTCGTTCAAGCTATGTTATGCCGGCTTTCAGTGGCTTTCCCTGACACGCCAGTGGCAGACTGAGCAAAGGTTGAAAATAAACTAAGGAAGGGTATCCATGAGCAACGCCACGCCTGCTGTGATCCTTGGGGGAGCGATCATGGCAGCAGCCGCCATCTACGTCGCCCCGTCTGTGATAGACGACTACCAGAATCAGAACATCATCATCACTACCAACGGGGCTGTGAGGCTTGGAAAGGTCTACAACGAAGCCTTGAAGGTGCGGATGGAGATGAAAAACACCGAAACGGGGGAAGTGTTCATCTCCGTAGACGAAGATGTTGATGGATTTTATAAACAAGCAAGGTCGGAGCTTGAGAAGCTGATCCACGCCACGAATGAGGGCGCGAAGTCTGACAAGGAAAAGATTTCCGTTGAGGCTGCGGGTCTCAAGGTACATATGACCATCACTCTTGATACCTATTTCCTCTATCGTAGTGAATACCAGCCATCCTTCAGTCTGACCGTCGATCAGCACGAAATCTCGGCGGGGGTTAATTCAGGTATCAACAAGGTTTTGATGCAGACCCAGGAGTACTTGAATGAAGTGAAAATTGAGAATCTTGAAAAGAATAGATTCCTAAAGCTTTAACGGCCTGCCTCCTTGCTGAGTGTGTTGGTGGCTGGTTAAGCATATCTGCCATGTAGGCTGCATAGAATGGGCCTGTTGAGCTTCTGGGGTATGGAAAGGGAGGGCAGGCAGCTCACCTGCCTCCTATTTGATTGTCTGTTTATCTTGCTTTTTTATTCTTGAACATGTTCTTGATGCTGTCTTTGTGGTCCAGCTTTTTGGCAGGTTTATTTGTTGTGTCAATTTGTTGGCTGGGCTTGTGGGTGGCTTGAGCCTTATTTGCTTTGTATTCGTCCAGCAGAGCTTGAATACGTGCCTCTTTTTCAGCAGCAAGCTTGGCACTTTCTTTTTCCTGTAGAAGCTCTTGGTGTCGCTCAGGGTGGAAGCGCTCAAGAATTAGCTCGTGGGTTCTTTGTGCTGATAGTGATACGAATTGTTGGTTAATCATTTTTTATTATTCCGTAGATTTGTGAGGGGGCGAGCTAAGTCGCCCCTTGTTGTTTTGGTTACTTGGGCAGGTAGGAGTCGAAAAGGTCTGCTGCTTCTTTCTCCAGTTCTCGATGTAGCTTTTCATCTGCCTTGCGCTTCTTCTCATCCTCTTGCCGCTGGATAGCGGCCTTACGCTGAATGATTAGATTTTGTTTGGCTTCATCCACCTGTGCGGCAATCTCGCTCCTGTAATCCGCTTCCACTTGCTGTCTGACGGTATTCAGCTCCGCTTCCACCTCCTCAGGTTTCTTAAACATCGGGATGACGAAGGGATGGCTTTGGTGGTTCGTTTCCCGTGCTCGTTGATACCCCTCTTGTAGCTTTTGTTCGAGAAGGTCAAGTGCTTGGAAAAGAATCTCTGCCTTGATGGTGAAAATAGTGATGTTTGGAAGATTAAGGTAATCCGTGACAGCTTGATCCTGGCGGGCTTTAAGCTCTTTAGGGTCAAAGGTGGCTGGCATCTTTACGGTAATTTCTTGGCCGTCAATAATGGTCTTGCTCATTTTTTGTTTTCCTTCTTTTGTTTTGATTAGGCAATGTCTGCCCGTTTACTGCTCTTGTTTAGAAAGCAATTCTTTGGTGTTTGTCTTTGAGGCTGGCGCTTTGGAAAGGCGGGAAAAGCATCTTAGACTTCGCTGGCGCTACGTCTTACCGACATCGCTACGCAATGTCTCGTCAATAATCGCTCGCTATGCTTCGCTCTTATTGACTAACCTTAAACTATATATATAAAAGATGCTGTTCAGGCGCCATAGTCGCCATAATGCTCTAAACCGCGCATGTACTGGGCATTACAGCTATGGCGGGTATTATGG
>DATCUN010000262.1:0-2859 GCA_036561825.1 Pseudomonas sp.
CGCAGGCTGTCGTCGGCGCTGCCGGCGTTGAGCAGCAGGCTGTCCGGCAGCGCGCCGGCCAGCTGGCGCAGGGTGTCGGCGGGGGCGTTGACCACGAACAGGCGCAGGCCGCCGTCGTGCAGCGCGCGGGCCTGTTCCAGCAGCGCTTCGCCGCTGGCGGCCTCGGCGCTTTCCAGGCGGTAGCTGTGCTTGAGGAAGCGCCCGGTGCTGTTGCTGTCCTCGATGGCCAGCTCGGCGCCGCGCCGGCCGGCGTCGGTCGGCTCGGGGATCACGTTGGACAGCACCGGGCCGCGGTCGGGGGTGTAGCCGAGGTAGCCGATGCGCACCTCCAGCTCGGCACTGGCCGGACCGGCGGCGAGCAGGCCGAGGGCGGTGAACAGGCAGGGCAGCAGTGGGCGCATGGCAACCTCCGGTGGGGATGCTGCCAGCTTAGGAAGGGGGCGGGGGCGGGCAAATATGCAGAAAGTACTGGTGGGGCAGTACCAAGGTACCGGTCCGGTGCCGGAAGGCAGCTCTTAGCATGGGGCTTACAACGATAACGACAGGAAAGGCCCCTCGCCCATGTCCCTGCTCAGATTACTGTCCCTGCTGGTGCTGCTGATCCTCGTCCTGCTCGGTCTCGACCCCACCCAGAGCAGCGCTGCCGACCTTGCCGCCCGTCGCGCCGCGGCGCAGGCCCGGCTGCTGACGCTGCAGACCGGCGCCTGTCAGGCCGCGCCCGTACTGCCGGCCGGTGGTGCCGCGAACGGCGCGCGGCGCCCGGCGTGCACCGGGTTCACGGGCAAGGCGCTCCCCATGGACTCCTACCAAGGAACGAAGGCGCGGGCACCAAAGCAGAATACAGTCCGCGCCGGGGGCCTCCCTAAGATGCCGACAACGCGCTCCACAGGCTGAGCGCCGCCTTGCACCGCATCGAAACGAGGTACCGCCATGAACAACAAGAAACTGCTGCACGCCCTGCTGGCTTCCCTGGCGCTCGGCGCCGCTTCCCATGCCATGGCTCATGGCGACGTGACCCCGCAGGCGGTGAATACCGCCGACCTGGAGGCGCTGGGTAGCGAGTGGCGCGACGAGAACCCCTACCGCGAGCCCTACGCCAACCACAAGAAGGCGGTGGAAATCGGTGCTTCGGCCTACACCCAGAACTGCGCCCGCTGCCACGGTCTGGAAGCCGTCTCCGGCGGCATCGCCCCGGACCTGCGCATGCTGGATGAAGGCATCGAGGGCGACGAGTGGTACAAGGAGCGGGTGATCAACGGCGCGGTGCGCGATGGTCGCGTCTACATGCCGAAGATGGCCGACTATCTCAGCCAGGAATCGCTGTGGGCCATCCGCAGCTACCTGGAAAGCGTTGCCGTCAAGGAGTAAGCCGCCATGCGCCTGCTGATCCTGGTGTTGTGCAGTCTGCTGACGCTTGCCCAGGTCGCGCAGGCGCAGGTTCGCGCGTTCGATGACATCGTCGCCTCGGGCGTGCTCAAGGCGGCGGTGTACGAGAACTTCCCGCCCTACAGCTTCCAGCAGGACGGCCAGCCGCGCGGCGTGGATGTCGAGCTGGCGCAGCAGCTGGCCGCCAGCCAGGGCCTCAAGCTGGAGCTGCTGTGGATCGCGGCGGGCGAGAAGCTCGACGACGACCTGCGCAACTTCGTCTGGAAGGGCCACTACCTGCGTCCCGAGGTGCTTGCCGACGTGATGCTGCGGGTGCCCTACGACCGCAACTACGCCTTCAAGCGCAACGAGCTGGGCGAGCTGGTCAACGAGCGGGTGGTGATGTTCGCCCCCTACCAGCGCGAGCGCTGGCAGGTCGCCCATGACGCCCGCCGGCTCAAGGAAGTGCCCAGCGTCGCGGTGTTCGGCTACCACCCGATCGGCGTCGAGGTGGAGAGCGTGCCGTCGTTCTACCTGAGCTCGGTATTCGGCGGACGGATGAGCGGCAATACCCGCCACTACCCCTCGCCGCCGCAGGCGTTTGCGGCGATGCGCGCGGGCAAGGTGGACGCGGTGATGGCCATGCGCGGCGAGATCGACTGGCTGCTGCACGAGGCCGCCGATCCGCAGCTCAAGGCGGCGGAAAACGCCTATCCGGAAATGGGTCGCCAGCAGTGGGACATCGGCATGGCCGTGCACGAGAGCAACCGCCAACTGGCCTACGCGCTGGAAAGCGGGCTGGAAGAGCTGATCGGTTCCGGCGAGCTGGCGAAGATCTACGCCCGCTACGGCCTGCGCTACGAGGTGCCGGAGCTGTACGAGGGCGAGGTGCAGGCGGCATCCACGGGCGAATGACGGCTGATCGCTCCCACGCTCCCGCGTGGGAGCGTCTCCGCGTCCCGAGTTGCCGGGCGCAGGAGCGCCCATCGGGATCGGTACCCACGCCGGAGCGTGGGCACCATCAGCAGACACGGGTAACGCAGGAGGCAGGCAATGACCATCCGTAGCATGGGCCTGGCGCTGGGCTGGCTGTTGTTGAGCAGCCCGGCCTGGGCCGGCGGGGCCGATCCGTTGCAGTCGGCGATGTGGGGCTTCCACCAGACGCGCTTCCTCGGCGAGGCGCCCTACGAGTTCGACGCGCGGGTGGTGCTGACGGCGCCGCCGTTCGCCGAGGACTCGCGCCAGGTGCCGATCAGCATCGACGCCACGGCGCTGGGCAGCGAGGTGGTGCGCATGATCGCCTGGGCTGAGCTCAACCCGATCCCGCACATCTTCACCTTCTTCCCCAGCGGACCGGTGGCGCCGCGCATCGCGCTGAACATCCGTGTCGAGCAGTCCACGCCGATCCGCGCCGCGGTGCTGACCCGCGACGGCACCTGGCATGTCGGCTCGACGCGCATCGACGCCGCCGGCGGCGGCTGCACCGCGCCGAGT
>DATCUN010000263.1:0-10339 GCA_036561825.1 Pseudomonas sp.
GCGCGCGAACCGCTGGTGCGCCTGGCCCAGGCCATCGCCGTGGCCTGCCGCGCCGAGCCGGGGCTCAACGCCTGGTTCGACGGCAAGGCGCTGGCCATGCGCCGCCACGAGCAGCTCGACCTGGGCATCGCCGTGGACACCCCGGACGGCCTGTTCGTGCCGGTGCTGCGCAATGTCGGCCAGCGTGATGCCGATGACCTGCGCGAAGGCATGCGCCGCCTGCGCGCGGACGTCAAGGCGCGCTCGATTCCGCCGCAGGAAATGATGGGCGCGACCGTGACCCTGACCAATTTCGGCACCCTGTTCGGCCGCTATGCCAGCCCCGTTGTGGTGCCGCCACAGGTGGCGATCATCGGTGCCGGGGTGATCCGCGACCAGCCGGTGGCGGTGGACGGCCGGGTCGAGGTGCACCCGATCCTGCCGCTGTCGCTGACCTTCGATCATCGCGCGGTCACCGGCGGCGAGGCGGGGCGCTTCTTCAAGGCCTTGGTCGAAGCGCTGCAGCAGCCGGAGGGCTGAGCCTGCGCAGGGCGAAGGCATCCGCTTGCGCCCGCCGCCGTCCGGTTCGATGACTGCGGTAGGGTGAACGCGTCGGCTGGCGGCGCGCGTGTGGCGGTGTACCATCACGCCAAGACCGACCTCTTGGAGTATCGCCATGCTTGTTGCTGCCGCTGACCTGCCCCCCTGTTCCGTGCTGCTGCTCGCCGGCGGGCGAGGGCGGCGCATGGGCGGGGTGGACAAGGGGCTGGTGGAGTTTGCCGGCCGCCCGTTGATCGCCACGCTGAGCGAACGGGTGCAGCCGCTGACCGACGACCTGATCATCTCCTGCAACCGCAACGCCGAGAGCTATGCGCTGTGGGCCGACCGCCTGGTGAGCGACGACGGCGACGATTTTCCCGGCCCGCTGGCCGGTATCCGCGCCGGCCTCGCCGCGATGCGCCACGACTGGCTGCTGGTGCTGCCCTGCGATGCGCCGCATATCGACGCCGACCTGCTGTTTTCCATGCGCCACCAGGCCGTGTGCGAGCCGCAGCGTCCGTTGCTGCTGCGCCGCGGCGGGCAGTTGGAGCCGCTGTTCTGCCTGATTCCGCGCTGCCTGCAGGGCGAGCTGGAGCGCGCCTGGCAGGCCGGCGAGCGCAGCCCGCTGAGTTTCCTGCTGGCGTGCAACGCCCAGGTACTGGGCTGTGCACAGGACGATCCGCGGCTGGCCAATCTGAATACGCTCGAGGCGCTGGTGGCGGCCGGGCCGCGCGGCGCCCCGCAGGACGAGTCCGACGAAGAGTCCCGCCCGCAGCTGCCCGATGCGGCAGGCCTGGCGCATGCCGCGTCGGCCTCCGGGACAACCCCCGTGCTGACCCATCTTGACGCCCAGGGGCGGGCCAACATGGTCGATGTCACCGACAAGGCCGCCACCGCCCGCGAAGCCAGTGCCGAGGCGCTGGTACGCATGCAGCCGCAGACCCTCAAGCTGATCGTCTCTGGCGGCCACCCCAAGGGCGACGTCTTCGCTGTGGCGCGGGTGGCCGGGATCATGGCGGCGAAGAAGACCCACGAGCTGATCCCGCTGTGCCATCCGTTGCTGCTCACCGGCATTCGTGTCGAACTGGAGCCGCGGGGGGAGGACGCGGTGCATATCGTCGCCCGCTGCAAGCTGGCCGGGCAGACCGGGGTGGAGATGGAGGCGCTGACCGCCGCCAGCGTCGCCGCGCTGACGATCTACGACATGTGCAAGGCGGTGGACCGCGGCATGACCATCGAACGCGTGCGCCTGCTGGAAAAGAGCGGCGGCAAGAGCGGCGACTACCGTGCGGAGGAGGTCCGATGATCGAGGTGCGCTATTTCGCCCGTTACCGCGAGGCGCTGGGCAGCGATGGCGAGCGCCTGGAATGGTCGGCCACGCTGGACAGCCTCGAGGCCCTGCGCCGCCAGCTGCTGGAACGTGGCGGCCCCTGGCTGGTACTGGCCGAGAAGAGCCTGCTGTGCGCACGCAACCAGGAGTTGTGCAGCCTCGCCGATCCGCTGGCCGACGGTGACGAGGTGGCCTTCTTCCCACCGGTGACCGGAGGCTGACATGGTAATTCGGGTCCAGGTCGCGGCCTTCCAGCCCGGCGTCGAGCTGGAGGTGCTGCACGCCGCCAACGCCGGCATCGGTGCGGTGGTCGGCTTCGTTGGCTATGTGCGCGACTACAACGACGGCAATGAGGTGGCGGCGATGACCCTCGAGCACTATCCGGGCATGACCGAGAAGGCTCTGGCCGGCATCGTCGAGCAGGCGCGCGCGCGCTGGCCGCTGCTCGCGGTGGAGATCGTCCACCGCGTCGGTCACCTGCAGCCGGGCGAGCCGATCGTCTTCGTCGGCACTGCCAGCAGCCATCGCCAGGCCGCCTTCGACGCCTGCAACTTCATCATGGATTACCTGAAGACCCGCGCGCCGTTCTGGAAGCGCGAGGATACGCCCGAGGGCGCGCGCTGGGTCGATGGCCGCGACAGCGACCAGGCGGCGGCGCAGCGCTGGACGTGAGTGCCGCCGGCGCCGTATGCTCGGCAATGGTGCAGTGACGAATGCGTGCACTTCGCCGCGCCCCGCGCGGGTGCGCGGCCGCCTCGGCCAAAAAACGGGCAACGTGCTTAACTATGGGCGATGGTCTGCCTGCGCGGCGGCTGTGCCGGTGCTGGTGCAGTCCTTGCAATGTGCATGGCACACCGCCCGACTGCTCGGCGCGGCCACGAGGAGAAACGCCAGATGAACGACGCCATGCTGCTCGACGGCCATGGTCGCAAGATCGACTACCTGCGCCTGTCGGTGACGGATCGCTGCGACTTTCGCTGTGTCTACTGCATGGCCGAGGAGATGACCTTCCTCCCGCGCCAGCAGGTGCTCGGCTTCGAGGAGATCGTGCGCATCGCCCGCCTGTTCGTCGAGCTCGGCGTGAAGAAGATCCGCCTGACCGGCGGCGAGCCGCTGGTACGTCGCGGCATCGTCGACCTGTGCCGGCAGATCGCGTCACTGCCGGGCTTGCGCGAGCTGGTGATGACCAGCAACGGCTCGCAACTGGGCAAGCTCGCCCGGCCGCTGGCCGAGGCGGGGGTCAAGCGTCTGAACATCAGTCTCGACAGCCTGGATGCCGAGCGCTTCCACGCCATCACCCGCACCGGCGATCTGCCCCAGGTGCTGGCCGGCATCGAGGCGGCGCGCGACGCCGGCTTTGCCCGCATCAAGCTCAACAGCGTGATCATGAAGGGTCGCAACGACGACGAGGTGGCGGCGCTGGTGGATTTTGCCGTGGCCCGCGGCCTGGATATCAGCTTCATCGAGGAGATGCCGCTGGGCCAGGTGGGTCGCGATCGCGGCGAGGCGTTCTGCTCCAGCGACGAGGTGCGCGCGCGGATCGCCGAGCGCTACAACCTGTTCGACAGTCCCGAGCAGAGCGGCGGGCCGGCGCGCTACGTGCGTCTGGAGGGCCATCCCGACACCCGCGTCGGCTTCATCTCGCCTCACTCGCACAACTTCTGCTCAAGCTGCAACCGCCTGCGCCTGACTGCCGAGGGCCGTCTGTTGCTGTGCCTGGGTCACGAGCATTCGCTGGACCTGCGTGGCCTGGTGCGTCGTCATCCGACCGAGGATCGGCCGCTGGTCGAGGCCATCGGCGCCGCCCTGCAACGCAAGCCGCTGCGCCACGAGTTCGCGGTGTCCGGCGAGGTGCAGGTGGTGCGCTTCATGAATGCCACCGGCGGCTGAGATTGCGCCGGGGCGTCACCCGCCGGTGGGGGTGAGCAGCTCGTCCAGCGCGTCCGTCTGGTTGCGGAAGGCCTTGGCAAACAGCTCGCGGTGTCTCGCCATGTAGATGCCGAGTTCCTCGGCCTGGCGCTCGTCGAGTGCCGGTTGCGCTTGCCGCAACACCTCGGCCAGCTTCTCCGCCAGTTCGAGCATCCGGTCGTGACGATCTGCTTCGGCTTTATCCATGAACAAACGCTCCAAATCCCGGCTGCTGCGGTAAACCACTTCGACGGCCATGCGCCACCTCATCTGCCTGCATAATGCTGGTTGACTGTTTTTTTATACAGTAATGGTGGGCATTATAGACAGCCACTGCGCGCCTGCATAGGAATGCTGGCAGGGTGACAGGCATGGCCGTGGCAGAGTGTTCGCGCGATACTGTCGCGCCATTTATATCCACCGGCCCGCGACAGAAGGAATCCTCGCGCCATGACCGAAGCCCAAGCCGATCTCGACATGCAGCTGATGCGCAGCGCCGCCAGCGAAGCAGCCGCCGTGCTGCGCACCCTCGGCAATCCCGATCGCCTGCTGCTGCTCTGTCAGCTGAGCCAGGGCGAGCGCTCGGTGGGCGAACTGGAAGAGCTGCTCGGTCTGCGTCAGCCGAGTCTGTCGCAGCAGCTGGCGGTGCTGCGCAACGAGGGGCTGGTGCAGACGCGGCGCGACGGCAAGCGGATGTTCTATTCGATTGCCGAGCCGAAGCTGCTGGTGCTGCTCGGCACCCTCTACCAGCTCTACTGTCCGCAGGCCTGACGGCGGCGGCAGTTCGGCCTTATAGAACCAAAGTGAATCAATACATAATCTAATATTATAATTGCATATTATGTATTTTGTTTAAGATTACCTCCATTCAGGTTTGCCTCGGGCAGCCGACTGTTTTGGGGGAATCTGCATGTCGTTCAACAAGCCGCTGTTTGCCGCCCTGCTCGCCGGCAGTGCCGCCATTAGTCCGCTGGCCTTCGCCACCAACGGTTATTTCGCCCACGGTTACGGCATCAAGTCCCTCGGCATGGCCGGTGTCGGCTATGCCCTGCCGCAGGATGCCCTGGCCGCTGCGACCAATCCGGCCGGTACGGCGCTGGTGGGCGACCGCCTGGATCTGGGCGTGACCTACTTCAAGCCCGACCGCAGCGTGGAGATCCATGGCGCCGGCGCTCCGGGCGCCAACGGCCAGTACGACGGCAACGATACCGACGCCTTCCTGATCCCCGAGTTCGGCTATACCCGTCAGCTCGACGAGCGCCTCGCCTTCGGCCTGGCGGTGTACGGCAATGGCGGCATGAACACCGACTACCAGCGCAATCCGTTCGCAGCCTACGGCAGCACCGGTGATGCTGGCGTCGACCTGACCCAGGTCTTCGTCACTCCGTCGCTGGCCTGGCGCCTCAACGAGCGCCACAGCTTCGGCATCGGCCTCAACTACGCCTACCAGCGCTTCGAGGCGCGCGGCATCGACGGTTTTGCCCGGATGTCCGAGTCGCCGGAGCATGTCAGCAACAATGGCCACGACCATTCCGATGGCTGGGGCCTGCGCCTGGGCTGGAACGGCCAGCTCACCGATACGCTGACCGTCGGTGTGGCCTGGTCGTCGAAGATCAAGACCGGCAAGTTCGACCGCTACGAAGGCCTGTTCGCCGACCACGGCAGCTTCGACATTCCGGAGAACTACGGCATCGGCCTGGCCTGGCGCGCCACCGAGCGCCTGACCCTGGCCGCGGACGTGCAGCAGATCGACTACAGCGACGTGAAGTCGATCTCCAACCCGGTCAGCGTGCTGTTCAGCGGTCAAGCGCTTGGCTCCGAGGACGGCCCCAACTTCGGCTGGGAAGACATCCGCGTGTACAAGCTCGGCGCCAGCTACGCGGTCAGTCCGCAGCTGACCCTGCGCGGCGGCTACAGCTGGGCAGACCAGGCGCTGGACAAGGGCGAGACCTTCTTCAACACCCTGGCGCCGGGCGTGGTGCGCGAGCACCTGACCCTTGGCGCCACCTGGGCGCCCGAGGCCGACCACGAGATCAGCGTGTTCTACGCCCACGCCTTCAGCGAGGAGCTCAAGGGCAGCGACTCGATTCCGCAGCAATTTGGCGGCGGCGAGGTGGATCTGCAGATGCAGCAGGACAGCTTCGGTATCGCCTACGCCTGGAAGCTCTGATCGGGCGGCGATTTCTCGCCCACAGTCGAGCCCGAACACTTAAACTTGCCGCACCCACGGGGCGACCGATCAGGTCGCCCCGTTTCGTTGCAGGGTCGATTTCAGCGAGGATTTCATGCAGGACAACGCTTCCCCGGTTGCCGGTCAGGTCGGTTACGTCGCCATCGAACAGCCGTTCGGCTTGCAGCCGCCCAAGGTGCACTGCCCGATCTGTGGCCAGCAGCAGTTCGTCGAACAGGACGACGAGTACCTGGAAACCCCCTGCGAGCACCTGGTCTTCGTCTTCGGCGGCGAGGAAGACGAGTTCGTCTACGCTTCGGATGACTTCGCCGCGCGTTTCGCCCGCTTCGATGCCGAGCTGGATGCGCGCTTCCCCGACGACGAGGCGCGGGCCAGCGCCGAGTACGAGGAGGCCAGCAGCTTCTACCGTGACCTGTTTCCCCTGCGTCTGGCCGAGCTGGGCTACGGCGCCAGCCTGCTGGCCCTGCGGGTGACCTACGGCGGCATGGCCGAGGGCAGTCCGGTGTGGTTCAGCGATGTCTATGGTTTCGACTACGCGCTGATCCGCGAGGACGACGCAGAGTAAGGCTTTCCCCTCGAGGTGCCGCAGCACTCGCCATGCTCGATCTTTCCGCCTATCTCGGTCTGTTCTTCGCCGCCTTCGGCGCGGCCAGTCTGCTGCCGCTGCAGTCCGAGGCGCTGCTGGTCGGCCTGCTGCTGGCCGAACGCCAGCCGGTGCTGACCCTGCTGGCGGTGGCCACCGCCGGCAACGTGCTCGGCTCGCTGCTCAACTGGCTGCTGGGCCTGTATCTCGAGCGCTTCCGCGAGAAGCGCTGGTTCCCGGTGCGCGAGCGGCACCTGCAGCGCGCCCGGCACTGGTATCAGCGCTTTGGCCGCTGGTCGCTGCTGTTCAGTTGGCTGCCGGTGGTCGGTGATCCGCTGACCCTGGTGGCCGGGGTGATGCGCGAGTCGTTCTGGGTCGTGCTGGCCTGCGTCACCCTGGCCAAGGGTGTCCGGTATGCCGCGCTGACGGCGCTGACCCTGGGACTGGCCTGAACGGGCTGACGCTGCGCTATCGGTACGAGCCGTACCGCGCCATTGGGCGGCCAGCACCGCGCTGGCGCCGGCAGGTTCGCCCGCTCTGGGCAATACTCTGAGCTGTTGCCAACCATGCTGCAGGCATTGCCGGAGGATTCCATGGAACAGCCGATCCACGCCTTTCATCACTTGTTCGAGCAACTGGGCTTGCCCAACGACAATCAAGCGATCAGCCAGTTTCTCGAGCGTCATGCGCCGCTGCCGGAGGATGTCGAGCTGGCCGACGCCAGCTTCTGGACTCCGGCGCAGGCCGCGTTCCTGCGCGAGGAGATCCTCGAGGATGCCGACTGGGCCGAGGTGATCGACAATCTGAACGCGGCGCTGCGCCAGCGCCAATGAATGGCCGGGCGTGCTCGCTTGCGCCTGAGCGTGCCCCGCGGCCGTGAGCCGGGTGGGTGGGCTGTCGCTGCCGCGCGGGGCGGCCCTTGCGCCAACAAAAACGCCGCGCCCTCCCGGAGGGCGCGGCGCGGATGAGGCAGGCGATCAGACCTGGCGGATCAGGTGGTCGAAGGCGCTCAGCGCGGCCTTGGCCCCTTCGCCCACGGCGATGACGATCTGCTTGTAGGGCACGGTGGTCACATCGCCGGCGCCGAACACGCCCGGGATGTTGGTCTGCCCCTTGGCGTCGGTGATGACCTCGCCGAAGCGGGTCAGCTCGACGGTGCCTTTCAGCCAGTCGCTGTTGGGCAGCAGACCGATCTGCACGAAGATGCCTTCCAGCTCGACGGTGTGGACCTCCTCGCTGCCGCGGTCCTTGTACACCAGGCCGGTGACCTTCTGCCCATCGCCCACGACCTCGGTGGTCTGCGCCATGGTCAGGATGGTGACGTTGGGCAGGCTGCGCAGCTTGTTCTGCAGTACCGCATCGGCCCGCAGCTGCTCGCCGAACTCCAGCAGGGTGACGTGGGCGACGATGCCGGCCAGGTCGATGGCCGCCTCGACGCCGGAGTTGCCGCCGCCAATCACCGCCACGCGCTTGCCCTTGAACAGCGGGCCGTCACAGTGCGGGCAGTAGGCCACGCCGCGGCCGCGGTATTCCTGCTCGCCCGGCACGTTCATCTCTCTCCAGCGGGCGCCGGTGGCGACGATCACGGTCTTGGCCTTCAGCGTGGCGCCGTTGTCGAACTGCACTTCATGCAGACCGCCTTCGCTGGCCGCCGGCACCAGCTTGGCGGCGCGCTGCAGGTTCATGATGTCGACGTCGTACTGCCTGACGTGCTCTTCCAGGGCGCGGGCCAGCTTCGGGCCTTCGGTCTCCGGCACCGAGATGAAGTTCTCGATGGCCATGGTGTCCAGCACCTGGCCGCCGAAGCGCTCGGCGGCGACACCGGTACGGATGCCCTTGCGGGCGGCGTAGATCGCCGCGGTGGCGCCGGCCGGGCCGCCGCCGACCACCAGCACGTCGAAGGCGTCCTTGGCGTTGAGCTTCTCGGCATCGCGGGCGCTGGCGCCGGTGTCGAGCTTGGCGAGAATCTCTTCTTCGCCCATGCGGCCCTGGCCGAACAGTTCGCCGTTGAGGTAGATGCTCGGCACCGACATGATCTGGCGTTGCTCGACCTCATCCTGGAACAGCGCGCCGTCGATGGCGACGTGGCGGATGTTGGGGTTGAGCACGGCCATCAGGTTCAGCGCCTGCACCACGTCGGGGCAGTTCTGGCAGGACAGCGAGAAATAGGTCTCGAAGTTGAATTCGCCTTCGAGGTTCTTGATCTGTTCGATCACGTCCGCGCTGGTCTTCGACGGGTGGCCGCCGACCTGCAGCAGGGCCAGCACCAGCGAGGTGAATTCGTGGCCCATCGGGATGCCGGCGAAGCGCAGGCTGATATCGCCATTGATGCGGTTCAGGGCAAACGAGGGCTTGCGGCTATCGTCGCCGTCGGTGCGCAGGGCGATTTTGTCGCTCAGGCTGGCGATGTCGGTCAGCAGGCCGAGCAGTTCCTGGGATTTCGCGCCGTCATCGAGGGACGCGACGATCTCGAACGGCTGGGTGACCTTCTCGAGGTAGGCCTTCAACTGGGTTTTCAGATTGGCGTCCAACATGGCAACGATATCCTGTGCAAAATTTGGGTAATAAAACGCCCGGGCGGATCGCGCCCGGGCGTTCGGGCGCATGGAGAGCCGGGTCGCGGCTCTCGCTGCGCGGCAACCGCAGGGTTGCTTAGATCTTGCCGACCAGATCCAGGGACGGAGTCAGGGTTTCGGCACCTTCCTTCCACTTGGCCGGGCAGACCTGGCCCGGGTGGGCGGCGGTGAACTGGGCGGCCTTCAGCTTGCGCAGGGTCTCGCTGACGTCACGGGCGATCTCGTTGGAGTGGATTTCCAGGGTCTTGATCACGCCTTCCGGGTTGATGATGAAGGTGCCACGCAGGGCCAGGCCTTCTTCCGGAATGTGCACGCCGAAGGCGTTGGTCAGCGCGTGGGTCGGGTCGCCGATCAGCGGGAACTGGGCCTTGCCGACAGCCGGGGAGGTTTCGTGCCAGACCTTGTGGGAGAAGTGGGTGTCGGTGGTGACGATGTACACCTCGGCGCCGGCCTTCTGGAATTCGGCGTAGTTTTCGGCGGCGTCTTCGATCTCGGTCGGGCAGTTGAAGGTGAAGGCTGCCGGCATGAAGATCATGACCGACCACTTGCCCTTCAGGGTCTGCTCGGTGACCTCGATGAACTTGCCGTTGTGGAAAGCGTTGACCTTGAACGGTTGAACCTGGGTGTTGATGAGGGACATTCGCTGAACTCCTTCTGGGGGTTGGAAGCTTGCTTGGTGAAGTGAATCCTACCCGGGGTACGGGGTTAGGCATAATTGATTGATGAAATCAATGTGATTACTTATGTCTATGATTCGCTTCGCCGCCATCCGTCCGGAGGCCGGACGGTGACGGCCTGCTACTCTACAACAGGCTTGGCCGTAGGGAACCTTTGCCGTACACTCCGTCTAGACCTAGCAAGCAGAAGTACCTTGGGGCCGATCAGGATTCGACGCCGGTAGCAAAGCTTGAGGGGCATGCCGAGTTGGTAACAGAACTCGTAAATCCACTGTTGCAAACTTATAGTTGCCAACGACGACAACTACGCTCTAGCCGCCTAAGGGCCGCTAGCTGACCCTAGGGGATGCCTGTAAACCCGAAGATTTGGTCAGTCATATAGAACAGGATCGCCGCCAAGTTCGCTGCAGACGTAACGGCTAAAACTCATGCAGCTCGCTCCAAGCACCCTGCCAGTCGGGTCGCGAGGAGTTAACTCAATAGACATGGCTAAGCATGTAGAACCGATAGTGGAGAGCTGGCGGACGGGGGTTCAAATCCCCCCGGCTCCACCAA
>DATCUN010000264.1:0-4315 GCA_036561825.1 Pseudomonas sp.
CACAGCGCCGCCTGGCGCGGCCTCGGCCTCGACGCGGAAAACCTGCTGCCGCCCGCGCGCAGCGAGCGCCTGGCCGGCGAAATCCTCACCCCCGCCGAGCTGCAGCACTTCCAGCAACTGGCCGACGAGCAACGCGCCACCTACCTGACCCTGTGCTTCTCGCTCAAGGAAAGCCTGTTCAAGGCGCTCTACCCGCTGGTCCGGCGGCGCTTCTACTTCCAGGCCGCCGCCCTGGTCGAACAGGCGGACAACGGCCGGGTACGCCTGCAACTGCGCGAGGATCTGGACGCCGAATGGACCCGGGGCACCTGCCTGGAAGGGCAGTTCGGCATCCGCGAAGAGCGCCTGCTCAGCCTGGTGTGGGTCCCCGCCCGCTGAACCGTCCGAGCACAATCGGGACGTTTTTCCAAGCCTGCCAACCCACTAGATATTGTGTTAACTTGCGCGCCCTTCGCAGCCCGGCCAGCCCCTTCTGGAGCGACTGAAAAGGCGACGAACGGTGCAAGTACAGCATGGCTGCGGGCTGCGCCAGGGCAGCCCGGAAAGCACACAGGCCACCCACACCTTATCCACAGCCCTATCCACAGCCACCGTTTGCACGACCGCCACCATCGCACTATGCTGTAGCAGCCGAATGCACCGAGCACTACATGTTGTGGTTGCTGAATTTTTTCTGCGTACAGAACGCCAGCTCTTTGACCGTCTTCACATGGCGACTGAGACCCTGTTGCGATCTCCGCCAAGCCAGGCTTGCTAGGCTCTCCCAATGCGCAGAGCTGGCAAAAAACGCCGCTGAAGACTAAACACTATATCTAGTGCCCTGCCTGCAGGATGACCCGCTCATCTGCCGTCGCAGGGCCAGCGTAAAAAACGACGTTTGATCGGTACCGCCGCCTCCGCCTGCCCCATGTGGTGTTGTGGCATCCGCCTGCAGAGGCGGCACCCCGAGCGTCCAAACCGAAAACCGAAATTGCGGAGCCCTCGATGCAAACTGACACCACTCGCGAGAACCCGACAGCCAGCCAGGACCTAGCGGCCACCGCCCCGGGCCAGCTGCGCGTGATCAAGCGCAACGGCACTGTCGTCCCCTACACCGACGACAAGATCACCGTGGCCATCACCAAGGCCTTCCTCGCAGTGGAAGGCGGCAACGCCGCCCTCTCGTCGCGCATCCACGACACCGTCGCGCGCCTGACCGAACAGGTCACCGCCACCTTCAAGCGTCGCATGCCCTCCGGCGGCACCATCCACATCGAGGAAATCCAGGACCAGGTCGAACTGGCCCTGATGCGCGCCGGCGAGCAGAAGGTCGCCCGCGACTACGTGATCTACCGCGAAGCCCGCGCCCAGGAGCGCAAGCGCAGCGCCGGCAGCGAAGTGGCCCAGCCGCACCCGAGCATCCGCATCACCCTGGCCAACGGCGAGAAGATCCCGCTCGACCTCGGCCGCCTGCAGACCATCATCGCCGAGGCCTGCGAAGGCCTGGCCGAAGTGGACGGCGCGCTGATCCAGCGCGACACCCTGAAGAACCTCTACGACGGCGTCTCCGAGCAGGACGTCAACACCGCCCTGGTGATGACCGCGCGCACCCTGGTCGAGCGCGAGCCGAACTACTCCTACGTCACCGCCCGCCTGCTGATGGACACCCTGCGCGCCGAAGCGCTGGGCTTCCTCGGCGTCGCCGAGCGCGCCACACACCACGAGATGGCCGAGCTGTACGCCCAGGCCCTGCCGGTGTACATCGACAAGGGCATCGAGTTCGAACTGCTCGATCCCAAGCTGCGCGACTACGACCTGGCCAAGCTGGGCGCCGCGCTGGATCACGAGCGTGACCAGCAGTTCACCTACCTCGGCCTGCAGACCCTGTACGACCGCTACTTCATCCACAAGAACGACATCCGCTTCGAACTGCCGCAGGTGTTCTTCATGCGCGTGGCCATGGGCCTGGCCATCGCCGAAAAGGACAAAGAAGCGCGCGCCATCGAGTTCTACAACCTGCTGTCCTCGTTCGACTACATGGCGTCGACCCCGACCCTGTTCAACGCCGGCACCCTGCGCCCGCAGCTGTCCAGCTGCTACCTGACCACCGTGCCGGACGACCTGGGCGGCATCTACGACGCCATCCGCGACAACGCCCTGCTGTCCAAGTTTGCCGGCGGTCTGGGCAACGACTGGACCCCGGTGCGCGCACTGGGCTCCTACATCAAGGGCACCAACGGCAAGAGCCAGGGCGTCGTGCCGTTCCTGAAAGTGGTCAACGACACCGCCGTCGCGGTCAACCAGGGCGGCAAGCGCAAGGGCGCGGTCTGCGCCTACCTGGAAACCTGGCACCTGGACATCGAGGAATTCCTCGAGCTGCGCAAGAACACCGGTGACGACCGTCGCCGCACCCACGACATGAACACCGCGAACTGGATTCCCGACCTGTTCATGAAGCGCGTGTTCGACGACGGCCAGTGGACCCTGTTCTCGCCGTCCGACGTGCCCGACCTGCACGACCTGACCGGCAAGGCCTTCGAAGAGCGCTACGAGTACTACGAAGCCATGGCCGGCTACGGCAAGCTCAAGCTGCACAAGACCATCGCCGCCAAGGACCTGTGGCGCAAGATGCTGTCCATGCTGTTCGAGACCGGCCACCCGTGGCTGACCTTCAAGGACCCATGCAACCTGCGCAGCCCGCAGCAGCACGTCGGCGTGGTACACAGCTCCAACCTGTGCACCGAGATCACCCTGAACACCAACAAGGACGAGATCGCCGTCTGCAACCTGGGTTCGGTCAACCTGGTCAACCACATCGTCGACGGCAAGCTGGACAGCGCCAAGCTGGCCCGCACCGTGAAGACCGCCGTGCGCATGCTCGATAACGTCATCGACATCAACTACTACTCGGTGCCGCAGGCGCAGAACGCCAACTTCAAGCACCGTCCGGTCGGCCTCGGCATCATGGGCTTCCAGGACGCGCTGTACCTGCAGCACATCGCCTACGGCTCCGACGCTGCCGTCGAGTTCGCCGACCAGTCCATGGAAGCCATCAGCTACTACGCGATCCAGGCTTCCTGCGACCTGGCCGACGAGCGTGGCGCCTACTCCAGCTTCGACGGCTCGCTGTGGTCCAAGGGCATCCTGCCGCTGGACTCCCAGCAGATCCTCATCGAGGCCCGCGGCCAGAAGTACATCGACGTCGACCTGACCGAGTCGCTGGACTGGGCGCCGCTGCGTGCCCGCGTGCAGAAAGGCATCCGCAACTCGAACATCATGGCCATCGCGCCGACCGCGACCATCTCCAACATCGTGGGCGTGTCGCAGTCGATCGAGCCGACCTACCAGAACCTGTACGTGAAGTCGAACCTGTCCGGCGAATTCACCGTGATCAACCCCTACCTGGTCCACGACCTCAAGGCCCGCGGCCTGTGGGACCCGGTGATGGTCAACGACCTCAAGTACTACGACGGCTCCGTGCAGCAGATCGAGCGCATCCCGCAAGACCTCAAGGACCTGTACGCCACCGCCTTCGAAGTGGAAACCCGCTGGATCGTCGAAGCCGCCAGCCGCCGCCAGAAGTGGATCGACCAGGCCCAGTCGCTCAACCTGTACATCGCCGGCGCCTCGGGCAAGAAGCTCGACGTGACCTACCGCATGGCCTGGTACCGCGGCCTGAAGACCACCTACTACCTCCGTGCCCTGGCCGCGACCAGCACCGAGAAGTCGACCATCACCACCGGCAAGCTCAACGCCGTGTCGTCGGTGATCGACGAAAGCCTCTCGGCTGCCGAGCCCAAGCCGGCTCCGGTCCCGCAGGCGTGCAGCATCGACAACCCGGACTGCGAAGCCTGTCAGTGACAGGTGACGCACGAATCTGAGCGGCGTCCGCGTTGTTGCCGGCTCGCCCGCCCCGGTCACGTACTCCAGTACGCTCCCGAGGGCGAGCAATCCGGCACCTAGCGGTCACTCGCTCAGCTTCGCGCTCGTTTTCCAGTCGTGATTACTCCCCCTCGCCTTTGCGGCGAGGGTCAGGGAGAGGGGCAAACCAGGCCAGGCCCTCCCCAGACCAACGGCCCCGTTTTCAGTCTTGCGCACACGCCGCAACGTCATAGAATCAATTTACTGTCTATCCATACAGGCCGATCAGCGTCGGCCCGCTCAACCAGGCAGGAGAACCATCATGCTGAGCTGGGATGAATTCGATACCGAAGAAGAAACCGTAGCCAAGCCGGCCGCGGCCAAGGCTGCCGCCAGCGCTGCCCCGGACAAGCTCGACAACGCCGCCGAGGCCGCCGTGCACGACGCCCGCGCCGTCTCCGCCGACGACTCCGCC
>DATCUN010000265.1:0-3482 GCA_036561825.1 Pseudomonas sp.
GGTATAGCCGCACCACACGCGGCCGGCGGCCACGGTGATGGCGAACAGGCCGAAGGCGCAGATGATCAGCAGCGCCGAGAGGAGGATGAAGTCCTGCGGCCAGAAGGTGGCGCCGAAGATGTAGAACTGGTGCTCGGCCAGGTCCCAGAGCACGGCCTGACGGTCGCCCCAGTTCAGCCAGGCGGTGCCGAAGAACAGCAGGAACAGCGCCCCGGCGCCGTACAGGCGCAGGTTGCGGAACAGGCCGGTGAAGCTGCGGGTGTGAATGGGACCGCCGGCTTGCGCGGGCGTCAGGCGCGTCGGCCGCGGCTCGATCGTCTCGACGATCTTGGCGGGAATGCGTTCGCTCATGGGGATGGCTCCATCAGTCCTACAAAAGATGGGGCCAATGATCCGCGCATGGCTGCAGGGGAAACAGACTCAGATCCGTCGATAAAAAGCGGATCAGATGTCCAGCATCCGCCGTGGATCGGCGCTCGGCCAGGGCCGCGCCAGGGCTTTGATATGGTTTTTTAGCGGGATCTGCCGCTATTTTTGTCTGTTGCCGCTGGGCATAGCCGCCACCCTGATTGCCCGCTGCCGCGAGGGCGTGCGCGGCTGTCGCCTTGCCTGTGGTTGCGGGGCCGATTCGCTCCTTCGTCGTTGGCCGCGCCCTTTTCAGCGCGCGGCTTCTTGCCGCTGGACTGTGCGCCTCAATCCAATAGGTTTTGGGAATGGGATGTCAAAGTAGTCGGGGAATGTGGACCTTATGACCGGTGCAGGAAGTGGTGCCTCGGCAGTAACGGGGCAGGCCGACCGCGCGACTTCTGGATCAACCTTGCCTTGGGTTATGCCTGTGCGGCGCCAGCAGCCAGCGGGGATCCTTGCCCTGCAGTCCCTGCAAGCCGTCCTCAAGCCACCGGCCGGCGGCTTTGTCCGCGCGGTGGATGAGCTCGGCCGAGTGCGAGAAGTCGAAGGTGTTGATCGCCAGCGGGCACAACGGCGGCAGCACGATCAGTTCGCAGCGGCCGGCGAAACGATCGACGTCGGCCAGCAGCTGGCGCATGGCGAGCAGGTTGACGGCATGCAGCGCGATGGCCAATGCGCCGTGCGGCGGCGCCTGCAGCGCACAGGGCGTGCCGGTCGGCAGGATCACCACCCGGGTGGCTCCCAGGGCAACCGCCGCGGAGATCGGCGTGTTGCTGGCGATGCCGCCATCCATCAGCGGCCGGCCGTGGATGACCACCGCTGGAAACACGGCCGGGATGGCCACGCTGGCGAGCAGCGCCTGGCAGGCCGCGCCGGAAGAGAGGATGACCTCGGTGCCATCAAGTGCATCGGTGGCGACCACATGGCAGGGCAGTGCGGCGTCTTCCAGGTCCCGGTAGGGGAGCCGCGTCTCGATCAGGGCTTGCAGTTTGCCGGGGAGGGTCAGGAAATCGCGTTTGCCGAGCAGGCACATGAGGGTGCTGGTCGTCGACAGCGGGAAGACATCGGCGCGGTGCAGCCCCAGCCAGATGCTCTCGAGGCATGCGACGCCGCGTTCATCGGGGGCCGCGGCATAGTAGGCCGCATTGATCGCCCCCACCGAGGCGCCGACCACCAGGTCGGGGGTGATCTGCGCCCGGCTCAGCGCCTTGAGCATGCCGACCTGCACGGCGCCGAGGCTGCCGCCACCGGCCAGTACGAACGCGGTCTTCTGCGGACTCATGTCAAGGCGCCTCGATCGCTAGAGAACTATGCCCACCAGCTTTTTCAGCAGTTCTTCGAGCGGCATGATGGTGAGCAGGAGTGGCACCACCGGCAACAGCGTCGCAAACGCGAGGCGCATGATGACATCCCGCGTGACCGGGGCGAGGCGCATCTCTTGCACCACCGCAAAGCTGTTGCCGAGGTCGGCAAGGGACTGGATATCGCCACTGCCCACCAGCGGCTCGTCGGCGGGTGCACCACCGCGCAGCCATTTACTGTCGAAGTCGCGCACGTAAGTCATCGCCAGACCGCCGTATTCGCGCAGACCGATCCGCTTGGCGTTGGCAAGCTGGGCGACAAAGACGAAAAGCGGGGCAAGCACCAGAAGCTCGATGAAAATGACCACGAGGGCGATCTCGGCCTTGAAGTCGGGAAGCGCGGCGCCGAGGTAGAGGACCCGGTTGGCCAGCATGCCGGCCAGCAGTGCCCCGTGCGCCAGCGCGAGCGGCATGAAGGCATAGGCCGAGTTGGCGAGAAAGCCCAGGCCGCCGACCCGGTCCGGGTGGGTAGGGACCAGGTTCAACTCGATACGCGACACCTGCCAGAGAAAGCGCATCCAGATGAACAGCCGGAAGAACCAGCGCACCAACAGGAACTGGAAGACCGGCACACTCACGTAGCCATACCATATCCCGGCGAGCGACAGCTCGAATCCCGAATCGGTCGGCAGGGTGTACCACGAGGCCGCATCGAGTACCGCATAGTGGCGCCAGATCACGAGTACGCCCACCCCATAGACGAATGCGATGATCAGCGCCTCGGCAGTCACCGAGTTGCGCAAGCGCATGGCGGAGGCAATCGCGGCATCGAAACGTGGCCTGGCGTCGTCCGGAATCAACCTGCGCTCGAGGAACTGCCCGATCACCGGGCGGATACGCTGGTGAACGATCAGTTCGGCGCCGATCAACAACGGCATCGCTACCAGAAACCGGATATGAACTTCAAAGTCCATGAGAAAGGGTATGGATACCGCGCCGTCCCGTATCAGCCCTTCAACCAGCGAGAGCAGCAGCAGCGGCAGCCAGGCCAGCAGGGCAATGAAGACGATGCGTTTTTGCACCAGTTCGAGCGCGTCGCCGGCCAGTCGCGAGCGGCGTAACAGCTGAAATAGCGGGCCACCCAGCACCAGCGAGAAGTCGCCTGGATCACTGATGGTTTTTTCAGACGTTGTTGGGTGATCGGCTAATGATTTCATTCCCCCTCCCATGCCATGGCGACGTCAATGTCCTTGCTTGCAGGCATAGTCGCCTGCCTGGGCACGGGTTCAGACCTCGCCCAGATAATCCTTCTTGCCGATGTCCACCCCGTTATGCCGCAGGATGCCGTAGGCGGTGGTCAGGTGGAAATAGAAGTTGGGGAGGGCAAAGCCCAGCAGATAGGCCTGCCCGGTGAAATGGACTTCCTGGGTGTGCATCTTCAGGGTGATCGGGCGTTCCTCGCTGCCATCGACCTGCGCCGGCGCAAGGTCTTTCAGGAAGGTCACGGTCTTGGCGATGCGCTCCTGCAATTCGGCAAAGCTGGTTTCGATGTCCGGATAACTCGGCACCTCGACGCCGGCCAGCCGCGCGGCGCAACCCTTGGCGGTGTCGGAAACGATCTGTACCTGGCGCAGCAGCGGGAACATGTCGGGCGCGAGCCGGGCGTTGAGGAAGACGTCCGGTGCGATCTGCTTCGCCTCGGCATGGCTGGCGGCCTTGTGCAGGATGGCCGACAGGTTCTCCAGGCCGCGGATGAACAGCGGGATGGAGGCG
>DATCUN010000266.1:0-10500 GCA_036561825.1 Pseudomonas sp.
AGCGACCGGGCCGGGCCGCCGCCAGGCAGGCCACCCAGTCGCGGCGCTGCACCCAGCGGCCGCGCAGATGCTGTGTTCCGGCACTCCGTGGCGAGCTGCAGGGCGTCGGCCAGGGGTAGAACAGGTAGCCTCCCAGCCACAGGCTGGCCTGCGGCGCCCGCGAGCTGAGGGCCTGGATCAGCTCGCGGGCTTCGGGGCGGCAGGAGAGTGGTAGCTGATGCTGCAGCAGGTGCTCCAGCTTGAGGTCGAGGCGGTCGAGGCGGCCGGGACCGAGCCAGTCGCGGGAGGCACGGCCATCCGCCTGCGGCGGCCCGAGATAGAACTTCACCGCCAGCTCGATGTGCTGCAGGCCTTCGTCATCCTCCAGCAGCAGATCCATCTCGCCGAGGGTGTGGCCGTGGTCGCGGATCGCCAGGTTGGCCGCCAGCAGGCGGATGCCCGGGGCCTGGCCGAGGGCGAACTGCCACAGCTCCTCGTAGTAGCGTCCCAGGCGGCTGCCGTTGGCGCCCGGCGTTTGCAGCAGCAGCGCCTGCGGCTGGCGGTCGAGATCGTGCAACCAGTTGGCCAGTCGCTCTGGATGCGCCGCCCAGCCGCTGGCGCACAGCGGATGCCGCGGACGCAGGCCATCCACCGCAGCCAGCAGCGGCGGGCTGAGCAAGGTCCAGGCCAGGTCGCGTACCGCCGGATGATGCAGCTGGCCGGGCAGGTAGGCGAGATCGGGGAACAGGTTCATGCCAGCGAGCATAGCCGCTGGCCGCCGCGATTGTCGCGGTTTGCCCGGCGGCCGGCGCTTCCCCCATAATCGAGTCTTCCGCAGACTGCAGCCGGCAGAATCTCCATGGATCAATTCCGCAATATCGGCATCATCGGGCGCTTGGGCAGCTCGCAGGTGCTGGACACCATTCGTCGTCTGAAACGCTTCCTGATCGAGCGTCACCTGCATGTGATTCTTGACGAGAGTATCGCCGAGATGCTCCCGGGGCACGGCATGCAGACGTGTACGCGCAAGCTGCTCGGCGAGATCTGTGATCTGGTGATCGTGGTCGGCGGCGACGGCAGCCTGCTCGGCGCCGCCCGCGCCATGGCCCGCCACGGCACTCCGGTGCTGGGCATCAACCGCGGCAGCCTGGGCTTTCTCACCGACATCCGTCCCGACGAGCTGGAGGCCCGGGTCAGCGAGGTGCTCGCCGGCCGCTATCTGCTGGAGAGCCGTTTCCTGCTCGAGGCGCACGTGCGCCGCGGCGAGGAAGCCATCGGCCAGAGCGATGCCCTCAACGATGTGGTGCTGCATCCGGGCAAGTCGACGCGGATGATCGAGTTCGAGCTGTACATCGATGGCCAGTTCGTCTGCAGCCAGAAGGCCGACGGCTTGATCGTCGCCACGCCGACCGGCTCCACCGCCTATTCGCTGTCGGCGGGCGGACCGATCATGCATCCCAAGCTGGACGCCATCGTCATCGTGCCGATGTACCCGCACACCCTGTCCAGCCGGCCGATCGTGGTCGACGGCAACAGCGAACTGAAGGTGGTGGTGGCCTCGGACATGCAGATCTATCCGCTGGTGTCCTGCGACGGGCAGAACCACTTCACCTGCGCGCCCGGCGATACCCTGACCATCCGCAAGAAGGCGCAGAAGCTGAAGCTGATCCACCCGCTCGAGCACAACTACTACGAGGTCTGCCGGACCAAGCTGGGTTGGGGCAGTCGCCTCGGGGGGCACGAGTAGTGCTGCTCGACCCGGCTCGCAGCTACGACCTGATCGGCGACGTGCATGGTTGCGCGCGCGCCCTCGAGCGCCTGCTGTCCGGTCTCGGCTACCGCCGTCTGGGCGGTGTCTGGCGCCACCCCGAACGTATGGCCCTGTTCCTCGGCGACATCCTCGACCGCGGTCCGCACATCCGCGAGGCGCTGCACCTGGTGCATGACATGGTCGAGGCCGGCGAGGCCCTGTGCCTGATGGGCAACCACGAGTGGTACGCCCTCGGCTGGACCACGCCGGCCTTGCCGGGTAGCGGCCAGGCGTTCGCCCGCGAGCACAACCCGCGCCACGAGCGGCTAATCCGCGAAACCCTGGCGCAGTTCGAGCAATACCCGGGTGACTGGCACGACTTCCTCGGCTGGTTCCAGCGTCTGCCACTATTGGCCGATGCCGGGCGCTTCCGCCTGGTGCATGCCTGCTGGGATGCCGAGACGATCGAGCAGCTGCGCCGCGATCACCCGGACGGGCGCATCGACCGCGCCTTCGTCCAGCAGGCCGGCGAGCCCGACAGCTTCGCCGCTCACTGCATGCAGCGCCTGCTGCGCGGCCTCGACATGCCGCTGCCGCCCGGCCTGACCCTGACCAGCCACGATGGCTTCATCCGTACCGCCTTCCGCACCAAGTTCTGGGAGGACGCCCCGGAGACCTATGGCGACATCGTGTTCCAGCCCGACGCGCTGCCCGAGGAGGTGGCCAACCTGCCGCTGAGCAATGCGCAGAAGGCCGCGCTGCTGCGCTATGGCGAGGACGAGCCGCTGCTGTTCGTCGGTCACTACTGGTGCAACGGCACCCCGGCGCCGCTGCGCCCCAACCTGGCCTGCCTCGACTACAGCGCGGTGCGCCGCGGCAAGCTGGTGGCCTATCGCCTGGATCAGGAAGCCCGCCTGGAGCCCAGCAAGTTCTGCTGGGTCGAGGTCAAGCGCCTGGAGGCCGATGCATGAGTGCGATTGCGGCCCTGCGTCTGCCTCTGGCTGAGGATCTGGGCGCCTTCGTCGTTCTGCTGCAGCGCCTCGGCGTGCCGCACCGGGTCAGCGAGGAGTCCGGCGAACAGGTGCTCTGGGTGCCGGACGAGACGCTGGCCCTGCGCGTGCGCGAGCTGTACGCCGAATACCCGGCCGGCATCGCCGGCAGCGAGTTGCCACCTGCCGCACCGCGTGCGGCCTCGGCGGGGCGGATGCTGGCTGGCCTGCGCAGCCTGCCGGTGACCGCGCTGGTGCTGCTGGCGACCTTCGCCGTGGCGCTGGCCAGCTGGTTCGGCGACAACCTGCAACTGGTCGGCTGGCTGACCTTCACCGACTTCCGCGTCGAGGGCGACTACGCCTACTTCCTGCCGCTGGCCGACAGCCTGGCCGCGGGCCAGTGGTGGCGGCCGTTCAGCCCGATGCTGGTGCACTTTGGCGTGTTGCACCTGGCGATGAACAGCCTGTGGTTCTGGGAGCTGGGGCGGCGCATCGAGTGGCGCCAGGGCAGCCTGATGCTGCTCGGCTTGACCCTGCTGTACAGCCTGGTATCCAACCTGGCCCAGTATGTCTTTGGCGGGCCGGCGATCTTCGGCGGCCTGTCCGGCGTGCTCTACGGTCTGCTCGGCCACTGCTGGCTGTTCCAGCGTCTGGCGCCCAATCCGCACTTCCGCCTGCCGCCCGGTGTGGTCGGCATGATGCTGGTCTGGCTGCTGGTCTGCCTGAGCGGGCTGATCGGCGCGCTGGGCTTTGGCGAGATCGCCAACGCCGCCCATGTCGGCGGCCTGCTGATCGGCTGCGCGACCGGTGTGCTCGGCGGCCTGCTGGCGCGCCGACAGCGTTAAACTCAAACTTTCTTCCTGGGAGACACGCCATGGCGTCCTTTGCCGAAATGATCGAGAACATCACCCCCGAGATCTACCAGAGCCTCAAGCTCGCCGTGGAGATCGGCAAGTGGCCGGACGGCCGCAAGCTCACCCAAGAGCAGAAGGAACTGACCCTGCAGGCGATGATCGCCTGGGAGGTGCAGAACCTGCCGGAAGAAGAGCGCACCGGTTACATGGGCCCGCAGGAGTGCACCTCGAAGTCCTTCGAAGTGCCGAACATCCTGTTCAAGTCCTCGGACACCCTGCACTGATGAGCGAACTCGGACGTGGCGCGCTGACCAAGATGGCGGTGCGCCTGGAGGCCCCGGTGCAGTACAGCCTGCGCCTGGGGGACGCCGAGGTGGCGGTCAACCCGCTGATCGGCAAGACCCTGCGCCTGGAGTTCCTCGGCGCCATCCATTGCAGCCACTGCGGCAGGAAGACCAAGAAGAGCTACGCCCAGGGCTACTGCTATCCGTGCATGACCAAGCTGGCGCAGTGCGACAGCTGCATTATGAGCCCGGAAAAGTGCCACTACGACGCCGGCACCTGCCGCGAGCCGAGTTGGGGCGAGCAGTTCTGCATGGCCGATCATGTGGTCTACCTGGCCAACTCCTCCGGGGTGAAGGTCGGCATCACCCGCGCCACCCAGCTGCCCACCCGCTGGCTCGACCAGGGCGCCAGCCAGGCGCTGCCGATCCTGCGCGTGGCCACCCGCCTGCAGTCCGGCCTGGTCGAAGACCTGCTGCGCAGCCAGGTGGCCGACCGCACCAACTGGCGCGCGCTGCTCAAGGGCGACGCCGAACCGGTCGATCTACCGGCGGTGCGCGAGCAACTGTTCGATACGTGCCAGGCCGGCCTCGAGGCGCTGCAGCAGCGCTTCGGCCTGCAGGCGATCCAGCCGCTGCCCGACGCCTCGGTTGTAGAGATGCGCTATCCGGTCGCGGCCTATCCGGCCAAGATCGTCAGCTTCGATCTGGACAAGAACCCGGTGGTCGAGGGCACACTGCAGGGCATCAAGGGCCAGTACCTGATCTTCGATACCGGCGTGATCAACATTCGCAAGTACACGGCCTATCAGCTGGCCGTGCAGCAACTCTAAGGAAGCCAGACATGCGCAGCGAACAACCGAAGACTGTCTATCTCAAGGACTATCGGGCCCCCGACTACCTGATCGACGAGACCCACCTGACCTTCGAACTGTTCGAGGACCACACCCTGGTCCATGCGCAACTGGTCATGCGCCGCAACCCGGCGGCCGGCAGCGGCCTGCCGCCGCTGGTGCTGGACGGCCAGCAGCTCGAGCTGCTCTCCTTGGCGGTGGACGACGTGCCGCTGGGCGAGGGCGACTACCAGCTCGACGACAGCCACCTGACCCTGCAGCCGACCCGCAGCGAGTTCGTCATCGACAGCAGCGTGCGCATCCACCCGGAAAGCAACACCGCGCTGGAAGGCCTGTACAAGTCCAGCGGCATGTTCTGCACCCAGTGCGAGGCCGAGGGCTTCCGCAAGATCACCTTCTACCTCGACCGCCCGGACGTGATGAGCAAGTTCACCACCACCGTCAGCGCGGTGCAGAAGGACTACCCGGTGCTGCTCTCCAACGGCAACCCGATCGCCAGCGGCCACGAAGAGGACGGCCGCCACTGGGCCACCTGGCAGGACCCGTTCATGAAGCCGGCCTACCTGTTCGCCCTGGTCGCCGGCGACCTGTGGTGCATCGAGGACAGCTTCAAGACCATGAGCGGCCGCGACGTCGCCCTGCGCATCTACGTCGAGCCGGAGAACATCGGCAAGCTGCAGCACGGCATGGACAGCCTGAAGAAGTCGATGAAGTGGGACGAGGAGGTCTACGGCCGCGAATACGACCTGGACATCTTCATGATCGTCGCGGTCAACGACTTCAACATGGGCGCCATGGAGAACAAGGGCCTCAACATCTTCAACTCCAGCTGCGTGCTGGCCCATCCGGAAACCGCCACTGACGCCGCCCACCAGCGCGTCGAGGCAGTGGTCGCCCACGAATACTTCCACAACTGGTCGGGCAACCGGGTGACCTGCCGGGACTGGTTCCAGCTGTCGCTGAAGGAAGGCTTCACCGTGTTCCGCGACGCCGAGTTTTCGGCCGACATGAACTCGCGCACGGTCAAGCGCATCGAGGACGTCGCCTTCCTGCGCACCCACCAGTTCGCCGAGGATGGCGGTCCCATGGCCCACCCGGTGCGCCCGGACGCCTACATGGAGATCTCCAACTTCTACACCCTGACCATCTACGAGAAGGGCGCGGAAGTGCTGCGCATGATCCACACCCTGCTCGGCGCCGAGGCCTTCCGCCAGGGCAGCGACCTGTACTTCGCGCGCCACGATGGCCAGGCGGTGACCTGCGACGACTTCATCAAGGCCATGGAGGACGCCAGCGGCGTCGATCTCTCCCAGTTCAAGCGCTGGTACACCCAGTCCGGCACCCCGCGCCTGGCGGTGGAGGAGGCCTACGACCCGGTCGCCCATAGCTACAGCCTGACCTTCCGGCAGAGCTGCCCGGCCACGCCGGGGCAGGCCGAGAAGCAGCCCTTCGTCATCCCGGTGGCCATGGGCCTGCTCGACGCCCACGGCAACGAACTGCCGCTGCGCCTGGCCGGTGAGGCCGCGGCGGACGGCACCTCCCGCGTGCTGGCGGTGAGCGAGGCCGAGCAGCGCTTCACCTTCGTCGATGTCGCCCACAAGCCGCTGCCCTCGCTGCTGCGCGGCTTCTCCGCGCCGGTCAAGCTGAGCTTCCCCTACAGCCGCGACCAGCTGCTGTTCCTCATGCAGCACGACTCCGACGGCTTCAACCGCTGGGAAGCCGGCCAGCAGCTCGCCGTGCAGGTGCTGCAGGAACTGGTCGACCAGCACCAGCGCGACGAGGCGCTGGCCCTCGATGCCCGCCTGATCACGGCGCTGCGCAGCGTGCTGGCCGATGAAAGCCTGGATGCGGCGATGGTCGCCGAGATGCTCTCGCTGCCGGCCGAGGCCTACCTGGCCGAGCTGAGCGAAGTGGCCGACGTCGACGCCATCCACGCCGCCCGCGAATTCGCCCGCCAGGAGATCTCCCGCGAGCTGTTCGACCTGCTGTGGGCGCGCTACCAGGCCTGCCGCGAAGCCTCGCGCAACACGCCCTACGCCGCCGACGCCGCACAGATCGCCCGGCGCAGCCTGCAGAACATCGCGCTGTCCTACCTGATGCTGGCCGGCAGCGACGAGGTGGTCGACGTCTGCGAGGACCAGTTCCAGCACACCGACAACATGACCGAGCGCCTGGCCGCGCTGGCCGTGCTGGTCAACTCGCCGTTCGAGTCGGAGAAGGCGACGGCCCTGGCCAAGTTCGCCGACTACTTCAAGGACGACGCCCTGGTCATGGACCAGTGGTTCAGCGTGCAGGCCGGCAGCCCGCTGCCGGGCGGCCTGGAGCGGGTCGAGGCGCTGATGCACCACCCGGCCTTCACCCTGAAGAACCCCAACAAGGTGCGTGCGCTGATCGGCGCCTTCGCCAACCAGAACCACGTCAACTTCCACCGCCTCGACGGTGCTGGCTATCGCTTCCTCGCCGACCAGATCATCACCCTCAACGTCCTCAACCCGCAGATCGCCGCCCGCCAGCTGACCCCGCTGACCCGCTGGCGCAAGTTCGACAGCACCCGCCAGGCGCTGATGCGCGGCGAGCTGGAGCGCATCCTGGCCAGCGGCGAGCTGTCCAGCGATGTGTTCGAGGTGGTGAGCAAGAGCCTGGTCTGATCCGTCCAGGGCAGGTCAAGGCCGCGTCGGCACTGCTGTGTCGGCGCGGCCTTGGCGTTTCCGGGGTATGGCTCAGCCGCCGAATAGCTCCACCAGCCAGTCGATGAACACCCGCAGGCGCGGGGTCAGGTGGCGGTGGTGGGGGTAGAGCACGGTCATCGGCAGCGGCGGCGGGCGGTGCTGGGGCAGCAGTTCGACCAAGGTCCCGGCGGCCAGCTGGCGCTGCACGTGGTAGTGCGGCACCTGGACGATGCCCAGGCCCGCCTCGCAGGCCGCCACGTAGGACTCGCCGTTGTTGACCGCCAGGCAGGCGGGCAGGGGGTAGGGCATGACCCGCCCAGCGACACTGAACTCCAGCGGCTGCAGGCGGCCACTGGTGGCCGACAGGTAGTCGACGCACTGGTGCCCTTCGAGCTGGTCGAGGCTGGTCGGCAGGCCGTGGCGGGCCACATAGCCGGCGCTGGCGCAGGTCAGCTGGCGCAGCGGCGGCAGGGCGCGGGCGACCAGGGTGGAATCGTCCAGCGCGCCGATGCGCACCACGCAATCCACTCCTTCGCGGACCAGGTCGATCATCCGGTCGCCGATGCCGATTTCCAGGCTGATCTCCGGGTAGCGCGCGTAGAACTCCGGCAGCGCCGGGATCACCACCAGCCGACCGAGCGAGGCGGGCAGGTCGACCTTCAGGTGGCCGCGCGGGTGCTGCGCGCTGCGCGAAAACACGCTTTCCGCTTCCTCGATCTCGGCGAGGATGCTCAGGCAGTGCTGGTAGTAGGAGCGCCCGTCGAGGGTGGCGCTGACCTGGCGGGTGGTGCGCTGCAGCAGGCGCGCGCCCAGATGGCTTTCCAGCTGCTTGACCAGTGCGGTCGCCGAGGCCCGCGACATGGCGAGCTGTTCGGCCGCCTTGCTGAAGCTGCCGAGTTCGACGATGCGCACGAACAGCTGCATGGCCTGCAAACGGTCCATAGTTGCTCCGATTGTTCTTGACTTCCGAACAGTGTTGCCAGTTTTGCCGGCTTTATCAATTCAAGGACTGACAATAAGGTTGCAGCATCGCCGGCCCCATGCGCCGGCCGGCATGCTTGGCGGGAGCACCCAGAATGAAGCGCAGCACGATCCACCAGGATTTTTCGATTTCGGCCGTCACGGCCGGCTTTCTCGCCGTACTGATCTCCTATTCAGGGCCGTTGATCATCTTCTTCCAGGCCGCGCAGAGCGCCGAGGTTTCCACGGCGCTGATGACCTCCTGGGTCTGGGCCATCTCCGTCGGCGCGGCGCTGTCCGGCATCCTGCTCAGCTGGTGGCTCAAGGTGCCGGTGGTGACCGCCTGGTCCGCCCCCGGCACGGCGCTGCTGGTCACCCTGTTCCCCGAGCTCAGCCTCAATCAGGCGGTGGGCGCCTATCTCACCGCGGGCGTGGTCATCTTCCTGATCGGCGTTTCCGGCTGGTTCGACCGGATCGTGCAGGCCATCCCCAAGGGCATTGCCTGCGCGATGATGGCCGGCATCCTGTTCCAGTTCGGCGTGGGCGCGTTCAAGGCGGTGGAAAGCATGCCGGCCCTGGCGCTCGGCATGATCGCCGCCTACCTGGTGCTCAAGCGCCTGTTTCCCCGCTATTGCCTGGTGCTGCTGCTGATCGTCGGCGTGGCCCTGTCCGTCGGCCTGGAAGACGCCAACCTGCAGGGCATCGAGCTGAGCCTGGCCGCACCGCTGTTCATCGCACCGGAGTGGACCTGGAGCGCCACCCTCAGCCTGGCGATCCCGCTGGTGCTGGTCAGCCTGACCGGCCAGTTCCTGCCGGGCATGGCGATCCTGCGCAGCTCGGGTTACCACACCCCGGCCAAGCCGCTGATCGCCGTTACCGGCCTGGCCTCGCTGGCGGTGGCCTGCTTCGGCGGCATCACCATCGTCATCGCCGCCATCACCGCGGCCCTGTGCACCGGCAAGGATGCCCATGAGAGTCCCGACAAGCGCTATGTCGCCGGGATCGCCAACGGCGTGTTCTACCTGCTGGGCGGCTGCTTCGCCGGCACCATCATCCTGCTGTTCACCTCCATGCCCAAGGCCTTCGTCGCCGTGCTGGCCGGGCTGGCGCTGATCGGCGCCATCACCAGCAACGTGATGGGCGCGGTACACGAGGCGGAGCACCGCGAGGCGTCGATGATCACCTTCCTGGCCACCGCCTCGGGGATGAGTTTCTTCGGCCTGGGCTCGGCCTTCTGGGGCGTGGCGCTCGGCTCGCTGGCCTACCTGGTCCTGCACAAGTCCGGCTGGCTGCCGCGCAAGGCCCCGGCGGTCGCTCTGGGGGTGCCGAGCAAGGACTGAGCCGGCGCGGGGTGACGGCAAGCGTGCATGCGCCGCGATGGGGATCGCTTGGCGAAATCAGCTCGTGGCACCGGCGGCATGGCCCGCCATAGGCTAAAAAGATATGAGGTGGAGTGCGTTATGCCGATTGCGCAGAAGGACGGCATGGCGCATACCTTGCCGGACGCCTGTCGCTCGCCGGGAGCGACCATCCCCATCTCCAGGAGCACCTTCATGTCGCAGAAGATTGCAGGAAAAGGCTTTCTCGCCCTCGCGGTGTCCGCCGCGCTGGGCCTGTCTTCCGTGGTTCAGGCCGAGATACTGATCGGCGTGGCCGGCCCCCACACCGGCCCCAGCGCAGCCATTGGCGAGCAGTACTGGCGCGGGGCCAGCCAGGCGGCGGCCGACATCAATGCCGCCGGCGGCATCAACGGCGAGCCGATCAAGCTGGTCAAGGGCGACGACGCCTGCGAGCCGAAGCAGGCGGTGGCGGTGGCCAACCGCCTGGTCGATCAGGACAAGGTGGCCGGGGTGATCGGCCATTTCTGCTCCTCGTCCACCATCCCGGCCTCCGCGGTGTACGACGAGGCGGCCGTGCTGATGATCACCCCCGGTTCGACCAACCCGGTGGTCACCGACCGCCGCCTCAACGTGGTGTTCCGCATGTGCGGCCGCGACGACCAGCAGGGCCAGGTCGCCGCCGACTTCATCGTCGACACCCTGAAGGGCGCGCGGGTGGCGATCATCCACGACAAGGACACCTACGGTCAGGGCATCGCCAATGCCGCCAAGGCCCAGCTCAACAAGCGCGGCGTCACCGAGGTGCTCTACGAGGGGCTGACCCG
>DATCUN010000267.1:0-2352 GCA_036561825.1 Pseudomonas sp.
CCAGGACAAGTGGAATGGCGGCTGGGTGCGCAGCCCCGACGGCTCCATCGCGCCCCGCCAGGGCGGCAAGTGGAAGCTGCTCATGCGCATCTTCGCCAACCCCAACCTGCCGCAGATCGACGACTACTACGAGCCCTTCACCTTCGACTACGACCACCTGCAGTCCGCGCCCGAAAGCAAGGCCGCGCCCACGGCGCGCCCGCGCAGCCTGATCACCGGCCAGCGCATGGAAAAAATCGAGTGGGGCCCGAACTGGGAGGAAATCCTGGGCGGCGAATTCAGCAAGCGCAGCGCCGACAAGAACTTCGACGAGGTGCAAAAGGACATCTACGGCCAGTTCGAGAACACCTTCATGATGTACCTGCCGCGCCTGTGCGAGCACTGCCTGAACCCGGCCTGCGTGGCCTCGTGCCCCTCAGGCTCGATCTACAAGCGCGAGGAAGACGGCATCGTGCTGATCGACCAGGACAAGTGCCGCGGCTGGCGCATGTGCGTCTCGGGCTGCCCCTACAAGAAGATCTACTACAACTGGCAGTCGGGCAAGGCCGAGAAATGCATCTTCTGCTACCCGCGCATCGAGGCCGGCCAGCCCACCGTATGCTCCGAGACCTGCGTGGGCCGCATCCGTTACCTGGGCGTGCTGCTGTACGACGCCGACCGCATCCAGGAAGCCGCCAGCGTGGAGCGCGACCGCGACCTGTACCAGGCGCAGCTCGACATCTTCCTGGACCCGAACGACCCGGACGTGATCAAGCAGGCCCGCATCGACGGCATTCCCGACAGCTGGATGGACGCTGCCCGCAACAGCCCCGTCTACAAGATGGCAGTGCAATGGAAGGTGGCCCTGCCGCTGCACCCCGAGTACCGCACGCTGCCCATGGTCTGGTACGTGCCGCCACTCTCTCCCATCACGGCCGCCGCCAACGCCGGCCATGTGGGCGTGAATGGCGACATCCCCGATGTTTCGCAACTGCGCATCCCCGTACAGTACCTGGCCAACCTGCTCACCGCCGGTGACACCGGACCCGTGGTGCGGGCGCTGGAGCGCATGCTGGCCATGCGCACCTACCAGCGCGACAAGCATGTGGAGCAGCGCCAGAACCTGTCGGTGCTCAAGCAGGCCGGCCTGTCGATGGCCGAGGTCGAGGAGATGTACCACGTGATGGCGATTGCCAATTACGAGGACCGCTTCGTCATCCCATCGGCCCACCGCGAGTACGCAGAAAACGCGTTCGACATCCGCGGCGGTTGCGGCTTCTCGTTTGGCAACGGTTGCTCCGACGGCGCCACCGAGACCAGTATGTTCGGTGGCAAGAAGCCGCGGACCATTCCCATCAAAGCGACTGTTTGAGCGACACGGAAGGAATCACCATGTTCAAAAAGAACCCGACCCCCGTGCGCCTGACCCTGCGCGCCCTGGGCTACCTGCTGAGCTACCCCGATGCGCAGCTGCGCAGCGTGATGCCGCAGCTCATCGATGCTCTGCAGGCCGAGCAAGCCCTGACGGTCGAACGCATGGATGAATTGAAGGCGGTGTGCGAGCACCTGGCGGCACTCGACCCGCTCGAAGCCGAAGCCCGCTACGTGGACAACTTCGATCGCGGCCGCCAGACCTCGCTGCACCTGTTCGAGCATGTGCACGGCGACTCGCGCGACCGGGGCCCGGCGCTCATCGATTTGCTGCAGACCTACGAAAAGGCTGGCCTGCAGTTCCAGGCCGACGAGCTGCCCGACCACCTGCCCGTGGTGCTGGAGTTCGCCTCCACCCAGCCGCCCGAAGTGGCCAAGGAATTCCTGGGCGAAATGGCCCACATCCTCAACGCCCTGTTCAGCGCGCTGGTGGCCAGAAGCAGCCCCTATGCCAGCGTGATTGCCGCGGTGCTCGAAGTGTCGGGCCAGCGTGTGCAGTCGGTGGCGCTCACCCCCGAGCCGCCCATGGACGAGGTCTGGGCCGAGCCCGAAGCGTTTGGCGGCTGCAGCACCCAGGGCCAGGCCAAGCCTGACCAGCCGCAACCCCTGCATTTTGTTCGTACCCCCCGCGCCGAGCGGGCACCCGAAGGAGTCTCAGCATGACCGCCTGGCTTGACACCCTGTTGTTTGGCATCTATCCCTATATTTGCCTGGCCGTTTTCTTCATTGGCAGCTGGGCGCGGTTTGACCGTGACCAGTACACCTGGAAGAGCGATTCGTCGCAGCTGCTGCGCACCGGCCGCCTGCGCTGGGGCAGCAACCTGTTCCACATTGGCGTGCTGTTCCTGTTCTTTGGCCACACCGTGGGCATGCTCACGCCGCACTTCTTGTACGAGGGTTTCATCAGCGCGGGCAACAAGCAGCTGATGGCCATGGTGACGG
>DATCUN010000268.1:0-3406 GCA_036561825.1 Pseudomonas sp.
GCGGTTCGACGCCGGCACCGCCGCGCGGCGGCATTACGGCCGGCGGCTCGCGGCGCTGCCCGTTCTTCTTGCCTTTCCAGTCGCCGCCGTCCTGCCACTTGCGCTTGCCTTGGCCCTGGCCGGCTTGCCAGTCGCTGCGCTCGTCCGGATAGGCGGGATAACCTGCGTGGCTGTCCGGATCATAAGACGGTGCGAAGTCCGCTGGCGGCACGTCATTGGTCGGCGAGCCGGCCAGTGCGCCGAGGCTCTCGCCGCTGAGGCCGGTGATCTCGCCGAGGCGCTGGCGCATCAGGGCGCGCAGGTTGGCGCCGGGCAGCTTGTCGAGTAGCGGCGAGGCGAGGGTGGCGAGGTGCGCCTTGCCCTCGAGGGTGGCCGGGTCGGCCTCCTCCATCAGATGGCGGAAGAAGTACTCGGCCAGCGGCTGGGCCTGCTGGCTGATGCGCGCCCGGAAGGCTTCGGCGCCTTCCTGGCGTACCAGACTGTCCGGATCCTCGCCTTCGGGGAGGAACAGGAAGCGCACCCGGCGGCCGTCCTGCAGGCTCGGCAGGCAGGCCTCGAGGGCGCGCCAGGCGGCCTTGCGTCCGGCCTGGTCGCCGTCGAAGCAGAACAGGATGTTCGGCACCAGGCGGAACAGGCGCTTGATGTGCTCCTCGCTGGTGGCGGTGCCGAGGGTGGCGACGGCGTTGCGCAGGCCCTGCTGGGCGAGGGCGATGACGTCCATGTAGCCCTCGACCACCATGACCTCGTCGAGATCGCGGTGGTGCTGGCGCGCCTCGTACAGGCCGTAGAGCTCCTGGCCCTTGTGGAACACCGGGGTTTCCGGCGAGTTCAGGTACTTGGGCTTGTCGTCGCCGAGCACCCGGCCGCCGAAGGCGATCACCCGGCCGCGGCTGTCGCGGATCGGGAACATCACCCGGTCGCGGAAGCGGTCGTAGCGCTTGCCGGTCTCCGGGTTGTCGATCAGCAGGCCGGCGTCGATCATGGCCTTCTGCTGCAGGGTGTCGCCGCCCAGGTGCTTCATCAGGTTGTCCCAGCCGGGCGGGGCGAAGCCGAGCCCGAAGTCGCGGGCGATCACCCCGGACAGGCCGCGGCCCTTGAGGTAGTCCACCGCGGCCTGGCGTGCCGGATGGCTCTTCAGGGCCTGGCGGTAGAAGCCGGCGGCGGCGTCGAGCAGCGGGTAGAGCGGCGAGTCGACTGCCTGGCGCGGCTTCTGTCCGGGACGGCTGTCCTCGTGCGGCACCTCGAGGCCGGCGCGCTTGGCCAGCTCCTCGACCGCCTCGGGAAACTCCAGGTGGTCGTGGTCCATGATGAAGCCGAGGGCGTTGCCGCCGGCGCCGCAGCCGAAGCAGTAGTAGAACTGCTTGTCCGGGCTGACGCTGAACGAGGGGGTCTTTTCGTTGTGGAACGGGCAGCGGGCGCTGTAGTTCTTGCCGGTCTTCTTCAGCTGGATGCGCGAACCCACCACCTCGACGATGTCGGTGCGGTTGAGCAGGTCGTCGATGAAGCGTTGCGGGATCAGGCCGGCCATGGGCTGCTCGTGTGCATGCTGTTGAGCATGGCTGCCCGCTGCGCCAAAGGCCAGGCAGGGGCGAATGCAAAAAACTCCGCTCCTTGCGGGGCAAGGCGGAGTGAAAAGATGACGCTAAAGCAAACACCCGGCCGGAGCCGGGTGTTGGGCGAAACGCAACTGTCCGAGGGTTAACTCAGTACAGGCGCTCGCGACGACGCTGCTCGCGCTGCACTTTCTTGGCGTGGCGCTTTACGGCAGCCGCGGCCTTGCGCTTGCGCTCGGCGGTGGGCTTCTCGTAGAACTCGCGGCTACGCACATCAGCCAGAACACCGGCTTTTTCGCAGGAGCGCTTGAAACGACGCAGGGCTACGTCGAAGGGTTCGTTCTCTTTAACTTTGACGGCGGGCATCCAGGTCGTACCTTCACTTAATACCGAGTATGAATGGTGCAATCCTGCAAAAGGCTGGGGAGGCACCGGTTTTCAAGGGCTGCGGATATTAACCCTTTGCCGGGGGAAATGCCAAGCCCCTGACGGCAAAACCCGCCTACCGGTAGTCCGCTGCCGGCGCCAAGGCTTGGTGTCCGTGCCCCGGCCCGCTTATCATGCGCGGTTTCCCGAACGATCACGGCAATACGAGGCGATCTGCCAATGCGAGTGCTGGGCCTGGAAACTTCCTGCGACGAAACCGGCGTGGCGCTGTATGACAGCGAGCGCGGTCTGCTGGCCGATGCGCTGTTCAGCCAGATCGACCTGCATCGCGCCTACGGCGGCGTGGTGCCCGAACTGGCCTCGCGCGACCACGTCAAACGCATGCTGCCGCTGATCCGCGAGGTGCTGGCCGAGTCCGGTTGCAGTTTCGCCGATATCGATGCGATCGCCTATACCGCCGGGCCGGGACTGGTCGGCGCGCTGCTGGTCGGTGCCTCCTGCGCCCAGGCGCTGGCCCTGGCCTGGGGCGTGCCGGCGGTCGGCGTGCACCATATGGAGGGCCATCTGCTGGCGCCGATGCTGGAGGAGGCGCCGCCGCAGTTCCCGTTCGTCGCCTTGCTGGTTTCCGGCGGCCACACCCAGCTGGTGCGGGTCGACGGCATTGGTCAGTACCAGCTGCTTGGCGAGTCGCTGGACGATGCCGCCGGCGAAGCTTTCGACAAGACCGCCAAGCTGATCGGTCTCGCTTATCCGGGTGGACCGGAAATTGCTCGTCTAGCCGAGCGTGGCACACCGGGGCGCTTCGTCTTCCCGCGGCCGATGACCGATCGGCCGGGACTGGACTTCAGTTTCAGCGGCCTGAAGACCTTCGCCCTCAATACCTGGCGGCAGTGCGAGGCGGAGGGCGGTGACCTCGAGGAGGCCCGCTGCGACGTCGCCCTGGCCTTCCAGCAGGCGGTGGTGGAGACGCTGACCATCAAGTGCCGCCGGGCGCTCAAACAGACCGGCCTGCAGCGTCTGGTGATCGCCGGCGGGGTGAGCGCCAACCAGGCGTTGCGCGCGGCGCTGCAGACGATGCTCGGCGAGCTCAAGGGCCAGGTGTTCTATGCCCGGCCGCGCTTCTGCACCGACAATGGTGCGATGATCGCCTACGCTGGCTGTCAGCGTCTGCTGGCCGGCCAGCACGACGGCCCGGCGATCGGCGTGCAGCCGCGCTGGTCGATGGAAGCGCTGCCGTCGCTGCAGGCGGCACAGGAGTAGGCCGGGATTAGAAATGCCGTTCGCGGCCGGCGTAGAGGTCGCGCAGGTTGCTGCGGTGGCGCCAGACGATCAGAGCGGCGAGCAGGGTGACCGGCAGCAGCGCGGTCGGCTGTTGCCAGGCCAGCAGCGGCAGGGTCAGCGGGGTGGCAACCAGCGCGGCGAGCGAGCTGATGCGCGTCAGGGCGAAGGTCAGCAGCCAGGCGGCG
>DATCUN010000269.1:0-2583 GCA_036561825.1 Pseudomonas sp.
GCACCAACCCCTTCGAGGAATTCCATGAGCACCATCCGCGAGACCGCCGAATCCCTGGGCGTGGACCGAATCCGCCGCCACATCTTCCTGTGCGCCGACGCCAGCGAGCCGAAGTGCTGCCCGCGCGAGGTCGGCATCGAATCCTGGAATTTCCTCAAAAAACGCCTGAACGAGCTCAAGCTCACCGGCGACGGCGGCGTCTACCGCACCAAGGCCGGCTGCCTGCGCATCTGCGAGCAGGGGCCGGTGGCCGTGGTCTACCCGGATGGCACCTGGTACCACTCCTGCACCCCGCCGGTGCTGGAGCGGATTATCCAGGAGCACCTGATCGGCGGCCGGGTGGTGCAGGACAACCTCATCATCGAGCACAGGCTGGACGACTGACGCCGCCGATGTCAGACATGCTTCAGTTCGAAATCATCCCGGTCACGCCGCTGCAGCAGAACTGCACCCTGCTGCTGTGCCCGGCGACCGGCAATGCGGCGTTGGTCGATCCGGGTGGCGACGTGGAGGACATCGTCGCGGCGATCGAACGCCACGGCGCGCATCTTGAAAAAATCTTCCTCACCCACGGCCATCTGGACCACGTCGGTGGCACGGTGACGCTGCGCGACCGCTACCGCGTGCCGGTCGAGGGCCCGCACCCGGCAGACGCGTTCTGGATCGAGAGCCTGCCCATGCAGGCGCAGATGTTCGGCTTCCCGCCGCTGCCGGCCTTCACCCCCGACCGCTGGCTCGAGGGCGGCGACACGGTGCGCTTCGGGCAGATTGAACTGGCCGTGCGCCACTGCCCCGGCCACACGCCGGGGCATGTGATTTTCTTCGACGCGCAAAGCCGCCTGGCGCTGGTGGGCGACGTGCTGTTCGCCGGCTCCATCGGCCGCACCGACCTGCCGCGCGGCAATCACGCCGACCTGCTGCGGTCCATCCCCGAACAGCTGTGGCCGCTGGGCAAAGACGTGCGCTTCATCCCCGGCCACGGCCCCATGTCCACTTTCGGCGCCGAGCGGCGCAGCAACCCGTACGTGGCCGACTCGGTGCTGGCGCGCGGCTGAGGGGCGCATGCCTGGCCCTCAGCGGATGAGCTGTATATGAAGGCCCAGGCCCAGGCCGGACCAGGCTCGGTCCGCGGTAAGGATCGGCAGCTGGTGTTCTATGGCCAGCGCCAGGCAGGCTCGATCGCCTAAGGACAGGCCCTGCTGGCGAGTCTTGTCCCACAGGAGGGCGGCGATCTCGGCCTGCTCGACCGTAAGGTGAGAAAACGACGCCAGCCTGCACGAATTCCTGCCGCATCCCGGTGATATCGACCTGGCGGCGCAGGGATTTCTGTACGACCTCCGACCGGTTCACGGCGGAAACCACGGCCTCCGACAATACCGACCAGACCCGGTCGGCCCCTGGCTCATCGTGCAGAAAGGCCAGCAAACTCGACGGGTCGAGGGCCAGCGTCACTCCTGCGCCGCCTCCTTTGCCGCCTCGGCGCGCCGCTCCGCGATCAGCTCATTCACCAGGTTGACGTCGCTGGGAATGTGGCGAAACCGATCCTGGAGCCGTTTCTGGATTGCCTCGCGCCGCTCAAGCACCAGCGTTTCGCCTTCTTGCCGCGCCACCAGCCGATCCCCGGGTTCAAGATGCAGCGCCTTGCGCAGGGTGGCCGGAATCACCAGCCGTCCCTGTGCACCGACCTGGACTTCGCTGCTCGAAGAATTTGTTGCCATGTCGTCCACTGCCGTGCCAACTGAAGTTCAGTGTGGCACAGGGCAGCGCGTCGACCAAGGCAAAGGGCTCGGCGATCGACCGGAACCTTTGTTTGCGCTGCCTGGCCATCAGGCTGCGCAAACTCGACGAAGCCTGCCCACTCCCGTGCGGGACGTGGGCAGGCTGCAAGCTCAAACGTCGACGAACACCGCGTCGCCTTCCACCTTGGTGGCAAAGGTCTTGATCGGCTTCTTGGGCCGGAACATGTTCAGCAGCTGCACGCCCGGCGGGAAGCAGGCCCACTTCACGGCCTCGCCGGTCTTGATGTCGAACTCGGCCCGGTGCAGCGGGCACTGAATGCGCTGACCGTCGAGAATCTTGCCGCGGGCCAGCGGACCGAACACGTGGGAGCAGCTCGCGGCGGTGGCGTGGAAGCCGTCCGCGAGGTTGTAGACGACGACCGCTTCGCCGTTGACCTTGAAGCGGGCCATGCCGCCGGTCGGTACGTCGTTCACTGAACAGGCGCGTACGTAAGCCATTGCACTCTCCCTGGCAGGGGGCGGCCTGCGCCGCCGTGGTGTGAGACCTCGGTCAGCCCGCGAGCAGGCCGCCGTCCACACTGTAAACCGAGCCGGTCACGTAGCGCGCGCTGTCCGAGGCCAGGAACAGCGCCACGTCGGCGATTTCGTTCGGTTGGGCGAAGCGGCCCATCGGCACGCGCGCGGTCAGGCTGTCGTGCAGATGCCGGTTGTCGCGCAGGCCCTGCGTCATGTCGGTGGCCACCCAGCCGGGCGCCACGGCGTTCACGCGGATGCCATCGACCGCCCAGTCGACCGCCAGGCTGCGCGTCAGGCCCAGCACGCCGGCCTTGGTGGCGCTGTAGGC
>DATCUN010000270.1:0-3196 GCA_036561825.1 Pseudomonas sp.
ACGACGAGCTGCCGGCGCACCTGCTGCGCCTGTTCGCCGCCGAGCGCGCCACGGTGGAGATCACCCTGCTTGAACCGATCGCCAGCGCCGGCCTGTCGCGCAGCGAACTGGCGCGCCGCGCCCATGCCGCGATTGCCGGGGTAGTCGGCGCCGGCGAGCAGAACGCCGCAAGCGAAGCGCAAGCGGCCTGAGCCAGGGTCAGGCTGACGACGTCAGTCCGTCTGCGCCGCCCGGGCGAAGGCCATCAGCTGCGGATAGAACGCGCGGAAGTCCTCCAGCAGCACGGGGTACAGGCGCTCCAGCTCGAGCAGCGCACCGTCCAACCCCTCGGGCCGCGACAGGCGCCGCTGCAGGTTCAGCAGCACCCGCTCGAGCACGGCGAACTCGCGGTAGCTGCCCAGCCAGTCCTGCTCGGCCATGCGCGGGGCGATCAGCGCCAGGCGCCCGGGCAACGCCGCCTCCTCGGCCAGCACCTGGTACACGCGCGCGGTGAACTGCGGCAGCGGCTCGGCCGCGTAGTCGGCCCAGCCACAGGCCAGGCAGTGGTCGAAGAACAGGTCGAGAAGGATGCCGGCGTAGCGCCGCCGCTCGGCGGGAAAGCGCGCCACGGCCGTCCGTACCAGCGGGTGACTGTCGGTGTAGACATCGATGCGCCGGTGCAGGCGGATGGCCGCCTCGACGTCCGGCGGATAGCGCCCGGCCAGCGGCCCCTTGACGAAGTCACCGTACAGGCTGCCGAGCAGTTGCCCCGGCTGCGGACCGCCGAGGTGCAGGTGGGCTAGATAGTTCATGGGCACAGCTTAACGCCGCGGCCATCCCCATCGAAAGCCGCAGAAGGAATGAGCCGCCCATCGCTGGGGACGATTCAATATTTGTGAATCGCGAAACACCGATATATATTTCGCCCCATCGCGATAAAACATTGCAGCCACCCCCATGTCATTCGATACCGACGAAATCATCAAGGCCCTGGCCCATCCCGTGCGCCGCGAGATCCTCCACTGGCTGAAGGCCCCGGAACAGTACTTCGCCGATCAGGAGCACTCGCTGGAGATCGGCGTGTGCGCCGGGATGATCGACCGCCGCACCGGCCTGTCGCAGTCCACCGTGTCGGCGCACCTGGCCACCCTGCAGCGTGCCGGCCTGGTGACCAGCAGGAAGGTCGGCCAGTGGAACTTCTTCAAGCGCAACGAGGACACCATCCAGGCCTTCCTGCGCCGGCTCGATGACGAACTCTGACTCCACTCAGCAAGGAAACCGACCATGCCGACCCCTTCCGTTCCGACCCTGTTCGACCCCCTCCAGGTAGGCGATCTGCAACTGCCCAACCGCATCATCATGGCCCCGCTGACCCGCTGCCGCGCCGAGCCCGGCCGCGTGCCCGGCGCGCTGATGGCCGAGTACTACGTGCAGCGCGCCAGCGCCGGCCTGATCATCAGCGAAGCCACCTCGGTGACGCCGATGGGCGTCGGCTACCCCGACACCCCCGGCATCTGGTCCGCGGAACAGGTGCAGGGCTGGAAGAACGTGACCAGCGCGGTGCACGCCGCCGGCGGGCGCATCATCCTGCAGCTGTGGCACGTCGGCCGCATCTCCGACCCGAGCTACCTGGACGGCCAACTGCCGGTGGCGCCCAGCGCCATCCAACCCAAGGGCCACGTCAGCCTGATCCGCCCCATGAAAGCCTTCGAAACCCCGCGTGCGCTGGAAACCGAAGAGATCGCCGGCATCGTCGAGGCCTACCGCCAGGGCGCGGAGAACGCCAAGGCCGCCGGCTTCGACGGCGTGGAGATCCACGGCGCCAACGGCTACCTGCTCGACCAGTTCCTGCAGGACAGCACCAACCAGCGCGGAGACCAGTACGGCGGCTCGCTGGAAAACCGCGCGCGACTGATGCTGGAAGTCACCGACGCGGTGATTTCGGTGTGGGGTGCCGGCCGCGTCGGCATGCACCTGGCGCCGCGCGCCGACAGCCACGACATGGGCGACTCCAACCGCGCCGAGACCTTCGGCTACGTCGCCCGCGAGCTGGGCAAGCGCGGCATCGCCTTCATCTGCGCTCGCGAGAAGGAAGGCGAGGACAGCCTCGGCCCGCAGCTCAAGCAGATCTTCGGCGGCGTGTACATCGCCAACGAGCGCTTCACCAAGGAGCAGTCCAACCGCTGGCTGGCCGAAGGCAAGGCCGACGCGGTGGCCTTCGGCATCCCGTTCATCGCCAACCCCGACCTGCCGGCACGCCTGGCTGCCGACGCGCCGTTGAACGAGCCGGACAGCAGCACCTTCTATGGCTCCGGCCCGGTCGGCTACCTCGACTACCCGACCCTGTAAGACTCGCGGCGATGAAAAAAAGCCCCGGTTGCCATTGGCAGCCGGGGCTTTTCTTTGCCACGCCGGAACTCAGCGCGCGTCGAGCTGCTGCTGCAGATTCTGCACCTGCGCCTGCAGGGTGGTGATGTTGCGGGTCATCTGCGCGCGGAAGGCATCCAGCTCGGCACTGCCGGCGGCGGCCGCCGGGCGGTTGTCCAGCTGACTGCGCAGCACCAGCATGTCGGATTCGAGACGGTCGATGGCCTGCGCCGGATTGCCCTGCTTCTTCAGCGCCGCGACCTCGCTGCCAAGGCTATCCAGCCGACTTTCCAGCTTGCCCAGCGCGCCTTGCGCGGTCTTCAGCGCGGCCTGCTCGCCGGCCAGGCCCTGCAGGCGACTGTCCAGGCTGGCAACGCCGCTCTGCTGCTCCTTCAGTGCCGCAGCCAGCTGGACCGTGCCAGCCTGCTGGGTCTTCAGTTCGCCGCGCAGCTGCGCGAGCTGCTGGCCCTGGGTTTCCTGCTGGGCGGCAGCGGTCTGCTGCTGCTTGCCGAGTTGGGCCAGCTTGTTCTCCAGCTGCTTGATGCGCAGCTTGAGCGCCTCGCTCTCGCTGGTGACGCTGGACTCGGTGGCTACCACCTTGCCGGAAATGTCCTTCAGCCGGCCCGCCGCATCCTCGCTGACGCGCGCGAAGCTTTCCTGGGTCGCCACCAACTGCTGCGCCATCTGTTCAAGGCGCTGCTGGCTCCACCAACCCAGGCCGGCCAGGGCCAGCAGCAGCACGCCGACCAGCGCCCACAGCGGCCGGGTCGAAGCCGCGCGCACGGTGGCGGGAGCCGGCATGGCGCGACTGCGCGGCGCCGGCGCATCTGCAGAAAACGCCGGCTCGCGG
>DATCUN010000271.1:0-7819 GCA_036561825.1 Pseudomonas sp.
CGGCCTGCTCGACGCCGATCCGCAGCTGCTGCGGCCGACCGCGCGCGGCCAGCTGTTCCTCAACGACCTGCTGCAGCACTTTCTGCCCTAAGCGTGTGCGGCGTGGCAGGCCGGTCACTGTTCTGCAGGTAAACTGCGCCGAGCCTTTCCGTACTAGTCAGGAGTCCGCATGGATCTGCTACTCGACCTGTTCGTCACCCTGTCGCGCTGGTGCCGCAGCCATCTCGACGAGATCGCCCTGGCGGTGGTCGCCGCGCTGCTGGTGCTGTTCGGCCCGCTGGTCAATGCCTGGCTGCAGCGCCAGGTCGGCAGCCTGAATTTCGTGTTCCGCACCCTGCTGTTCATCCTGCTCTGCGCGCTGGGCTACGGCATGGTCATCGTGCATGCCACCCCCTGGCTGGAGAAGGGCCTGGCGCAGCTGAACAACTACACCCTGGCGCCGGCGCTGCTGCTGGTGTTCATCGGGATCGGCGTGATCGCCGAGCGGCGCTGATCCGTACTGGCCTTGATTCGTAGGGTGGACAACGGCTCAGCCTGGTCCCCCAATCCGCGTGCACCGGCGCTGCAAACGGCGGAGAAACCGGCGGGCGGCGGGTAGCGGTAGAAAATCGCTACGCGAGTTTTCTACCCTGCGGTCTGGACTCGCCGTAACGCCGCAGGCTGGCAAACTCGCGCCAGCGATTGTCCACCGACCTCTGCGCGCCAACGCTGGAAAAGACCTTCGGTCGTTTTCCACCCTACGCACCGACCAGACACGACGAAGCCGGGCAAGCCCGGCTTCGTTCGCAGCAGCGTGAGACGTCAGTCGACGCGCTGGAACTTCAGGTCCCACACGCCATGGCCGAGGCGCTCGCCGCGGCGTTCGAACTTGGTCACCGGGCGCTCCTCGGGCCGCGGCACGTAGCCGCCGTCCGCGGCCAGGTTGCGGTAGCCCGGCGCCGCGCTCAGCACCTCCAGCATGTGCTCGGCGTAGGGCTGCCAGTCGGTGGCCATGTGCAGCACGCCGCCGACCTTGAGCTTCTGGCGCACCAGCTCGGCGAACGCCGGCTGCACGATGCGCCGCTTGTTGTGCTTGGCCTTGTGCCAGGGATCGGGGAAGAACAACAGCACGCGATCCAGGCTGGCGTCGGCCACGCACTGGCGCAGCACGTCCAGCGCGTCGCAGCTGTACACGCGGATGTTGGTCAGGTTCTGCGCCAGGGCGCCACTGAGCAGGGCGCCGACGCCCGGCTTGTGCACCTCGACGCCGATGAAGTCCTGTTCCGGCGCGGCGGCGGCCATCTCCAGGGTCGCGTGGCCCATGCCGAAGCCGATCTCGAAGGTGCGCGGCGCTTGGCGGCCGAACAGCTGGTCGAAGTCACGCAGGCCGTCCTCCAGCTGCAGGCCGAACTTCGGCCAGCCCAGTTCGAGGCCGCGCTGCTGGCCCTCGGTCACCCGCCCGGCACGCATCACGAAGCTCTTGATGGTGCGCAGGCGGCGCGCCTCGCCGGCAGCTTGCGGCGCTTGTTGGATTTCGTCAGTCATGAACACTTTCGCTGTAAAGACAAACGAGCCCTGCCCTCGCGGACCGGACTCGCTGTGCTGAAGTCGGGGCAGCGCCAGGGCCTGCCCATGGAAAAGCCGCTTAGCGGATCAGCCCTTCGAGTGGCGAGGAGGCGCTGGCGTAGAGCTTCTTGGGCATGCGCCCGGCCAGGTAGGCCAGGCGCCCGGCGACGATGGCGTGCTTCATCGCCTCGGCCATCAGCACCGGGTTCTGGGCGTGGGCGATGGCGCTGTTCATCAGCACCGCCTCGCAGCCCAGCTCCATGGCGATGGCGGCATCCGACGCGGTCCCCACGCCGGCATCCACCAGCACCGGCACGGTGGCTTCCTCGAGGATGATGCGCAGGTTGTACGGGTTGCAGATGCCCAGGCCAGTGCCGATCAGGCCGGCCAGCGGCATCACCGCGATGCAGCCGATCTCGGCCAGCTGGCGGGCGATGACCGGGTCGTCGCTGGTGTAGACCATCACGTCGAAGCCGTCCTTGACCAGGGTCTCGGCGGCCTTGAGGGTCTCGATCACGTTAGGGAACAGGGTCTTCTGGTCGGCCAGCACTTCCAGCTTGACCAGCTTGTGGCCGTCGAGCAGCTCGCGGGCCAGGCGGCAGGTGCGCACTGCTTCCACCGCGTCGTAGCAGCCGGCGGTGTTGGGCAGGATGGTGTAGCGCTCGGGGCTGATCACGTCGAGCAGGTTCGGCTCGCCGGGGTTCTGGCCGATGTTGGTGCGGCGCACGGCGACGGTGACGATCTCCGCGCCGGAGGCCTCGATGGCCAGGCGGGTCTCGTCGAGATCCTTGTACTTGCCGGTGCCGACCAGCAGCCGCGAATGGTAGGTGCGGCCGGCCAGGACCAGCGGTTTGTCGGTACGGGAAGACGGGCTCATCGGGGATTCCTCTGCAGGCCTGCTCGGGCGGATCGGGAAAAGGACGGCGGGGCGGTCGACGGCGCTGATGGCTGTCTAGCCGCCGCCAATGGCATGCACGACCTCGACCCGGTCACCCTCGCGCAGCAGGGTGACGGCGTGCTGGCTGCGCGGCACGATATCCAGGTTGAGTTCGACCGCCACGCGCCGGCCGGCCAGATCGAGGCCGGCCAGCAGGTCGGCGACGGAATGCCCTTCGGGCAGTTCCACAGCTTCGCCATTGAGCTGAATGCGCATGCTTGGCCACTCGCAACATCAGGGGGAAAGGCCGGCATTCTAGCGCCGATCGGCGCCGATGACCAAGGCGCCGGCGGACCGCCGGGCTGCCGACTCAGTGGCGGCGTGACTGGGCGCGCCAGGCCGCCAGCGCCACGCACAGCCAGCCGGCGAGCAGGCAGGTGCCGCCGAGCGGGGTGACCATGCCCAGCTTGCCGACGCCGCTGAGGGTCAGCAGGTACAGGCTGCCGGAGAACAGCAGGATACCGGCGGCGAACAGGCTGCCGGCCGCGCTGAGCAGGCGCGAGCGCCAGTGCAGCGCCAGCGCGCCGATGCCGAGCAGCGCCAGGGCGTGGATCAGCTGGTAGAGCACGCCGGTGTGGAACACCGCCAGGTACTCGGGGCTCAGCCGGCCGCGCAGGCCGTGGGCGGCGAAGGCGCCGAGGGCCACGCCGGTGAAGCCGAAGAAGGCGGCGAGCAGGACGAAGGGACGCGACATGGACGGACTCCGCAGGCGGGAACAGGAACTGCGCATGATCACCGCTTGGCGGCCGCCAGGCAAACCGCCGCCGGCGGCGTGCACGGCCAGCGGCCGACGATAGCGACGCGAGTCACCGCCAGGCCGCGCCGCCCCGCTATAATGCCCGCCCCTCCCGCCGAACCCTTCGCCGCCATGCCGCGCCGCCTGTTTCGCCGCCTCGCCAAGATCCTCCTCTGCTGCCTGGCCGCCAGCGTCCTGCTGGTGCTGCTGCTGCGCTGGCTGCCGCCACCCGGCAGCGCGCTGATGGTCGAGCGCAAGATCGAATCCTGGCTCGACGGCCAGCCGATCGACCTGCAACGCGACTGGCGCCCGTGGGCGGAACTGCCGGACGACCTCAAGGTGGCGGTGATTGCCGCCGAAGACCAGCGCTTCGCCGAGCACTGGGGTTTCGACATGGCCGCGATCCGCGCCGCCATGGCGCACAACGAACGCGGCGGCAGCCTGCGCGGCGCCAGCACCCTCAGCCAGCAGGTCGCCAAGAACCTGTTCCTCTGGTCCGGGCGCAGCTGGCTGCGCAAGGGCCTGGAAGCCTGGTTCACCGTGCTGATCGAGACGCTGTGGCCGAAGCAGCGCATCCTCGAGGTGTACCTGAACAGCGCCGAATGGGGCAAGGGCGTGTTCGGCGCCGAAGCGGCGGCCCGCCATCACTTCGGCAAGGGGGCGCCCTACCTGTCGAGCCAGCAGGCCAGCCTGCTCGCCGCCGTGCTGCCCAACCCGCGCGACTGGAGCGCCAGCCGGCCGAGCGGCTACGTGCAGCAGCGCGCCGGCTGGATCCGCCGGCAGATGCGCCAGCTGGGCGGCAGCTACTACCTCAATCGCCTGTAGGCCCCGGGTGGCACGCCCCCAATGCGCGGGCCGGCAAGCGTGACCGATCACCGTGCACAAAAAAGCCGCATCCGGGGATGCGGCTTTTTGCATCGTTCAGCGCGCCTGCCGATCAGGCCAGCAGATGGCCCTTGAGCTTGTTCATCGCGTTCTTTTCCAGCTGGCGGATACGCTCGGCGGAGACGTTGTACTTGGCGGCCAGCTCGTGCAGGGTGGCCTTTTCCTCGGACAGCCAGCGCTGCTGGAGGATGTCGCGGCTGCGCTCGTCGAGGCCCTCCAGGGCATCGTGCAGGCTGGCGTTGGAGCTGTCGCTCCAGTCGGCCTCCTCCAGCTGGCGCGCCGGGTCGTAGCGATTGTCTTCCAGGTAGTGCGCCGGCGACTGGAAGGCCGCATCGTCGTCGGCATCGGCCGCCGGATCGAAGGCCATGTCGTGGCCGGTCAGGCGGCTTTCCATCTCGCGCACTTCGCGCGCCTCGACCCCCAGGGTCGCGGCCACGGCGTTGACTTCGTCGTTGTTCAGCCAGGCCAGGCGCTTCTTCTGGCTGCGCAGGTTGAAGAACAGCTTGCGCTGCGCCTTGGTGGTGGCGACCTTGACGATGCGCCAGTTGCGCAGGATGAATTCGTGGATCTCGGCGCGGATCCAGTGCACGGCGAAGGACACCAGACGCACACCCATTTCCGGGTTGAAGCGCTTGACCGCCTTCATCAGGCCGACGTTGCCTTCCTGGATCAGGTCGGCCTGGGCCAGGCCATAGCCGGAGTAGCTGCGGGCGATGTGCACGACGAAGCGCAGGTGGGCCAGCACCATCTGGCGGGCGGCCTCGAGGTCCTGCGCGTAGTACAGACGCCCGGCCAGCTCGCGCTCCTGCTCGACCGACAGCAGCGGAATGCTGTTGACCGAATGCACGTAGGCCTCCAGGTTGGCGCCGGGAGCCAGGGCATAGACAGGTTGCAGAGACGTGGACATGGACATCCTCCGAGTTACCGAATCAGCTCATGACTATAGCACTGTGTCGATAAGACTGTGAATGGCCGTGAAAAGTTCTCTTACACCTGAAAAATACCAATAAAATCAGCAGCTTATCATTATCACTGAGGCTCGAGCTGACGCAGATGCCGGGCAACCGCCAGCCAGGCGCCGACCCAGCCCAGCAGCACCGCGCCGACCAGCAGCGACAGGCCGTCTTCCGCCGGCACCCCGGCCAGGGCGAAGTCGCTGCCATACAGGCCGGCCAGGCTCACCACCGACTGGTTCAGCCAGCCCAGGCCGTACTCCAGCAACCCCCAGGCCAGCACGCCGGCGCCCACGCCGTAGAAGGCACCGGCATACAGGAACGGCCGGCGCACGTAGCCGTCGGTGCCGCCGACCAGCTTGATCACCTCGATCTCGGCGCGGCGGTTCTCGATGTGCAGGCGGATGGTGTTGCCGATCACCAGCAGCAGGGCGAGCACCAGCACCACCGCCAGGCCGAAGACGAAGCGATCGCCAAGCTGGAGGATGGCGCCGAGGCGCTCGACCCACAGCAGGTCGAGCTGCGCCTGCTCGACCCCGGGCAGCGCCGCCAGGCGCTCGCGCAGGGCCTCCAGGGCGGCCTTGTCGATCTCCTGCGGGGTGACCAGCACCACCGCCGGCAGCGGGTTTTCCGGCAGATCCTTGAGGGCGTCGCCGAGACCGGAGTGCTCCTGCAGCTGCGCCAGCGCCTCCTCGCGGCCGATCCAGTCGGCCTGCAGCACGTCGTCCATGCCGGCGATCTGTTCGCGCAGGGCCTGGCCCTCGACCTCTGCCACCTCGAGCTTGAGGAACACCGAGATCTGCGCGGCGCGCTGCCAGGAGCCGCCGAGGCGCTCGACGTTGTCCAGCAGCAGCGACAGGCCCATGGGCAGCGACAGGGCGATGCCCATCACCAGGCAGGTGAGGAAGCTGCCGAACGGCTGGTGCACCAGCCGGCGCAGGCTGTCGACCAGGCTGGCGCGGTGGCTTTCCAGGTAGGCGCGCAGCAGGCCGCCCCAGTCGGTGGCCTCGGCCTCCTGCTGCAGGCGCCGCTGGCGCTGCTCCGGAGAGCCTTCCTCGCTGCCGCGCGGCAGTTGCTTGGTGGCACTCATCAGTCGGGCTCCCCGTCGCCGATCAGGCGACCGCGTTGCAGGGTCAGCAGGCGATGGCGCATGCGCGCGATCAGGGCGAGGTCGTGGCTGGCGATCAGCACGGTGGTCCCCAGGCGGTTGATGTCCTCGAACACCCCCATGATCTCGGCGGCCAGACGCGGGTCGAGGTTGCCGGTCGGCTCGTCGGCCAGCAGCAACGCCGGCTGGTGCACCACCGCGCGGGCGATGCCGACGCGCTGCTGCTGGCCGCTGGACAGGTCGGCCGGCAGCAGTTCGCCCATGTCCTTGAGCGACACCCGCTCCAGCGCGGCGTCCACCCGCTGGCGGATCTCCTCGCGCGGCAGGCCGAGGATCTGCAGCGGCAGGGCGACGTTGGCGAACACGCTGCGGTCGAACAGCAGGTGGTGGTTCTGGAACACCACGCCGATCTGCCGGCGCACGAAGGGGATCTGCGCGTTGCTGATCTCGCCCAGATCCTGGCCGGCCAGCAGCAGCTTGCCGCTGGTCGGTCGTTCCAGCGCCAGCAGCAGGCGCAGCAGGGTGCTCTTGCCCGCACCGGAGTGGCCGGTGACGAACAGGAACTCGCCGCGCCGGGCCCGGAAACTCAGCTCGTGCAGGCCGACGTGGCCGTTGGGATAACGCTTGCCCACCTGCTCGAAACGAATCATGCGGACTCCTGTCCTGCGAAAAGTGCGCGTACGAAGGCGTCGGCCTCGAACGGACGCAGATCGTCGATGCCCTCGCCAACGCCGATGTAGCGAATCGGCGTCGGCAGCTGCTTGGCCAGGGCGAAGATCACCCCGCCCTTGGCGGTGCCGTCGAGCTTGGTCAGCACCAGGCCGCTGAGGTTGACCGCCTGGTGGAACAGCCGCGCCTGGCTGAGGGCGTTCTGCCCGGTGCCGGCGTCCAGCACCAGCAGGGTCTCGTGCGGCGCGCTGTCGTCGAGCTTGCCGATCACCCGACGGACCTTCTTCAGCTCTTCCATCAGGTTGTCCTTGGTGTGCAGGCGGCCGGCGGTGTCGGCGATCAGCACGTCGATGCCGCGCGCCTGGGCGGCCTGCACCGCATCGAAGATCACCGACGCGGAGTCGGCGCCGGTGTGCTGGGCGATCACCGGAATCTTGTTGCGCTCGCCCCACACCTGCAGCTGCTCGACCGCGGCGGCGCGGAAGGTGTCGCCGGCCGCGAGCATGACCTTCTTGCCCTCGTCCTGCAGCTTCTTCGCCAGCTTGCCGATGGTGGTGGTCTTGCCGGCGCCGTTCACGCCGACCACCAGGATCACGTAGGGCTTGTGGCCGGCCGCGATCACCAGCGGCTGCTCGACCGGACGCAGGATGGCGGCCAGCTCTTCCTGCAGCGCCTTGTACAGCGCGTCGCTGTCGGCCAGCTCCTTGCGCGACACGCGCTTGGTCAGGTTCTGCATGATCGCGGTGGTTGCCTCGACGCCGACGTCGGCGGTGAGCAGGCGGGTCTCCAGCTCGTCGAGCAGATCGTCGTCGATGGCCTTCTTGCCGAGGAACAGGCTGGCCATGCCCTCGCCGATGCTGGCGCTGGTCTTCGACAGGCCCTGGCGCAGGCGGGCGAAGAAGCCCAGCTTGGCCGGGGCCTCGGACGCCGGCGCGGCAGCGGCCGGCTGCGGTTCGGGCTGCGCTTCGAGCGGAGGCTCGACTTCT
>DATCUN010000272.1:0-10535 GCA_036561825.1 Pseudomonas sp.
TGCCTTGAGGATGCCCGCCACCCTCCTATACTCAAGAAAAAAATGAGCAGCCATAAAGAGATACGAGCTGCCGACCTTTTGAACCATCTTCGATAGAATCCCGCCCCGCGCCGCCGGGTAGAGAAATTCTCGCTACTGGCGGTCGCGGCAGGATTCTTCGCATAGACGCGTGTAGAGAGGTGGTCATGATCATTCTGGCGGCGGACATTGGCGGAACCCAGGCGCGCCTGCTGCTAGGCGAGTGCGAGGGGGACGGTTGGCGGACGCTGCGTCGCCAGACCCTGTCCAGCCGTGACTATCCCGACTTCGACACCCTGCTACAGACCTTCCTGCTGCCTGGCGAACGCCCACTGACGGCGTGCGTCGCCCTGGCCGGGCCAATCGATAACCAGCGGGTACGGATGACCAACCTGCCCTGGCAACTGGATGCTGCCGAACTGGCCGGGCGTTTCGGTCTGCGTCAGGTGCAGCTGCTCAACGACTTTTCCGCCCAGGCCAATGGCCTGGCGCTGCTGCGCCGCGAAGACCTGTGCACCCTGCAGGCCGGCGAACCACCGGCCGATGGCGTGCGCGCCCTGCTCGGCGCCGGCACCGGCCTCGGCATGGCCTTGCTGGCCGGCAGTCCGCAGCAACCGCTGGTGCTGTCCAGCGAGGGCGGCCACGCTGACTTCGCTCCGCAAGACGAGCAACAACTGGCGCTGTGGCAACACCTGCGCGCGGAGCATGGCCGTGTCAGCCTCGAGCTGCTGCTGTCCGGCCACGGCCTGGAGCGGCTGTACCGCTTCATTGCCGGCCGAGCAGCCAGCGAGGCTGTGTCGCTCGACGCCCGTGGAATCAGCCGGATGGCCGCGGCCGGCGACGCGCAGGCCTGTGCGACTCTCGAGCTGTTCGCCCGCCTGTACGCCTCGGCCGCCGGCAACCTGGCGCTAACCGGCCTGGCCCGGGGCGGCGTGTACCTGTGCGGTGGCATCGCCCCGAAGATCCTGCCCTTCCTGCAACAGCCACAGGTGCGCGAAGCCTTCTGCAGCAAGCCGCCGATGCACGAGCTGCTGCAGCGCATTCCCCTGCATGTCGTGCTCGACGAATACCTCGGCCTGCGCGGTGCCGCCCAGGTCGCCGCACGTCTGGCCAGCCCAGCGGAGTAATCGCATGCAACCATCCAGCCCTCCTCCCGCGAAAACCGCCTCGCCCCTCTCCTGGCAGTTCATGCGCCTGACCAGCTCCTACTGGAACAGCGAGCGCAAGTGGACCATCCGCGGCGCGGTACTGCTGCTGATCCTGCTGACCGAAGCCCAGGTGGGACTGGCGATCTGGATCAGCTACTGGAACCGCGAGCTGTTCGACGCCCTCGAGGCGCGCTCACTGCATGACCTGCTGATGCTGGGGCTCACCTTCATGCTGATCTTCGTGCTGACCATGCTGGTGACCGCCGTGCATCTGCACGTCAAGCGCTGGCTGCAACTGGACTGGCGGCGCTGGCTGACCACCCGCCTGCTCGACTACTGGATGGCCCATGCGCGGCACTACCAGCTGCAGTTCACCAGTGGCGAACACGACAATCCCGACGGACGCATCGCCGAGGACATCCGCATCGCCACCGAGTCGGCTATCGGCCTGGTCCTCTCCCTGCTCTATTCGCTGCTGATCCTCGGCAGTTTCATCGAGATCCTGCTCAGCGTGTCGGGCAGCCTGCCAATCCCCGGCACCAGCCTCGAGGTGCCGGGCTACCTCGTCCTGCTGGCCTTCCTCTATGCCGGTGGCGGCACCGTGCTCGGCCTGCTGCTGGGGCGCCCACTGATCAAGGCCACCAACCGCCTGCAGACGGTGGAGGCCAACCTGCGCTTCGGCCTGGCCCGGGCCCGGGAGAACTCCGAGTCGATCGCCCTGATGCACGGCGAAGGCATTGAGCACCGCCAGGCGGATAAGTTGTTCGCCGACGTCAGTCTCGGCTGGAACCGCCAGACCTTCGGCTACCTGGGCATCGTTTCCTTCTCCACCGGCTATGGCACGCTGCTGCCGGTCTTCCCCATCCTTATCGCCGCACCGCAGTTCATTGCCGGGGCCATGTCCCTCGGCATCCTCATGCAGGCGGCGCAGGCCTTCCAGAAACTCACTTCGGCGCTGTCCTGGCCGATCGACAACCTTGGCGAACTGGCCAAGTGCCGCGCTTCCGCCGACCGCGTGATCAGCCTCTACAACGACATGCTGCTGCTCGAGAAGCGGGCCTCCAATCCGGTGGAGCACCGCATCGACCTGCATACGAACCGAAGCGACGAGCTGGCGCTGCGCGGCCTGAGCCTGGCCAACCCGGATGGCAAGGTGCTGCTGGAAAATCTCGACCTGACGATCCAGCGCGGCGAGCGCGTGCTGATCAGCGGCGACCCGACCCTGACCATCGGCCTGTTCAAAGCCGTCGCCGGGCTCTGGCCCTGGGGCCATGGCGAAATCCTCCTGCCGGCCGGGCAAAGCATCGTGTTCCTGCCGCAGCGCCCCTTCCTCCCGGACGGCACCCTGCAGGCGGCGCTCAGCTATCCGCACGCCTCCGGCCACTTCAACAACGCCAGGATCCAGCATGCCCTGACCTGCGCCGGGGTCGCCTGGCTTGCGCCACGCCTGGAGGAAAGCGACGACTGGGACCGGGTGTTGCCGCTGCGTGCGCAGCAGCGCCTGGGCATCGCCCGGCTGCTGCTGCATCACCCGGCCTGGGTATTCATCGAGGAGGCCACCGACGCCTTCGACGTGCAGGGCGAGGAATCCATGACCGAAGTGCTGCACCGCGAGCTGCAGGGCTCGACACTGCTGACCATCAGCTTCCACAGCACCCTGGCGCACTTCTACACCCGCAAGCTGGTACTCGACCGCATCTGCGAGGACAAGTACCTGACCTGCTCCCCCGAGCCAGCCCCCTGCGCGCTACGCGAACCGTGAAGGCAACCAGCCGCGCTCCACGCACTCGCGGAAGCACCAGGCCGGGGTGGTCTCGGTCTTGTAGCTCCAGAAGAACCAGCCCAGGTACTTCTCGTAGGTCGCCAGCTGGCCGGCGGCATAGCCGCGGTAGGCCACCGACTCCTGGAACGCATCCATCTGCTCCAGGGCATGGTTGAACGGGCCTTCGGCCCACAGCGACACCACCTTCAGGTCCAGTCCCAGGCTCCACTCGCCGCAGAAGGTCGGCAGCCCCAGCTCGGTGATGATGGCATCGGCTTCCTGCTTCCAGTCGCCGGCGGCCTTGCGGATATGGCCGTAGATGTCCATGTCGATATCGCCGCGCTCAAAGCACTGGTAGCGGTGGATGTCGAAGATCACGTTGCGGTATTGCGGCGCCTGCATGAAGCCCAGGTACTCGCGGAACGAGCGGAAGCCATCATGGAACACCACCGCCACCCGCTCGGCCGGGCAGTGCTTGCGGATACGCTCGTAGGCCGCCAGGTTATAGGCCTTGAGGTAGTCGGTGGGCACATCCCAGCGCGGCTCGTTGAGTACCTCGATGGCATGCAGTGCCGGGTGCGCGCGATAGCGCTCGGCCAGGCGCTCCAGCACGCCCAGGGAATGCTCCAGGTACTCCGGCTTGGTGTGCCACTCGCACACGTCCTTGATACCGCCGTTGTCGAAGCCGTTCTGGCAGCCCGGTGCCGCGTGCAGGTCGAGCACCACACGCAAGCCGAACTCCTGCGCCCAGTCCATGGCGCGGTCGAGCACCTCGATGCCGCCAGTGACGAAGGGATGGCGCTGCTCGCCATAGCTGGGGTGATAGGGATAGTCGGCACCGAAGATCCAGTGCCCCAGCGGGATACGCACCGCGTTGAGACCGTGTTCGGCGAGCCAGGCGAAATCCTCACGGGTGATGAAGCTGTTCCAGTGCCGGCGCAGCTTGTCGCCGGCAGCCTCGCCCAGTTCAGCGCACCACGTGGTCTCGTCAGTAGCCGCCATCCCCTCGAACAGGCTGGGGACCATCCACTTTTCCAGAACCAGCCAACTGCCCAGATTGACTCCGCGCAACTTCATGCCGGGCTGCTCCATGTTTCGCTCTCCTCTGCCAGCCTGCGTCGGCGCACTCGCGTGCACCTATCCTATTTCAAATTAGCATAAGCGCCGGTCCGGAGAAGGACTGGCGCGCCTGACGCCCAGATCAGGCAATGCTTTCGACGATCCCGCCCTCGACCCGCAGGGCTGCACCCGTGGTGGCGCTGGCTTGCGGCGAGGCGACATAGACACACATGTTGGCGATCTCATCGGGATCGGCAAAGCGTTGCAGCAGGCTCGACGGACGATTTTCCTTGATGAACAGTGCCTCCATCTCCGTGGTCAATACGCCGCGCGCCTCGGCCATCGAAGCGAGGAAATTGACCACGCCCTCGGTGCGCGTCGGCCCCGGCAGGATGCTGTTGACCGTCACCCCGGTACCCGCCAGCACCTTGGCCAGACCGCGGGAGACGCCCTGCAGGGCGGCCTTGCTGACGCCGTAGTGCACCATCTCGGCCGGGATGTTCAACGCCGACTCACTGGAGATGAACTGGATCCGCCCCCAACCGCGTTCGCGCATGCCCTGGGCATAATGGCGCGACAGGCGGATACCACTGAGCACGTTGACCTGGAACATCTCCTCCCACTGATCATCGTCGATCTCGAAGAAGTCGCACACGGCGTAGATGCCGAGGTTGTTGATCAGGATGTCCGCCTGCGGCTGGGCGGCAATCAGCTGCTTGCAGCCAGCGGCAGTCGCCACATCGGCAACCACACCACGAAACTTGCGGGCCGGCACGGCATCACGCAAACGGGCCAGCGCCGCATCCAGGCGCTCCTGATCGCGGCCGGTAATGACCACGGTGGCGCCGGCACGCGCGAGGCCCTTGGCAATGGCCAGGCCGATACCGCCGGTGGCGCCGGTGACGATGGCTGTCTTGTCGGACAGATCGATGAACATGCAAAACTCCTTCATGTAGCAGAAAACGGAAAGCCTGCGGCACAGGATCGCGTGCCAGGGTGCAGCAGCCTAACCCGAGAGCATCCCCGCTGGGGAGACACCAGTAACGAACAACACCTCCCCCGCCGGCTCTGTTAGCCGCGGTCGCCAGGCAAAACGGCCCGGCTGACGTCCTGTTTAACCGTGTTGAGTGAGGCGGACGGTCTATGTGCAGCAGTCAAAAATATAATTATGTTAAATAGCGCACCAAGGCCGCTCCCGCATGGCCGTGCGCGCACGGCTGCCGAATGCGCATAGCGCCGGCTTTTCCCGCAGGCGCCGAGAGGTGCCGAACCCGTGCCTGATACCCGACGCGGGCAACGGTCTACGCTCAACCGATGCCCCGCCCCTTCACGGACGGGGCATGACGCTCATCGGAAGCGAGGAGAACCCAGATGGCTACCCCCTACAAGCGCCTCGACAAGAACCAGGCTGCCGTGCTGCTGGTCGACCACCAGGCCGGCCTGCTGTCCCTGGTACGCGACAACGACCCGGACCGCTTCAAGAACAACGTGCTGGCCCTGGGCGACCTCGCCAAGTACTTCAATCTGCCGACCATCCTCACCACCAGCTTCGAGAGCGGCCCCAACGGCCCGCTGGTGCCCGAACTCAGGGAGCAGTTCCCCGCAGCGCCGTACATCGCCCGCCCCGGCCAGATCAACGCCTGGGACAATGAGGACTTCGTTGCGGCGGTGAAGGCGACCGGCAGGAAGCAGCTGATCATCGCCGGTGTGGTCACCGAGGTCTGCGTCGCCTTCCCGGCCCTGTCGGCCATTGCCGCGGGCTACGAGGTTTTCGTGGTCACCGACGCGTCCGGCACCTTCAACGAACTCACCCGGCACTCCGCCTGGGACCGCATGTCCTCCGCCGGCGCACAGCTGATGACCTGGTTCGGCGTTGCCTGCGAGCTACACCGCGACTGGCGCAACGATGTCGAGGGCCTCGCGGCCTTGTTCTCCAACCACATCCCGGACTACCGCAACCTGATGACCAGCTACGCCACGCTGGCCGCGGCCAAATGACCGCAGGGCGGTTCAGACGTATTGCGCCTTGCCGTCCGCTCAGTCCTTCCCGCGCAGCCCAGTTCATGCCAGCAGGGCTGCGCGGTATTGCCAAGTCGTCGCTGGTCAATCGCGGGTGATGTCGGCTTCTGCATAGCCCGTTCATGGTGAATGCCGCTCTGAAAATAGCCATCAAGCCGAGACTTATCGCCAAAGACGGCCCTGCAAACAGTGAATATCACTACTCCCCTCTTTCTATACTCAGCCTGAGCGACGATGCATCCGGGCGCAGCGGATGGTGGAGGCAAGTATGCGAGTTCTGGTGCTGGGAAGCGGTGTGGTGGGCACGGCCAGTGCGTACTATCTGGCCCGCACGGGCTTCGAGGTGGTGGTGGTCGACCGTCAGGATGGCGCTGCGCTGGAAACCAGCTATGCCAATGCCGGACAGGTCTCCCCCGGCTATGCCGCGCCCTGGGCCGCGCCGGGCATCCCGTTGAAAGCCTTGAAATGGCTGCTGCAGCGCCATGCCCCGTTGGCGATCCGGCTCACCGCCGACCCCGCGCAGTACCTGTGGATGGCGCAGATGCTGCGCAACTGTACCGCCACCCGCTATGCGCTCAACAAGGAGCGCATGGTGCGCCTGGCCGAGTACAGTCGCGACTGCCTCGACGAGCTGCGCGCCGAGACCGGCCTCACCTACGAAGGGCGCCAGCTCGGCACCACCCAGCTGTTCCGCAGCCAGGCGCAGGTCGATGCCGCAGCGAGGGACATCACCGTGCTGGAGCGGGCCGGGGTCCCCTATGAAGTCCTCGACCGGGCCGGCATCGTCCGCGTCGAGCCGGCGCTGGCGGCAGTCGCCGACAAGCTGGCCGGAGCCCTGCGCCTGCCCAACGACCAGACCGGCGACTGCTTTCTGTTCACCAATCACCTGGCGGAGATGGCCCGCACGCTGGGCGTCGAATTCCGCTTCGGCCAACGCATCGAGCGTCTGGAGTGCGACGGCGCACGCATCCGCGGGGTGTGGATCGACGGCCAGCTCGAAACCGCCGATCACTACGTGCTGGCATTGGGCAGCTACTCGCCGCAACTGCTCAAGCCGCTGGGAATCCAGCTGCCGGTGTATCCACTGAAGGGCTATTCGCTGACCGTGCCGATCACCAATGCGGCCATGGCGCCGACCTCGACCATTCTCGACGAGACTTACAAGGTCGCCCTCACCCGCTTCGACAAGCGGATCCGGGTCGGCGGCATGGCCGAGATCGCCGGCTTCGACCTGGCGCTCGACCCGCGCCGGCGCGCCACCCTGGAAATGATTACGACCGACCTCTTTCCGCAGGGCGGTGACCTGGCACGCGCCGACTTCTGGACCGGCCTGCGCCCCGCGACCCCGGATGGCACGCCGATTGTCGGCGCCACCCGCTATCGCAACCTGTTCCTCAATACCGGCCACGGCACCCTGGGATGGACCATGGCCTGCGGCTCCGGCCGCCTGCTGGCCGACCTGATGGCCGCGCGCCGCCCGCGGATCGACCCGCAATGCCTCGACATCGGCCGCTATGGCCGCGAGCAGCGCACGCTCCAGCCGTCCCATCCAACACCAGCCCACTGATTGACCGGCATCAGCAGGCTGACTGTCAGACGGTGTTCGGAACGCTAGCTGACCTCAAGCGCCGGGTGTAAACCAGGCCCCAGGTCAGACCGAGGATGGCGGCTATGGCCGAGGCCATCAGCACCCCCAACTTGGCGGCGCTGAGCAAGGTCTCACTGCTGAACGCCAGGGTCGCGATGAAGATGGACATGGTGAAGCCGATGCCCGCCAGCAGGCCAACCAGGCAGACACCGGACCATGTCACTTCAGGTGGCAGGCGGCACCAGCCCAGGCGCACCACGCACCAGCTGGCCACGATCACGCCCAGGGGTTTGCCCACGACCAGGGCCAGCAACACGCCCAGAATAACGCCCAGCGAGCCATCGGCCTGCAAATCGATGCCATCCAGCCCCACCCCCGCATTCGCCAAGGCAAACAACGGCATGACCCCGTAGGCAACCCAGGGGTGCAGCGCCATCTGCACGCGGGTGACGGGGGGCAGCAGGTCGCGTTGTGCCTTGCGCAACTCCTTGAGAGATTGCACGAACTGGCCCTCCTGCGGATGGGGAGTCGTCGCACGCTCGCACAGGTCACTGACGGCACGGGTCATCGCGTCCAGCGGCCGCAGCTGTGAACGCCCCGGCAGGACCGGGGTCATCAGGCCCAGCACGACACCGGCCAGGGTCGGATGGGCGCCGGTCTTCAGGAAACCAAGCCACAGCACGGCCCCCGGAATGATGTAGGCGTAAGCCGAGCCGATACCGATCCACTGAAGGGCGAGAACCATCAGGATGCCGATGCCGGCGACCAGCAATCCGGTTTGATCGAGCCCGCCGCTGTAGAACACCGCGATGATCAACACCGCGATGATGTCATCGATGATGGCCAGCGCCAGCAGGAGCACACGCACGTTACCGGGGATGGAGCGGCCCAGCAGGGCGAGTACGCCGACGGCGAATGCGATATCGGTGGCGGTTGGAACGGCCCAGCCCTGCCGCGGCACCGGCTCGCCATTCAGTGCGAGATAAATCAGCGCGGGAACCATGACACCACCGAGGGCGGCAACGATAGGCAGCGAGGCCAGCCGCCAACTGGACAGGGCACCCTCGTGGATCTCACGACGAATCTCCATGCCCACGACCAGGAAGAATACGGTCATCAGGGCATCGTTGATCCAGAAGTGCAGCGACTGGGAAACGACGTAACTGCCCAGGCCAAAAGACAGTGGCGCATGCCACAACGCGTGGTAGCTATCGGCGGCAGGTGAATTGGCCCAAATGAGCGCCGCTGCTGCAGCTACCAGCAGCACGATGCCACTGACAGCCTCAATATGCAGGAAGCGTTCGAGCGTCGAGAAGGCTCGTTCAGCCAAAAGCTGGGCGCGCGGAATTGCCTGGCGAGAAGAGTGTCGGTCCATGGTCATAGAATACCGGCGCAGGCGGCCCGACCTGCGCATTGACCTGTTTCACTGCGACATGCAGTGCTAACACCCGCAATTACAATACAAAAAAGCTGCACCCGCACACAAGCCAAAAGGCCACGGCGCCTGATGCATGACAGGAGCACCCGCGGCATTCCAAGGCGTTGGCGAGCGCCTGCGTCGCATCCCGTTACAACAATCAAGCAGCCCGATGTAGATCTTTGACCGGCTGACCTGTTGTCGCACGGGTTGACTGCCATCGTCCTGCCGCCCCTCGCGCAATGCGCTTCGCCAAGCGTGACCCAAGGCTGCATTGTCGGTCTTGATTTTTATCTGTATGCATATACAGTACATCTACACCGACGACTCATCCACTCGGCACAGACCGAACCTCACATCGATGCCAGCAAGAAGGAGCCCAACGATGTTTTTTTCGACACTTGGTACTGCTCTCTCCCTGAGGAAGGCTACCCCCTACGATCTGAATGATTTCCTGTTCTCGCCCAGCGAACTGCAGCACAAGTACGAAACCCGGGTGCGTCACAGCGAACACCCGCATTTCGACCGTGCCCTGTGGTTGCGTGCAGTCAATGCCGGCGCTTGCGAGCTCGGTTACTGGCAGTGGGTCTTCGAACAGGTCCAGGCTGATGACGATACCTACCTACTGCGCCACTGACGCGAAGCTCTACCCCGCCAGCACAGGATACGGGCCCCCTCGCGCGGGCCCGGTTCGCAGGCCACTGTCTCGCACAACTGATCGTCGCAGCTCATCTGCGCAATCGCGCGCGCCCCCCCTTGCCCAGGCAGCGTCACCGGCCGAGGGCCGGGATCGCCGTCGCTGGATACCGCGCCAGCCAGATGTGCGGTGGAACCCCGCGCAACGCGCAAAAATCCCACCGACATCCCGGTCTGGCGGACGGCATGGGGATTCAGTCGGCCGCCAGCATGTGCCCGCGCTGGCCCAGGTTGATGTGCCAGGACAGGGCCTCCTCCAGCAGGTGCGGCGTCTGGCCGCCACGCTCGCAGGCCGCCGCGAAGTAGCCGCCCAGCGCCTCGCGATAGTCCGGATGCACGCAGTTGTCGATGATCACCCGGGCCCGCTCGCGCGGTGCCAGGCCGCGCAGGTCGGCCAGGCCCTGCTCGGTGACCAGGATGTCGACGTCGTGCTCGGTATGGTCCACGTGACTGACCATCGGCACCACGCTGGAGATCGCCCCGTCCTTGGCAATCGACTTGGTGACGAAGATCGCCAGCTGCGCATTGCGGGCGAAGTCGCCGGAGCCGCCGATGCCGTTCATCATGTGCGTGCCGCCCACGTGGGTGGAGTTGACGTTGCCGTAGATATCGAACTCCAGCGCGGTGTTGATGCCGATGATGCCGAGGCGGCGGGCCACTTCCGGATGGTTGGAGATTTCCTGCGGACGCAGCACCAGGCGCTCCTTGTAGCGCGCGAAGTCGCCGAACACCTGGGCGCCGCGCGTCTCGGAGAGGACGATCGCGCTGCCCGAGGCGAAGTCCAGCTTGCCGGCGTCGAACAGTTCGAAGGTGGAGTCCTGCAGCACC
>DATCUN010000273.1:0-15061 GCA_036561825.1 Pseudomonas sp.
CGTGGCTACCACGGGCGGCACGCCAGGGACAGCGGGCTCGGCTACCGTGGGAACCGCGCCCACCGCTTCCTCCACTTCTGCCATCGCCGGCACCCCGTCGATACGGATCGTCAGATGCGCGCTCGCGACGAATGCTGCGCGCGCCTGGCCTCGTACAGGATCTGATCGTCCAGGCCATCGACCATCGCGGACAGGTTGTACGGGTGGATCTGGCCGACCACGGCCTCCCGGGCGCGGATCTCGGTGCCGTCGGCCAGACGCACGCCCTCGGCCCGGCCCTTGGCGGTCAGCACCTTCACCACGGTCGAATCGGCGCGCAGCACCGCGCCGTGGTCCTGCAACTGCCGTACCAGGGCGTCAACCAGGCCGCCGCTGCCGCCGCGGGGCGTGTTGAGCCCATACCTGTCCAGGAACGCCGGATACATGAACAACGCGCCGCCCTCGCCCATGCATTCCGGGTCGACGAAATGCTCGGTCAGCAGGCGCATCATGTGGATCTTGACCTTCTCGCTCTCGAAACGCTCGTCGAGGATGTCCAGCGGACTGCGCTGCAGTTCATGCAGCGCGTTGCGGCCCATGGCGCTCTGGTCCAGCAGCGCCACGACGGCGCCGAACGGCGGCGGCGGCACGAACATGCCCTCGATCGCCAGCGAGATGAAGTCGATGCTGTCCTGGTAGAGCCTGCGGTAGGCGTCCGCATCCTTCCTGGACACGCTGGCGATGCTGTCCAGGGTGCGGTCCAGATCGCGGTAGCTGATCAGGCAGTTGCCGTCGCTGAAGGTGGTCGAATAGTCGGCGTCCGGGCGGATGTATTCCAGGCCGTACTTGCGCTGCAACTGCAGCTCGTCCTTGCTGATCAGCGGATTGATGACCACGCCCATGTGACAGGACGAGTGCAGGTCGTGCCTGAAACCGGGAACCGTGATCTCCCTGGTGTCGACGCCGCCACCGAAGTACGGCTTGCTCTCCAGAACGAGTACCGACTTGCCGGCCTTGGCAAGGTAGCCGGCTGCGGTCAGGCCATTGTGGCCGCTGCCGACTACGACGATATCGAAGACTTCGGACACTGGGTTTCTCTTCAAGCTGGGAATCGACCTGCTCTGCGGCCCCGCCGGGAATGCGAGGGGCATCCACGCAAAGACGCAGGTGCGAGGAGATTCTCGGCCTTGGCCTTACTCAGCCATGAGGACGATCGCGCACAGGATCTGGGACGATACGGCGCCCGGCGCCGCTGGCCCCGGGCATTCCGGTGGCCGATGGCACAGCGTGGCCGCAGCCATGCACAGCGGCCGGTACGGATCGCTGGTCACAAGGCGTGGCGTGGCCCGGCCGAAGGCCGCCGGGGCATGATGAGGCCCTCCCGGGCCAACCGAGGGTCAGCCGTTGCCTTCGGACACGATGCAGCGGAGTCGCGGGGGCGAGATCCCGAAGCTTCGGCGGAACCGACGCGCGAAATACCCTGGATCGGTGAACCCGCAGGACCAGGCCACCTCGGAGATCTGGCGCGCGGCATGGCGGTCGCCCAGCCGCAGCCGCGCGGCCTCGAGCCGATGGTTTTCCAGCAGGGTCAGGAAGGTCGTGTCCGCATCGGCAAGCACCTTGTCCAGATAGCGGCGCGAGATGCCCACTTCCTGCGCGACCTCGCGCGCCGTCAGACCCGGCGCATCGAATCAATCGCGGATGACGGCCCGGATACGCCTCAGCAATTCCGCACCGTGGCGCGCTTGGACATCCTCGCGTGGTGCCAGTGCCAGCACCAGGAGGCCCGCCATCTGGTCGGCCAGCAGTGCGTGTGGCATCGGCGCATTCTCGATGCCCTCGGCCGCGATGGCTTTCATCATCTCGACCATGGGCGCGCCCCATGGGTCGCCTGCGCCCACCACCCGCCCTGCCAGAGCGGAGGGATCGGGCAGCCACCTGCGCAGCCAGCGGAAATCCATCCGCGCCGAAAGGCACAGACGGCTCGACGGAAACATGAGGTCCCAGGACTTGGCGCAATTGAGCAGGATCATGGCGCCGGGAGCAAGCTCGCAGTCGCTGCCGTCATGGATCATCCGCGCGCCGCCGGCCTGCATCAGCACCAGGTGGAAATCATTGTTCCGGTCATGATCGATCATCGATCGGGTGCGCATCACCCGTTGCGTGGCTCCGCTCATGAAGTTGAGTTCGAGGGCGCCCATCCCGTAGTGCTGCCAGGCGATCCGATACCGGTACGATTCGCCGCTCACCCGGCTGCGCGAAATCAAGCAGGCGCTGAGCTTCTGAGTTTCCTCCAGCGCCTGCCTGAAGGAGATGCCCTCGGACGACCATAGCCAGTCTGCGTCACGGGACAGTGCCGTCGTAGATTCGCGCATATCACACCGGGCAGTTGCTCGCCGGAAGCATGCCGGCTCGTCCCTCATCCGACACGCTGCACTGCAAAAACCGGACGGGGACCGGCCATGCGTAGCCGAGCTGGCCAGGCGCTCGCGCTCCTAGCGCGCCACGGTGCGCGGCGATCGCCCGTGGCCGGCCATGAACAGATCGACCGCCACTTTCACGTGAGCCGTTCTCGCCCTGCGTGACATCGCGCATTCCGCGCCCAGCAGCATGCGCAGCGTCGGCTCCCCGATCACCAGACTGAAGAACAGGGACGACGCACAGGCGGGATCGGCGATCGTCAGCACCCCGCGGCGATCCGCCTCGCGCAGTATCCGCCGCATCGCCTCGTGATAGGGCTCGATCGTGCCTCGCCAGAAGTTCCTCCCCAGGTACGGGTCCGATTCGAGCGGGAAGATCAGCATCCGATAGATCCCCAGCGTCGAACTTCGCAGGCACACCTCCAGCAGTCGGATCGCGACGCCCCTCAGATCCTCGGCAAGATCCCTGCCCGCGCAACGCATCAGGTCTTCCGGCGCCGGCATGTCGCGCTTCAGCTCTTCCAGCGCCGCCGCGAACAGACCGCTCTTGCTGCCGAAGTTGGCATAGACCGTCATCTTGGTGACCCGCGCCGAGGCGGCCACGCTGTCCATGTTGGTGCCGTCAAACCCCCGGCGCGAGAACTGCCGGCATGCGGCGCTCAACACATCCGCCGACTTGTTGCGTCGTCCGCGTCGCACGGGCTTTTCACTCATGCCGGGCATGCTCGTGCCCCTCCCTACCATGATTGGGCCATGACGCCATGCGCCAGCGGCGAAGCCACCGTCGCCGCGGCGGCTTCGATCCGTCGACGCCGAGCGTGTCAGCCGCTGAGCGCGAAACGGACCACCCGTTCCAGCATGGCTTGATCGAGCGAGGCCGCCAGCCTGGGATTGCGCAGCGCACGCGCTGACAATCCCTCGAGCAGCGCAGCGACGATCTCGCAGCGGGACTGCACCTCCGGCGTGCTTCCGCCCAGCAGTTCGTGGAACGCGGAACGCACTTCCAGGTCGTTGCGCTGGATCAGGCTGGCGACTTCCGGATTGCGGCTGCATTCGGCCAGTATCTCCATCGTCAGCGCGGCGTGGCCGTTCTCCATGTAACTGGCCGCACTCCTGGGCACGTGCTCGACGATGGCCGACACCGCATCCGTACTGCGGGAGGCGTCCTTGACGTCCTCGATGAGCTGGCCCAGCTCGCTGTGCTCACGCGCCACGATGCCGGCGATGATGCCTTCCTTGCCGCCGAAGAAGTGATGGATATGGCCGGAGCTCATCCCGGCCGCCGCGGAGATCTGCGACATGCTGGTGCGATGGAAGCCTTCGCGGCGCACGCATTCGGCCGCCGCCGCGAGCACCTGCTCCTTGCGTCGCCGGGCGATCGCCGTCTCGGCGGATTTCTTGCTGGCTGTCATTTCCGTTTCCTCTTGAAGAACTGGAGCCTGCCGACCCGCTTGCTGCGCCGGTCGGCTGGCGCCGGTGCGGTGCGCGCAACCACCGTCGGCAACGGTGCCTGGCAGGGCCGCCTCAGCACGCGCACAGACCGGATCTACGCCCTGCTCCGCTTCACAACACTGGAACCTATGCGCTCGCGAGGAACCGTGAACAGGCGCTTGCAGCCCGCGCTCTGGGGGCGATTCAGCGTCGCCTGAAAGATTTTTCTTGCGCCGCAGCACAAGGTTGTAGTGTACACTAGATCCAGGTGGGTCGTGCAACCTAGATATCTGGTTGGCGCCTGCGACCCACACACACTTCTTAACTTTGCTCACGTCCTGGACGGCCGTCCTGTTCGCCGCGGAAAAGTTAGGTTGGTCAAGCCACCTAGATTAAGAGTCATCTATGAACAACAGAAGAACCCCCCTGGCGGTCAGCCTCGCATTGATCGCTGCCTGTGTGTCCCTGTCGGCCTGCAAGAAGGATGGCGGGGCCTCCGACGCACCTCCACCGCCACCGGAGGTCGGCGTGCTCACGCTTGCGCCGCAGTCGCTGCATCTATCGACCGAACTTCCCGGCCGCACCACCGCGTATCTGGTCGCGGAGGTCCGGCCGCAGGTGAGCGGCATCCTGCTCGAACGCAAGTTCCAGGAGGGCAGCGACGTCAAGGCCGGCCAGGTGCTCTACCAGATCAACCCGGCACCCTTCCGCGCCACGCTCGCGCGCGCCGAGGCCAGTCTCGAGGCGGCGCGCCTGCTGTCCGAGCGCTACGACCGCCTGATCCAGACCCGCGCCATCAGCCAGCAGGAGCGCGACGACGCCCGTTCGCAATTCCTGCAGGCGCGGGCGGCGGTGGAAAGCGCACGCATCGATCTGGACTTCACCCGCATCGCCGCGCCGATCTCCGGCCGCATCGGCCGCTCGGCGGTCACCCAGGGCGCCCTGGTGACCGCCAACCAGGCCGACGCGCTGTCCACGGTGCAGCAGTTGGACCCGATCTTCGTCGACGTGGTGCAGCCTTCGGCCGCATTGCTGCGGCTGCGCGCAGACCTGGCCAGCGGCCGGCTCAAGAGCGCGGGTAAAGGCCAGGCGGAAGTCCGCCTGAAGCTGGAGAACGGCCAGGACTACCCGCATGCCGGGAAACTGCAGTTCTCCGAAGTCAGCGTGGACCCCAGCACTGGCGCGGTGACGCTGCGCGCGGTGTTCCCCAATCCCGACGGCGTGCTGCTGCCGGGCATGTTCGTGCGTGCGCAGCTGCAGGAAGGCGTGCGCGAGCAAGCGCTGCTGGTGCCCCAGCGCGGCGTGAGCCGCGACAGCCAAGGCAAGGCCATGGCGCTCGTGGTGGACTCCAAGAACATCGTGCAACCGCGCGAGCTGACCACCGAACGCAGCGTCGATGGCCAATGGCTGGTCAGCGACGGCCTCCAGGCCGGCGATCGGGTCGTCGTGGACGGTGTCCAGCTCGCCCGCCCTGGCGCCGAGGTCAAGCCCGTGCCGGCCGCGTCCACCGACGCCGCAGCCAAGGCACCGGCCACGCCCGAAGCGGGCAAGTAGGGAAACCCCATGTCCAGATTCTTCATCGACCGCCCCATCTTCGCCTGGGTCATCGCCATCGTCATCATGTTGGCCGGCGGCCTGTCCATCCTCGCCCTGCCGGTCAACCAGTACCCCAACATCGCCCCCCCGGCCATAGGCATCATCGCAAGCTATCCCGGCGCCTCGGCGCAGACGGTGCAGGACACCGTCACCCAGGTGATCGAGCAGCAGCTCAATGGCCTGGACCGGCTGCGCTACATCCGCTCGGAGAGCAACGCCGACGGCAGCGTCACCATCGTGGTGACCTTCGAGCAGGGCGTGGATCCGGACATCGCCCAAGTGCAGGTGCAGAACAAGCTGTCCCTGGCCACACCGATGCTGCCCCAGGCCGTGCAGCAGCTCGGCCTGCGCGTGGTCAAGTACCAGGTCAACTTCATGCTGGTGGCCGCGCTGGTATCCGAGGACGGACGGCTGGACAACTTCGCTCTGGGCGACCTGATCGTCTCGCAGCTGCAGGATCCGCTCACGCGCACGCCCGGCGTCGGCGACTTTTTCGTGTTGGGCGCGCAGAACGCCATGCGCGTCTGGCTCGACCCGATGAAGCTCAACAGCTACCAGCTCACGCCCAGCGACGTCTCGGCCGCGATCAGCGCGCAGAACGTCCAGGTCTCCTCCGGCCAGCTGGGCGGCCTGCCCACGGGCGACAAGGTACAGCTCAACGCCACAGTGATCGGCAAGACCCTGCTGCAGACGCCCGAGCAGTTCGGCGCGATCCTGCTCAAGGTCAACCCCGACGGCTCCCAGGTGCGCCTGCGCGACGTCGCCGATGTCGCGCTCGGCGCCGACAACTTCTCAATCAGCGCGCGCTACAACGGCCAGCCCAGCGCCGGCATCGCGCTGCGCCTGGCCAGCGGCGGCAACACGCTGAACGCCACCAGCGCGGTGCGCGAGACCCTCGGCCGGCTCGAACCGACGCTGCCGCCGGGCGTCAAGGTGGTCTACCCCTACGACACCGCGCCGGTGGTCAGCGCGTCGATCGAGGGCGTGGCGCACACGCTGGTCGAGGCCATCGTGCTGGTGTTCATCATCATGTACCTGTTCCTGCAGAACTTCCGCGCCACGCTGATCCCGACCCTGGCGGTGCCGGTGGTGCTGCTGGGCACCTTCGGCGTGATGTCGGCGTTCGGCTTCAGCATCAACACGCTGACCATGTTCGGCCTGGTGCTGGCGATCGGCCTGCTGGTCGACGACGCCATCGTGGTGGTGGAGAACGTCGAGCGGCTGATGGTCGAGGAAGGGCTATCGCCGCTGGAGGCCACGCGCAAGTCCATGGACCAGATCTCCGGAGCGCTGGTCGGCATCGGCCTGGTGCTGTCGGCGGTGTTCATCCCGATGGCGTTCTTCGGCGGCTCCACCGGCGTGATCTACCGGCAGTTCTCGCTGACCATCGTCACCGCGATGACGCTGTCGGTGCTGGTGGCGCTGATCTTCACCCCGGCCCTGTGCGCCACCCTGCTCAAGCCGGTGCACGGCCACCACGAGAAGAAGGGCTTCTTCGGCTGGTTCAACCGCGTCTTCGACCGCAGCTCGCAGCGCTACGAGCGCGGCGTGAGCCGCGTGATCGGCGGGCGCGGGCGCTACATGGCGGCGTTCGTGCTGATCATCGTCGCGCTGGCCCTGCTGTTCCCGCTGATGCCGACTTCGTTCCTGCCCGACGAGGACCAGGGCACGATGCTGGCGCAGGTCGAGCTGCCGCCCAACAGCACCGCCGAGCAGACCGACCGGCTGCTGCGGGAGGTGTCGGACTACCTGCTCGAGGAGGAAGGTGGCAGCGTCGAGTCCGTCTTCGCGGTCAACGGCTTCAGCTTCGCCGGCCGTGGCCAGAATTCCGGCATCGCGTTCGTGCAGCTCAAGCCGTGGGAGGAGCGCGAGGGCACGGTGTTCGATCTGCAGGCGCGCGCGATGCAGCGCTTCAGCCAGATGAAGGCGGGTACCGCGCTGGCCTTCGCACCGCCGGCGATCCAGGAGCTGGGCAACGCCACCGGCTTCAACCTGTTCCTGCAGGACTACAGCGGACGCGGGCATGAGAACTTGATGCAGGCGCGCGGGCAGTTCCTCGCCGAGGCCGCCAAGCATCCCGCGCTGGCGCTGGTGCGCCCCAACGGCAAGGGCGACGAGCCGCAGTACCAGGTGCTGATCGACGACGAGAAGGCGCGCACGCTCAACGTGGACATCGCCGAGATCAATGCGACGATGTCCGCGGCCTGGGGCTCGTCCTACATCAACGACTTCATCGACCGCGGGCGCGTCAAGCGCGTGTACATCCAGGGCATCCCGCAGGCGCGCATCACCCCGGAAGACTTCGACAAGTGGTTCGTGCGCAACAACGATGGCCAGATGGTGTCCTTCGCCTCCTTTGCCACCGGCAAGTGGGTGTACGGCTCGCCCAAGCTGGAGCGCTACAACGGCGTGCCGGCGATCGAGATCCTCGGCGAGCCGGCGCCCGGCTACAGCTCCGGCGACGCCATGCGCGCGGTCGAGGAGATCGCCGCCAAGCTGCCCGACGGCATCACCCTGGCCTGGACCGGGCTGTCCTACGAGGAGCGGCTGTCCGGTTCGCAGGCGCCGGCGCTCTATGCGCTGTCGATCATCGCCGTGTTCCTGTGCCTGGCGGCGCTCTACGAGAGCTGGTCGATCCCGTTCTCGGTGATGCTGGTAGTGCCGCTGGGCGTGCTTGGAACGGTGGCCGCCACCTTGATGCGAGGGCTGGAGAACGACGCATTCTTCCAGATCGGCCTGCTCACCACAGTCGGCCTGTGCGCCAAGAACGCCATCCTGATCGTCGAGTTCGCCAAGGAACTGCACGAGAAGGGCGGCCGCACGCTGGTGCAGGCCGCGGTCGAGGCGTCGCGGCTCAGGCTGCGTCCCATCATCATGACCTCGCTGGCCTTCACCATGGGCGTGATCCCACTGGCGATCGCCACGGGCGCCAGCTCCGGCAGCAAGCATGCCATCGGCACTGGCGTGATCGGCGGCATGGTGTCCGCGACCTTCCTGGCGATCTTCTTCATCCCCTTGTTCTACGTCGTGGTCTCGTCGTTCTTCAAGAAGAAGAACCGCGTCGAATCGATCCCGGCGACAGAGGAGCCTTCAGCATGATGACCTTTCCTCTACGTGCCGTACTACCGGCCCTGATCGGAGCCACACTGTCGGGTTGCGTCAGCATGGCGCCCAACTATGAGCGGCCCGCCGCTCCGGTCGCTACGCAGTGGCCGGAACAGGCCGCCGCCCCCGCCACGGCCGTCTCCGGCGCTAGCGCCGGAGACATCCCGTGGCAAGCGGTCTTTGCGGATCCTCAACTGCGCCAGGTGGTGCAGATGGCGCTGGACAACAACCGCGACCTGCGGGTCGCTGTGCTCAACATCGACAGGGCGCGAGCGCAATACCGCATCCAGCGGGCAGATCTGCTGCCCGAGGTCGGTGCTGGCGTCTCTGGCAACAACGGCCGCACGCCCGCGTCGATCTCCCCGACGGGTACGGCCACGACCAGCCACACCTACCGCGCCGACCTCAACGTCGCCTGGGAGTTGGACCTGTTCGGGCGCGTGCGCAGCCTGTCCGACCAGGCACTGCAACAGTACTTCGCAACCGAGGCCGCGCAGCGGGCGACCCGGATCGGCTTGATCACCGAAACGGCCACTGCGTACCTGACCCTGGCGTCAGACACCGAGCAGTTGGCGTTGGCCCGAGAAACCTTGCGTAGTCGCCAGGAAGCCTACGACCTGCAACTGGCGCTACGCGACACAGGCAATGCCTCGGACCTCGCCCTGCGCCAGGCCGAATCCGAACTCGAGGCGGCGCGCGACCAGATGTTGTTGCTCGATGGCAGCGTGGCGACCGACCGCAATGCGCTGGAACTGCTGGTCGGAGCGCCCCTGCCTGAGGACCTGCGCCCGCAGGCTCCGCTGGAGTCGATGCTCGCAGTGCAGGACCTGCCGGCGGGACTGCCGTCGGATCTGCTGCAACGCCGGCCTGACATCCTTGCAGCCGAGCATCAACTGATGGGCGCCAATGCCAATATTGGCGCCGCACGGGCCGCATTCTTCCCGAGCATCAGCCTGACCGCCGGAGTCGGCAGGGCGAGCGATTCGCTGTCGAGCTTGTTCGACGGGGGCAACCGGACCTGGAGCTTCCTGCCCCAGATCAGCGTCCCGATCTTCAGCGGTGGCCGGCTGCGCGCCAACCTGGCGGTCTCCGAGATCGACCGGGACATCGCGGTGGCCGACTACGAGCGCAGCATCCAGACCGCGTTCCGCGAGGTGGCCGATGCCCTGGCCATCCGCAATCGCATCGACGGCCGCCTCACGGCTCAGGAGCGCCGCGTCGCGGCCGCACGCGATGCCTATGCGCTGGTCCAGCAGCGGTACGACAACGGGGTGTCCCGCTACCTGGACGTCCTGGACGCCCAGCGCACGCTTTACACGGCACAGGAGACCTGGATTTCCACCCGGCTGACCCGACAGATCAACCTGGTCAGCCTCTACAAGGCCTTGGGCGGCGACTTCGCCCAGAACGCGCCGGCGAGCGACGTCGCAGCCGGCCCCCGTATCCATGCAACCCAAGGCGACCAGCTCGCCGCCCGCCCATAGTGAGGCCGATATGTCACACATGCTCAAGGACATCGCTGTCTTCTACGACGTCAGCCACGAAGGAAAGCACATTCTCGAAACGGCTGCGGTTCTGGCCGAAAAGCAAAATGCCCGGCTGATCGGCATCACCGCCACGAATAGTTCAGACATCGAGAGCTATCCGTCGGACAGCTTTGCAAGAGGGGCCGGCATTGGGGAAGTCATCAGTCGCCTGCAGTCCTCGACCGCCGCGCATCTGCTGCACGCGGCACAGGCTTTGAAAGAGGTGGCTGACCGTCACGGCGTGACGGCCGAGTTCCGCGCAATACCCTGGTCGGAATCCGGCGTCGAGATGAGCCTGCACTCGCTCTACTGCGATCTGCTCGTGGTCAACCATCCGAAGGCGCCGGGGGCGCCTTTCGCCTGGTCGTCCATCGACGTGCTTCAACAAACCGGCGTGCCGCTGCTGATCGTGCCCCAGTCCTGGCGCAGCATCCAGTTGGGGCAGCGCATCACCGTCGCCTGGAATGCCAGTCGGCAGGCCCGCCGCGCTGTCGCCGATGCACTGCCTCTGCTGATTTCGGCCGAGGCGGTGGATCTGTTGATCGTGGATCCTGAGCGCAAGGCCGAGTTGCATGGAGAGGAACCCGGCGCGGATATGGGCAGCTACCTGGCCCGCCACGGTGTGCGGGTGAACCTTGAGCGGATCGACTCGGCGGACAAGCCCGTCGCCGATGTGATCCTGGAGCACGCAGTGAAGGCCAAGGCGGACTTGATCGTCTTCGATGCCTACAGCCGTCCGAAGCTCAGCGAGCTGGTGCTGGGCGGCGTCAGCCGGACCTTGTTGTCCAGCGTGCCTCTGCCGCTGTTCGTTTCTCACTGAATGAGCCGTTCGGCATGAGTTAAGGTTGAGCAATGGGAGCGATGGTGCGAAGAGGGCCTGCAACGCGTGAAGACATCCTGGATGCTGCGCAATGGTGCTACCTCCATCTGGGTGTGACAAACGCGAGTACGGCCGTGATCGCGGCGCGCGCGAGGTGCCCACGGACAGTGGTCGTCAGCTACTTTCCAGAACCGCACCAACTGTTGGACGAGGTGCTCAAGCGCGGCCGCCTGTCGCTGGTGGACGACCTTCAGAGCGTTTTTGATGCACAGATGCGTGTGATGCCTGCTCTGCGCTCAGCACTGCAGTTGTGTCTCAACGAGGTCGTCCACAACGACAGGGTTCGCGCAGCGCAGGAGATCCTGGCGTTCCACTGCGATTTCTTCACCACGCAACGCAATCTTCTTGAAGAGCAGATTGTCCATTTCGCACGTGTCATGGGCTTGCTGCAGAAGATCGCGATCGAAGCGGCCAAGGGCGGTGAACTTCGAGACGGCGTACGCCCAGATGCGTGGGCATTGATCATCGGACTGACATTGAGCGGAGCGATCCGCTTATGCGTGATGCAAAGGACGGATGACGGGCGGCTGGCGTGCTGGAGCGAGGCAACGCGAGCACTCGACGAGGCTTTCTCTTTCGTCGCTCCAGGCCCGCGACATCGTCTGGCGCCCTCCCAGAGAAAAAACGGGTAAGGACATGGCTCGGCGGAAAAAGGAAGACTCACTCGAAACGAGAGAACGGATCCTCGATGCCGCGGAGTGGTGTTTTTGCACCTATGGCGTCTCTCAATCGACCTTGGCACTCATTGCCGAAAAAGCAGAATGCACCCGGGGAGCAATCTATTGGCATTTCCCGAAGGAAGCCGAGGTTCTCAAGCTTGTGTTGGATCGAGGGCGACTGTCGCTGCAGCGGCGGCTTGCCTCGCTTACTCATGCACAACCACCCCTGATGCCCAAGCTCCAAGTCTGTCTCGACGACTACCTCGCAGAGGTCAGCCGAAACAGACATGTTCGTAGCACCTTGAAGATCCTCCTGCTGCGATGCGACTACGTTGGTCTGCGTCAGGCGTTCGTGGGCCGGCGGTATGTGGAGGCACTGGAAATCTACGGACCCCTCGTGGACCTGCTCGCTCGCGCTCATGCTGCTGGTGAGATGGCCCCGGAGCTCGATCCGCGCAACGGAGCAGAACTGCTGCAATGCCTGCTGATCGGAGGGTTGCGCAAGTGGCTGATCGACTCCATGGACGGGGACGAATCCAGCCCGCGTGACATCTTGAGTCTGGCGTTGGGCTTGCTCCGAGTGCGGTAGCTATGGGGGTGTGACCCACGCCCCTGATATGTCGATAGCGCCCAGTCGAGGCTCGACGCGCTGTGCGCATGATATGCCCCTCTGCTGATGCTCGCATCAGCGCGCTCTGGCACCGTGCAACGCATGCTTGCCGCGCGTAATCTTCCTACTGTGACTCCGTCGGGATTGCCCGCCCACGCAGCTGCGCTGGTCGCTCAGGTGCTCCAGCGCCTGCCGATGCAGCCCAACAGTCGGATCGAGGACTTGCTGCCTCACCGATGGCGGTCCGCATGCAACGCGCCATGACTTCCTTCGAGATGATGGTGCCATGGGTCGCGGCCGGCTACGGCGTCGGGGTGTCAGCGCAATGGCGCAGCGAGCATGGCCATGGATGGGGGATCGCCATGCGTCCGCTCGCCGATGGCCCCTAAGAAATTGTGGTGCATCTGCAGCAGCCTCACGGGCAGACCAACTTTGTTTCAGAGCGGTTCGAGCGTAGAGCACTGCAAGTTGCCAGGGCAGGTGCGGCCTAGCGGACGCTTGCCATGGCCGGGGCATCACACCCCGACCATGGGTTGAAGCGTAAGGGTTAGGCCCTCTCAAATACCACTGCGCTATCCACCAGCCGACGGACGCTCTGCCGCACATCCTCGGGGATAGGCTGCGTGGCAACCGTCTCGGGCACATCCGCGTGGTGCTGGTAGTCGCCCATGATGACCCGGATGACCGCGGGCACGTTCGTCGGCGTGACCGCATCAATGGCTGCGCGATCACCCAGGTCCGGGTGCGGCTGGGTCAGCATGCGATACAGGTCCCACGAATCCGCGTGGGGGCACTGGTTCATCAGCACCTGGGCCAGCTTGTGCTTGAGCGGCACCAGTTGCCAGTCGGGAACCCGCTGCCCTCGGTTGCCCAGGCTGATGGACAGCAGCTTGCCCGCCTTCAGCTCGCGGTTGATCTGATCCTTCGACTTGCCGGCCAGCTTACCGAACAGCGGGACCGGCAGATTGTTCGGCGACTCGTAGACCGCCAGCATTTCCTCGCGCTCGCGCTGGATCGAGGAGACTTCCGGCTCCGGGGCATGCGTCGGAGGCGGTGGCACCTGCGACAGCCTCTGGAACGTAATTTCGCCGCTGTTTGGGGTCACGACAATGGGCGTGGCTACCACGGGCGGCACGCCAGGGACAGCGGGCTCGGCTACCGTGGGAACCGCGCCCACCGCTTCCTCCACTTCTGCCATCGCTGGAACCCCGTCGATACGGATGGTCAAGTGCGCGCTCGCGGCTTCCACTTCGCCCTGTTCGAGCAGGTCGAGGCGATCGCCCCAGTCCTGCATCATCCGGCGGCGTGGCTCCACGTACTTGGCGTGGTTGTAGGCCGAGCTGACCTTGTTCGGGTCGGAGTGCGAAAGCTGCGCGTCCACCCAAATCTTCGGGTAGCCGATCTCGTTGAGTGCCGTTGAGATCGTGCCGCGGATGCCGTGGCCGGTCAGGCGCCCCTCATACCCCATGAGCTGCAAGGCCTTGTTGAGGGTGTTCTCGCTGATGCGCTTCTTGAGTTCGCTGCGATGCGACAGCAGGTACTTCTGCGCGGGCCGCATCACGCCCAGGAGATAGCGGACGATCTCGATGGCCTGCAGGGACAGGGGCACGATGTAGGGCGGCACGTCCTGCGGCCGCTTGCCGGCCTTGCGCATTTCGTCCTGGAGCTGCTTGACGACCTGCGGCGGGATGATCCACAAGCCGCGGTCGAGGTCGAATTGCTCAGGCTCGGCCAGCCGCAGCTCACCCGTGCGCACCCCCGTCAGGAACAGCAACCGGACGCCAAGCTGGGTCTGCCAGCCGCGGGGGTTGTAGAGCCGGAGCTTCTGAAGGAACTCGGGCAGCTCGGGCAGGTGCAGATAGGGGTTGTGGGCCACCGGAGGCTTAGGCTCGGCCACCACGTCCAGGTCCGCGGCCGGGTTGACTTCCAGCCCCTCGGCGATGACCAGGGCATAGCGGAACATCTGGTTGAACCAGGTGCGGACCTTCTCGGCGGTGGTGAACGCCTTGCGCTTCTCGATCGCCGCTACGACGCCCACGAGCTGGGGCCGACGAATGTCGTAGATCGACATCTTTCCCAGGGTGGGCAGCACGTCCTTGTTGAAGATGCGCAGGATCTGCGACAGCGTGCTCTGGCGGCCTTCCTTGAGTTCCTTGCGGCGATGCTCAACCCAGGCATCGAAGACGTTCTTGAAGGTGTATTCGCCCGCCAGCCTGGCCGCGTGCCGGCGCTGGTCGCGTTCGATTTGGGGATCGATCCCCCTGGCGAGCAGGGCTTGAGCCTTGTCCCGTTCGGCACGAGCCTCACGCAGGCTGAGGGCGGGATAGCCGCCCAGGGACATGCGTTTCTGCTTGCCCAGCCAGTAGTAACGGAAGATCCACGACTTGCCGCCTGCGGCAGAGACCATCAGGCCCAGGCAGTCGTTGTCGGAGAGGGTGTAGCGCTTGCCGGTGGTCCTTGCCTGCCGGACTGTCAGATCAGAGAGTGCCATTTCGAGGCTCCTAAGTTATGACTTAGGCCTAATGCTCGTCATGGTTCCCGCTCAGCCCCAGCAACTATCCGGTAGCCGTCCCAACCGTATTCTTGTGCCTCAATTGGTCACTCAAAAACGGTAGCTGTGGGTGGATTTCCGTGGCGCTCGCTGGAATGAAAAAAGGGGCCGAAGCCCCTTTTTTCAACGACTTACAGACGTCAGTAGAAGTCTGTAGATCACTATCTGGAGCGGGATAAGAGACTCGAACTCTCGACCTCGACCTTGGCAAGGTCGCGCTCTACCAACTGAGCTAATCCCGCGGATGACACGCAAGTCCGGCGAACCGGGCTTCATTGCAAGTTGTGGAGGCCTGGGTCGGAAT
>DATCUN010000274.1:0-1924 GCA_036561825.1 Pseudomonas sp.
ACCGCGCGGGCGGCCGGGATGGCCACCGCCGGCGATGGCGGCCACGGCCCACACGGGTCATCCTATCCGCGCGCTTCGGAAGCGCGCGGCGAAACCGAACCCTGGGCGGCGCATCCGCCACGCCCGGCCGAGGCAGCAACCGACGTTTCCGAACGCTGAGACGCTGTTTCCATGAACCAGCCGGTTCCTGACCTGTCCGCCGCACCGGACGCCGCTGCGGTCGCACCGATCGCGCCACGTCCGCGCGGACCGTTGTCGCTGGTGATCCTGGCCTTGCTGGCCTGCGGCTACACCCTGTGGGCTGCGCAGGCGGTGATCCTGCCGGTGCTGCTGGCCGGTTTCCTGGCGCTGGTGGGCAATCCGCTGATCCGTGGCCTGCAGAAATTCCACCTGCCGCGCTTCCTGGGCGCGGCGCTGGTCCTGGTCCTTGGATTGGCGGCCGCCGCCACGCTGACCTACCAGCTGGTGCCACCGGCCGCGGCCTGGGCCAAGGCCGCGCCGCGCGAGCTGCGCCAGCTGGCGCCCAAGCTGCGTGCGCTGACCAAGCCGGTGCATGACGCCAACGAGGCTGCGGAAAATTTCGCCCGCGCCGCCGCCGGCGACACCGGGCGCCGGCCGCAGATCATGCGCACCGCCAGCGATCCCTTCCGGACCTTGACCGCCACCCCGCGCATGGTCGCCTCGGTGCTGGCGGTGGTGCTGCTGACCTTCTTTTTCATGGTCTACGGCGCCTCGCTGCAGCGGCACGCCATCGCCCTGCTGCCGCGGCGCCAGCAGCAGAAGCTCACGGTCGGCATCCTGCAGTCGATCGAACGCTCGGTGTCACGGTACGTGCTGACCATCAGCAGCATCAATGCGCTGGTGGGGCTGCTGTTCGCCGGGGCGCTGTTCCTGCTGGCCTTCCCGCTGGCCGACGCGCTGCTGTGGGGCACGCTGGTGGCGCTGCTGAACTTCGCCCCGTTCGTGGGCCCGCTGATGGGCATGGTGATGATGCTGGTGGTGGGCCTGACCGCCTTCGATGACGGATTCAAGTCGCTGCTGCCGGCCGCCATCTACCTGGGCCTGCACACCCTCGAAGGCCAGGTGGTGACGCCGATCATCCTGGGCCGGCAGATGCGGCTCTCGCCACTGATCCTGATCCTGGCGCTGATGGTGTTCGGCTCGCTGTGGGGGATCATCGGGCTGCTGCTGGCAGTGCCGATGCTGGTGTGCATCAAGCTGATCCTGGCGCAGGTGCAGGGGATGGAGGGCTGGGCGCGGTTGATGGAGTGATCCATCGCTGTGCACTCGCTTCGCTTGTGCTGTTGCTGTGCTTTTGCTGTCGCTCTCGCTTGCGCTGTTGCAGTTGCACAGTTGCTTACGCTGTTGCAATTGCGGTTGCTTGCGCTGTTGCGGTTGCAGTGGCTTTTTGCCTTTGCCCCTCTGACCGAGCCGTAAAGCACGCCGAGCACCGGAGCCTGATCGGGCCGAAGAGGCGCGGGTGTCTGAGCGCAGCGAGTTCCCGCGCCGTGCCCGAGCAGGCGAGGAGCGCAGGGGACCGATGCGCAGCATCGGCGTGCGTCCGGCGAGAAGCGGTTTTGGCTACTTTTGCCGCGACAAAAGTAGCTCGCGTCGCGAAGCGACGTGAAAGCTCTTGATCCTGCCTGTGATCCATTGGTCCAGCCAAGAAAATCTTGAATCAAAAGCAAGGCTTTCGCGCTTGCAGCGCGACTTCCTTTTGTCTTGGCAAAAGTAGCCAAAACCGCTACTCGCCGGACGCGATCCGCCGCTGCGCGGCGGTCCCCTGCGCTTCTCGGAAGTCCGGGCACGGCGCCCAAACTCGCTACGCTCAGACAAGGGCGCCTCTTCGGCCCGGACTTCCTGCGATGCTCGGCTCGCTTTACGGCTCAGACAGGAAAGCGAAAGCAAAGCCAGAGCCAGAGCC
>DATCUN010000275.1:0-6505 GCA_036561825.1 Pseudomonas sp.
GGCTGACACCATCAACCCACAGTCCGCGCAGAACCAGATCGGACCGCAACAATAAAAGAGAGGCCATGAGCATGATCTACGCACAACCGGGTACCGCTGGCGCCATCCTTTCCCTCAAGCCGCGCTACGGCAACTTCATCGGCGGCAAGTTCGTCGCGCCGGTCAAGGGCCAGTACTTCACCAACACCTCGCCGGTCACCGGCGAAGTGATCGCCGAATTCCCCCGTTCCGATGCCGCCGACATCGAGCTGGCGCTGGACGCCGCCCATGCCGCCGCCGACGCCTGGGGCCGCACCTCGGTGCAGGATCGCTCCAACCTGCTGCTGAAGATCGCCGACCGCATCGAGCAGAACCTCGAGCTGCTCGCCGTCGCCGAGACCTGGGACAACGGCAAGGCCGTGCGCGAGACGCTGAACGCCGACGTGCCGCTGGCCGTCGACCACTTCCGCTACTACGCCGGCTGCATCCGCGCTCAGGAAGGCAGCGCCGCCGAGATCAACGAACACACCGCCGCCTACCACTTTCACGAGCCGCTGGGCGTGGTCGGCCAGATCATCCCGTGGAACTTCCCGCTGCTGATGGCCGCCTGGAAGCTGGCCCCGGCGCTGGCCGCCGGCAACTGCATCGTGCTCAAGCCGGCCGAGCAGACCCCGCTGTCGATCACCGTGCTGATGGAAGTCATCGGCGACCTGCTGCCGCCGGGCGTGCTCAACGTGGTACAGGGCTTCGGTCGCGAGGCCGGCGAGGCGCTGGCCACCAGCAAGCGCATCGCCAAGATCGCCTTCACCGGCTCCACCCCGGTCGGCGCGCACATCCTCAAGTGCGCCGCCGAGAACATCATCCCGAGCACCGTCGAGCTGGGCGGCAAGTCGCCGAACATCTTCTTCGAAGACATCATGCGCGCCGAGCCGGAGTTCATCGAGAAGGCTGCCGAAGGCCTGGTGCTGGCCTTCTTCAACCAGGGCGAGGTGTGCACCTGCCCGTCGCGCGCGCTGGTTCAGGAGTCGATCTACGACGACTTCATGGCCGCGGTGATGAAGAAGATCAAGCAGATCAAGCGCGGCAACCCGCTGGATACCGAGACCATGGTGGGTGCCCAGGCTTCCGACCAGCAGTTCGAGAAGATCCTCTCCTACTTCGACGTAGCCCGCGCCGAAGGCGCCGAGATCCTCACCGGCGGCGCCGCCGAGAAGCTCGAGGGCAGCCTGTCCAGCGGCTACTACATCCAGCCGACCCTGCTCAAGGGTCACAACAAGATGCGCGTGTTCCAGGAGGAAATCTTCGGCCCGGTGGTCAGCGTGACCACCTTCAAGGACGAAGCCGAAGCCCTGGCGATCGCCAACGACACCGAGTTCGGCCTCGGCGCCGGCGTGTGGACCCGCGACATCAACCGTGCCTACCGCATGGGTCGCGGCATCAAGGCCGGCCGCGTGTGGACCAACTGCTACCACCTGTACCCGGCGCACGCCGCCTTCGGTGGCTACAAGAAGTCCGGCGTCGGCCGCGAAACCCACAAGATGATGCTCGACCACTACCAGCAGACCAAGAACCTGCTGATCAGCTACGACGTCAATCCGCTCGGCTTCTTCTGAGTTCCCTCTAGGGCGCGCCGCTCTCCTGGCGCGCCCCTGCTTGTCGACGCGCCTGCTTCGGGCGCGCGGTCTGCCGGTGGTTACCCATGGCCCACGGCGGACCCTTGTCGAACGCGGCTCCGGCCGCGTTTTTTTTCGTCCGCAGTTTGCCCGGGGCGCATGCCGCGGGCCCCGGCGGTTGGTCGGCCAGGGCTACCAAGGTCAGCCTAAACTCCTTCCAAAGTACCATTTGGCCCGCGCGCTGGCGGGTGCATAACTGTCTTGCCGGAATTCACCGGTTTCGACAACAAGAGGACTGCGCCATGTGGACCAAGCCCGCCTTCACCGATCTGCGCATTGGCTTCGAAGTGACGATGTACTTCGCCAACCGTTGATCCACATAGCCCCGGCCCTGCCGGGGCTTCCCGCCCGGTGTCTGCCCATGCATATCCGTATTCTCGGTTCCGCCGCCGGCGGTGGTTTTCCCCAGTGGAACTGCAACTGCCGCAACTGCCGCGGCCTGCGCGAAGGCACCCTGAGTGCCACGGCGCGTACCCAATCCTCCATCGCCCTGTCCGATGACGGGGTCAACTGGATCATCTGCAACGCCTCGCCGGACATCCGCGCGCAGATCGAGGCCTTCCCGGCCCTGCAGCCGGCCCGCGCACTGCGCGACACGGCGATCCGCGCGCTGATCCTGCTGGACAGCCAGATCGACCACACCACCGGCCTGCTCACCCTGCGCGAAGGCTGCCCGCACGAGGTGTGGTGCAGCGAGATGGTCCATCAGGACCTGACCAGCGGCTTCCCGCTGTTCAACATGCTCGAGCACTGGAACGGCGGCCTGCGCTGGAATCCCATCGATCTCGAGCAGAGCTTCACCGTCGCCGCCTGCCCGGCGCTGCGCTTCACGCCGATTCCCCTGCGCAGCGCGGCGCCGCCCTACTCGCCGCACCGCAACGACCCGCACCCCGGCGACAACCTCGGCCTGCTGGTCGAGGACAGTCGCACTGGCGGGCGCCTGTTCTACGCCCCCGGCCTCGGCCAGGTCGACGGCGAGCTGCTGGAGTGGATGGACCGCGCCGACTGCCTGCTGGTCGACGGCACCCTGTGGCGTGACGACGAGATGATCCACTGCGGCGTCGGCGACAAGCTCGGCAGCGCCATGGGCCACCTGCCGCAGAGCGGCGCTGGCGGCATGCTCGAGGTGCTCGAGCGCCTGCCGCGCCAGCGCAAGGTGCTCATCCACATCAACAACACCAACCCGATCCTCGACGAGGACTCGCCCGAGCGCGCCGAGCTGGGCGCCCGCGGCATCGAGGTCGCCTGGGACGGCATGCACATCGAGCTGTAAGCCACGGGTGATAGTGCGCATGGCGCACCCTACGTCAGCCGTACCTGCCTGTACGCACCCCACCAGAACAACAACGAGCCGCACCGGTCGCGGCCGCCGAGGAGTCGCGATGACCCAGACTGCCATGAGCCCCGCCGAATTCGAGCAGGCGCTGCGCGCCAAGGGCGCCTACTACCACATCCACCACCCGTTCCACGTCGCCATGTACGAGGGCCGCGCGAGCCGCGAGCAGATCCAGGGCTGGGTGGCCAACCGCTTCTACTACCAGGTGTGCATCCCGGTGAAGGACGCGGCGATCATGGCCAACTGCCCGGACCGCGACACCCGCCGCGAGTGGATCCAGCGCATCGTCGACCACGACGGCGCGCCCGGAGAGGAGGGCGGCATCGAGGCCTGGCTGCGCCTGGGCGAGGCGGTCGGCCTGACCCGCGCGCAGTTGATGTCGCAGGAACTGGTGCTGCCCGGCGTGCGCTTCGCCGTGGACGCCTACGTCAACTTCGCCCGCCGCGCCTGCTGGCAGGAAGCGGCCAGCAGCTCGCTGACCGAACTGTTCGCCCCGCACATCCACCAGTCGCGCCTCGACGCCTGGCCGGCGCACTACCCGTGGATCGACGCCGGCGGCTACGACTACTTCCGCAAGCGCCTCAAGGAGGCGCGCCGCGACGTCGAGCACGGTCTGCGCATCACTCTCGCGCACTACACCACCTTCGCGGCCCAGCAGCGCATGCTGGAGATCCTGCAGTTCAAGCTCGACGTGCTGTGGAGCATGCTCGACGCCATGAGCATGGCCTACGAGCTGCAGCGCCCGCCGTACCACACGGTGACCGCCGAGCGGGTCTGGCACCGGGGGATCGCGCTGTGAGCCCGAATGTAGGGTGGATGGCCACCCCGTGGAAAACGACCGCAGGTCTTTTCCACCGTCGCGGTCAGTGGTGGGAAAACGCTGCGCGTGTTTCCCACCCTACGGAGGTGCGCCCATGAGCGACGACATCCAGCTGAAGATCCCGGCGCTGCGCCGCGGTTTCCGCTTCCAGTGGGAACCGGCGCAGGGCTGCCACGTGCTGCTCTATCCCGAGGGCATGATCCAGCTCAACGACAGCGCCGGGGCGATCCTCGCCGAGATCGACGGCGTGCGCAGCGTCGCTGCCATCATCGATGACCTCAGCGTGCGCTTCCCGGATGTCCCGGGCATCGACGAGGACATCCTGGCTTTCCTGGAGGTGGCCCATGAACGGTTCTGGATCGAGCTTCGCTAAGCCGGGGCACACGCCCGGCCCGCCGCTGTGGCTGCTGGCCGAGTTGACCTATCGCTGCCCGCTGCAGTGCCCGTACTGCTCCAACCCGCTGGACTTCGCCAAGCAGGGCGAGGAGCTGAGCACCGCGCAGTGGATCGAGGTGTTCCGCCAGGCCCGCGAGCTGGGCGCCGCCCAGCTCGGCTTCTCCGGTGGCGAGCCGCTGGTGCGCCAGGACCTGGTCGAGCTGATCGCCGCCGCCCGCGAGCTGGGCTACTACACCAACCTGATCACTTCCGGCATCGGCCTGACCGAGGAGAAGATCGCCAGCTTCCGCGAGGCTGGCCTCGACCACATCCAGGTCAGTTTCCAGGCCGCCGACGAGGAGGTGAACAACCTGCTGGCCGGCTCGCCCAAGGCCTTCGCCCAGAAGCTGGCGATGGCCCGCGCGGTCAAGGCCCACGGCTACCCGATGGTGCTCAACTTCGTCACCCATCGGCACAACATCGACAACATCGAGCGGATCATCGAGCTGTGCCTCGAGCTGGAGGCCGACTTCGTCGAGCTGGCCACCTGCCAGTTCTACGGCTGGGCCGAGCTGAATCGCGCCGGCCTGCTGCCGACCCGCGCCCAGCTGGAGCGCGCCGAGCGCATCACCAATGAGTGGCGCGACAAGCTCGCCGCGCAGAAGCATCCGTGCAAGCTGATTTTCGTCACCCCCGACTACTACGAGGAGCGCCCCAAGGCGTGCATGAACGGCTGGGGCAACCTGTTCCTCGACATCACCCCGGACGGCACCGCGCTGCCCTGCCACAGCGCGCGCCAGCTGCCGGTGCAGTTCCCCAACGTGCGCGAGCACAGCCTCGAGCACATCTGGTTCGAGTCGTTCGGTTTCAACCGCTACCGCGGCGACGACTGGATGCCCGAGCCGTGCCGCTCCTGCGACGAGAAGGACCGCGACTTCGGCGGCTGCCGTTGCCAGGCGTTCCTGCTCACCGGCAATGCCGACAACGCCGACCCGGTGTGCAGCAAGTCGGCGCACCACGGCCTGATCCTCGACGCCCGCCGCGAGGCCGAGGAGGCGCCGCTCGCCGTCGACGAGCTGATCTACCGCAATGCGCGAGCCTCGCAGATCATCTGCAAGGGCTGAGGGGAGATTGCATGGGCGGGGCACGGTGTAGGGTGGATGGCCACCCCGTGGAAAACCGCGTCAGCGTTTTCCAGCGCAGAGGCCGCTGCGGTGGATAAGGCTGCGCCGTTGTCCACCCTACGTCCTGCGCTCCAGTCGCTGCCCTGCGGCGACTGGCCCAGCGCCTGGTCGGCCGAGCAGGCCGCCGCGGCCAGCCGCGATTTCGCCGAGCTGCGCGCCGGCCTCGGCGGCCTGCTGTGGCTGGCCTTCGACCCGGCCGAGGCGGGTTGCAGCCTGTGGTTGTGGCGCGAGGGCATTACCCGGCGCCTGACGCCGCCGGGGCTGTCGGTGCGCAGCCGGGTCTACGAATACGGCGGCGGTGCCTTCTGTGTGGCGGGCGACGGCGTGGCGCTGGTCGACGAGGCGGACCAGCAGGTCCATCTGCTGGACGTGGCCGCTGGCGAGTGGCGCGCGCTGACCGCACGTCCCGACTGCCGCTACGGCGACCTGCACTTCGCGCCGGCGTGGCAGGCGGTGCTGGCGGTGGAGGAAAGCCGCGCGGCGTCGGCGGTGGTGCACCGACTGGTCAGCCTGGCGCTGGCCGACGGCAGCCGCCACGTATTGGCCGAGGGCGCCGATTTCTACAGCGCGCCGCGCCTGAGCGGCGACGGCCGCTGGCTGGTGTGGATCGAGTGGGAGCGTCCCGAGCTGCCGTGGACTGCCACCCGGCTGTGCCGCGCCGCGGTGCATGCCGATGGCTCGCTCGGTCCGCGTGAAGTGCTGGCCGGCGTGGCGGGCAATGAATCATTGCAGCAACCGATGTTCACTGCCGATGACCGGCTGACCTGCCTGAGCGACCGCGCCGGCTGGTGGCAGCCGTGGGCGGAGCAGGGCGGACGATGGCGTCCGGTTTCTTCAGGTGGATGGGTGGTGGAAAACGCTGGCGCGGTTTTCCACGGGGTGGCCATCCACCCTACGGTCGGAGTCGGAGTCGGGACCGGGACCGAGGCGGGGCGTAGGGTGGACAACGGCGCAGCCTTGTCCACCGTTTCCACCGCGGACTGGAGCGGACCCCGGCCCGTGGCACGCGCCGACCACGCCCCGGCGCCCTGGCAGCTGGGCACCGTCAGCCACCTGCCGCTGAACGGTGGCGGCTGGCTGCTCAGCCGCCTGCAGGAGGGCTGGGGGCTGCTGGTCGAGCGCGACGGCGCCGGCCGCG
>DATCUN010000276.1:0-7163 GCA_036561825.1 Pseudomonas sp.
TGACGCCGTGCCCGGCCTGCGACTACCATCTGCGCAGACCCTAATCGAGAAGGACATCCCGCATGCTCTACCTGTGGCTCAAGGCCCTGCACATCATCGCCATCGTCTGCTGGTTCGCCGGCCTGTTCTACCTGCCGCGCCTGTTCGTCTACCACGCGATGAGCGAAGACGCCGCCAGCCGCGAGCGCTTCTGCATCATGGAACGCAAACTGTACCGCGGCATCATGGGCCCCTCGATGATCGCCACCCTGGTGTTCGGTATCTGGATGCTGGTCGCCAACCCCGCCCTGTTCAGCTCCGGCGCCTGGCTGCACGCCAAACTGACCCTGGTCGTCCTGCTGATCGGCTACCACCACGGGTGCGGCGCCCTGCTCAAGCGCTTCGCCCGCGGCGACAACCAGCGCAGCCACGTGTTCTATCGCTGGTTCAACGAGGTGCCGGTGCTGTTCCTGCTCGCCATCGTCATCCTGGTGGTGGTCAAGCCCTTCTGAAGCGCTGAATCGGGCAGCCAGCGCCGGCCGAGCGGAGTACACTGCGCGCTTTTTGCGCGGCCCCGCCCGGCACGTCTAGGAGACCCCGCATGCCTCAATATGCCCTGATCACCGGCGCTTCCAGCGGCATCGGCCTGGCCCTGGCCGAAGCCCTGGCGCGGCGCGGACACGCCCTGATCCTGGTTGCCCGCGAACGCCCGGCGCTGGAAAGCATCGCCTGCGAGCTGAGCCAGCGCTTCGGCGTCGAAGTGATGTTCCGCGTCTGCGACCTGACCGAGCCGCTGCAACTGTCCGGTCTGCTCTATGAAGTGGAGCAGTGCGACTACCAGATCGAACTGCTGATCAACAACGCCGGCACCGCCTGCGCCGGCAGCTTCCTCGACAACGACTGGCAGCGCGAACGCAAGCTGTTGGAGCTCAACGTGTTCGCCCTGGCGCGCCTGTGCCACGCCCTCGGCAACGCCATGGCCCGCCGCGGCAGCGGGCGCATCCTCAATGTCGCCTCGCTGGCCGCCTTCCAGCCCGGGCCATGGCTGAGCAGCTACTACGCCAGCAAGGCCTTCGTCCTGCATTTCTCCGAAGGCCTGCGCGAAGAACTGCAGGGACAGGGCGTGCAGGTTTCGGCGCTCTGCCCCGGCCCGGTGCGCACGCCGTTCTGGCGCAACGCACGCCTCGACATGCGCCCGCTGCTCGGCAGCAAATGGCTGATGAGCGCCGAGCAACTGGCCCAGCTGGCCCTGCTCGGACTCGATCGCCAGCAGGCGGTGATCGTCCCCGGCTGGCGCAACCGCCTGCTGGCCCGTGCCGCCCAACTGAGCCCGCGCCGACTGGCCCGTCGTCTGGCTGCCCGCCTCAACCGCCACCTGCTGCCACGCTGAGCCCTGCTCAGTCGGCACGCACCGTGCGCTCCGCCGCCCAGGCACGCAGCGCCGCCAGCTCCTCGGCCATCACCACCGACAGCGGCGCGGTCTGCTGCAGCGCCTGCAGCAGCAGGAGCTGATCCACCGCGCACTGCCGCGCCTGCGCCGCATACAGCGCACTGACCACCGCCTGCTCGATCTCCGCCCCGGAAAAGCCGTCGCTGGCGGCCGCCAGCAGCGCCAGGTCGAATTGCCCGGGCTCCAGCTCGCGGCGAGCCAAGTGGATGCGGAAGATCTCCGCACGCACCTCCGCGTCCGGCAAATCGACGAAGAACAGCTCGTCGAAGCGCCCCTTGCGCACCAGCTCCGGGGGCAGGCGGTGGATGGCATTGGCCGTCGCCACCATGAACACCGGCGCCTGGCGCTCGGCCATCCAGGTCAGCAGGGTGCCGAGCACGCGCTGGCTCACCCCGCCGTCATGGTCGCCACTGGCCAGGCCCTTCTCGATCTCGTCCAGCCACAGCACGCAGGGCGCCATCTGCTCGGCCATCTTCAGCGCCTCGCGCAGGTTGCGCTCGGTCTCGCCGAAGTACTTGTTGTACAGGCAGGCAAAATCCAGGCGCAGCAGCGGCAGCCCCCACAGTCCGGCCACCGCCTTGGCCGCCAGGCTCTTGCCGCCGCCCTGCACGCCGACCAGCAGCACCCCGCGCGGCAAGTCGCTGGCATCCGCGGCGAGGAACGCCTCGCGGCGCTCGCCCAGCCAGCGCTTGAGCGCATTCAGCCCGCCAACCTCGGCAAAGCGCGCCGTCTCGTACTCGAAGCTGAGCACGCCATCCATGTCCAGCAACTGGAAGCGCGCGCGATTGAGTTCCGGCAGATCGTCCTGGGTGATCGCGCCATCGTTGCAGATCACGTTGCGCGCCAGCAGACGCGCCTCGGCATGGGCCAGACCGCGCAGGTTCTTCACCAGCTGCTGCAGGGTGCGATTGTCGGTGCGTACCCGCACGCCATGGTTGCGCTCGCTCCAGCGCGCCGCCTCCTCGCGGACGATGGCCAGCAGCTCGTCCTCGCCGGGCAGCGCCAGGCTGAAACGCGCGGCCAGGCGCTGCAGCTCGGCCGGCAGCTTGAGCGCATGGGACACCAGCACCAGGGTCGCCCGCTGTGGACCGCTGGCCATCGCCACTTCCTTGAGCAGGCGCACCAGCCGCGGATTGTCGGCGAGGAACGGATGCAGGTCGCAGAACACGTAGAGATTGGCCTGTGGATCGGCCTTGACCAGGCGCAGCGCCACCTCCGGCTCGCGGCTGTCGCCCTCGCCCAGCGGCTCGCCGCCAAAGCCCAGACGCTGCACGCCCTCGGTCACCGACCACAGGTACAGCCCCAGCCCGCGCCTGATCGCCAGCGCACTGAGGGTTTCCAGCACCCGCTGCTCGTCCCACGACTCGACGACGATCAGGCGCACGCGCGAGTCGAGCACCAGGCCCAGATCATGAATATCGTTCTTCACACAGACTCCTTGTGGGGGTGGGCGACAGCGGGTGGCGCCGCTACACTCGGGCGACCCGCATCAGCAACTCTGGAGATACGCTTGTGGACTGCCTGTTCTGCAAGATCGTCGACGGCGCCATTCCGGCGCGCAAGCTGTACGAGGACGACCAGGTGGTCGCCTTCCACGACATCGGCCCGCAGGCGCCGGTGCATTTTCTCGTGATCCCGAAAAAACACATTGCCACCCTTCACGATATCGGCGAAGAGGACAAGGCCCTGGTCGGCCACATCGTCCATACCGCCCAGCGCCTGGCCCGCGAGCAGGGCTGCGAGGAAGGCTTCCGCGTGGTGATGAACTGCAACGAGCAGGGTGGGCAGACCGTCTACCACATCCACATGCACGTGCTCGGCCAGCGCCAGATGCACTGGCCGCCGGGCTGATCGCGACCGCCTGCTGATCCCGCTCAAGTCCGGCGCCGGCCGTTTGCGCCAGACTTGCCGCCACCGCCTTTCCGGAGATCGCCGATGACCAGCGAACGCCACTACTCCCCGGTCGATCGCCTGCTGCTGCAGGCCGATGCCGCCCTGCGCACCCTGCTGCCGTTCAGCGGCCAGCCAACGCGCCCGTCACCCGCGACGCCCCGCGAGGAGGTCGCCCTCGACGAGGCCGAGGCGCGGCATGTCTGCGGCCTGATGCGCATCAACCATACCGGCGAGGTCTGCGCCCAGGCGCTGTACCAGGGCCAGGCGCTGACCGCCAAGCTGCCGCAGGTGCGCCAGGCCATGGAGCAGGCCGCCGACGAGGAGATCGACCACCTGGCCTGGTGCGAGCAGCGCATCCGCGAGCTGGGCGGGCGTCCCAGCCTGCTCAACCCGCTGTTCTACGGCCTGTCGTTCGGCATCGGCGCCAGCGCCGGGCTGATCAGCGACCGGGTCAGCCTGGGCTTCGTCGCCGCCACCGAGGATCAGGTGGTCAAGCACCTCGACGAACACCTCGCCCAGCTGCCGCCCGGCGACCAGCGCTCGCAGGCGATCCTCGAGCAGATGCGCGAGGACGAACTGCAGCACGCCACCGCCGCCCTGGACGCTGGCGGCCTGCGCTTCCCGGCGCCGGTCAAGGCCGGCATGAGCCTGCTGTCCAAGGTGATGACCCGGGCCACCTACCGCCTCTGAGCCAGCGGCGCCAGGCACAAAAAAGGGCATCCCGTGGGATGCCCTTTTGCGTAGTGCCCAAAATCTCAGCGCGGCATGTTGCGGCCGTAGAAGATCTCCAGCATCTCGTGCTTGACCCGCTCGCTGACCTGCTCGCGCTGCCCGGCGGAGAGGTTGTTGGTGGCATCGCCGAACAGGTAGTTGTCCAGGTCGAAGTCCTTGAGCAGCATCTTGGTGTGGAACAGGTTCTCCTGGTACACGTTGACGTCGGTCATCTGGTACGCCGCCTTGGTATCGGCGGAGAGGTACTTCTGGATCGAGTTGATCTCGTGATCGATGAAGTGCTTCTTGCCTTCCACATCGCGGGTGAAGCCACGCACGCGGTAGTCGACGGTGACGATGTCCGAATCGAACGAGTGGATCAGGTAGTTGAGCGCCTTCAGCGGCGAGATCACCCCGCAGGTCGACACGTCGATGTCGACGCGGAAGGTGGCGATGCCTTCCACCGGATGGATTTCCGGGTAGGTGTGCACCGTGATGTGGCTCTTGTCCAGGTGCGCGAGGATGGTTTCCTTCAGCGGACCGGGCGACTCCTCGATCTGGCTGTCGGTGGGTTCCACCGGCTGCTCGGAGATCAGGATGGTCACGCTGGCGCCCTGGGGATCGTAGTCCTGGCGGGCGATGTTGAGGATGTTGGCGCCGATGATCTCGACCACATTGGTGAGAATCTGCGTCAGGCGCTCGGCGTCGTAGACCTCGTCGATGTACTGGACGTAGGCCTGCTGGTCTTCCGGCGTCTCGGCGTAGCAGATGTCGTAAATATTGAAGCTCAAGGTCTTGGTCAGGTTGTTGAAACCGTGCAGCTTGAGTTTGCTTTTCACCGTCGATCACTCCCCAGGTGGTGCGGCGCGGCCGCGGTTGTGGCATGCCCGTCAGATGCTTGCAGCACCTGCGTGGGACGGCTTGCACCTCTGCGCGCTGGCGACTGGCCATAGAAGAAGGCGCCGCACCATCCGTGGATCGCGCGGCGCCCGAAAATAAAGCCCGGCATTATGCCGACGGCGGCCACGCTCGCCTAGAGCCTGCCGGCAGTTTGTGACCGGGCAGTGACCCCGCCCGGCAGCCTGTCAGCCCAGCTCGACAATCTCGTAGCCGTGGCTGATCTCGACCCCGCCGCGGGCCAGCATGATCGACGCCGAGCAGTACTTCTCGGCCGACAGCTCCACCGCGCGCTTGACCTGCGCCTCCTTGAGGCCGCGGCCCTTGACCACGAAGCGCAGGTGGATCTTGGTGAACACCTTGGGGTCCTCGCCAGCGCGCTCGGCCTCGAGGAAGGCCTCGCAGCTCTCCACCGCCTGGCGCGACTTTTTCAGGATGCTGACCACGTCGAAGCTGCTGCAGCCGCCCAGGCCGAGCAGCAGCATCTCCATCGGCCGCACGCCGAGATTACGCCCGCCATTCTCCGGCGGCCCATCCATCACCACCACATGCCCGCTGCCCGACTCGCCAAGGAACATGGCCTCGCCGGCCCACTGGATGCGTGCTTTCATCAACCTGACTCCGCGCTGGTGTATAAAGGGGAACGAAAGCTTAACACAGCCGGCCAAGGCCGCTCTTTAGTCGAACCTCTGTGATCTGCAACGCAATTTCGCCCTGCCGAAGGCCTCACTACTGTTAAGCTGACGCCACTTTGCTGGCACACTGCAGCACCTTTTAATAACAATAAAAACATCGCCTGCGGCACAGGGCTTTTTCCTTTTTACTTTCCGGGATCGGGCATGGTTGCTATTAGCCTCACACCAAAGATCAAGAACCTCGACAAGCTGCTCGCGCACTGTCATCGCCGTCGCTACACCGCCAAGAGCACCATCATCTATGCCGGTGATCGCTGTGAGACCCTGTTCTTCATCATCAAGGGCTCGGTGACCATCCTCATCGAGGACGACGACGGCCGCGAGATGATCATCGCCTACCTGAATCCCGGCGACTTCTTCGGCGAGATGGGGCTGTTCGATCTGGAAGGCCGCGAGCAGGAGCGCAGCGCCTGGGTCCGAGCCAAGACCGAGTGCGAAGTCGCGGAGATCAGCTATGCCAAGTTCCGCGAGCTGACCCAGCAGGACCCGGACATCCTCTACACCCTCGGCAGCCAGATGGCCGACCGCCTGCGCAAGACCACCCGCAAGGTCGGCGACCTGGCCTTCCTCGACGTCACCGGCCGCGTGGCGCGCACCCTGCTCGAGCTGTGCAAGCAGCCGGACGCCATGACCCACCCCGACGGCATGCAGATCAAGATCACCCGCCAGGAGATCGGCCGCATCGTCGGCTGCTCGCGCGAGATGGTCGGCCGCGTGCTCAAGGCCCTGGAGGAACAGGGGCTGGTCAACGTCAAGGGCAAGACCATGGTGGTGTTCGGCACTCGCTGAGATTGTCGAAGCAACAAAAAGGCCGTCCCTCGGGACGGCCTTTTGCGTTCTGCACCACGGATCAGGCGGGGAAGAACAGCCGGCGCAGCTCCTCACCGGGCTCCTCGGCGCGCATGAACGCCTCGCCGACCAGGAAGCTCCATACGTCGTGGCGCTCCATCAGCTCGACGTCGGCGCGGGCGAGGATGCCGCTCTCGGTGACCACCAGGCGATCCTGTGGAATGCGCGGCAGCAGGTCGAGGGTGGTCTGCAGCGAGACCTCGAAGCTGTGCAGGTTGCGGTTGTTGATGCCGAGCAGCGGGGTGTCCAGGTGCTTGAGCGCGCGCTCGAGCTCGGCGCCGTCGTGCACCTCGACCAGCACGTCCAGATTCTGCTCCCTGGCCACCTGGGCCAGCTCGACCAGCCGACCGTCGTCCAGGCAAGACACAATCAGCAGCACGCAGTCGGCGCCGATGGCGCGCGCCTCGACCACCTGGTAGGGATCGATGAGGAAGTCCTTGCGGATCACCGGCAGATTGCAGGCGGCGCGCGCCTGCTGCAGGTAGGCGTTGCTGCCCTGGAAGAAGTCGACGTCGGTGAGCACCGACAGACAGGTGGCGCCGCCGGCCGCGTAGCTGGCGGCGATCTCGGCCGGCAGGAAGGGATCGCGGATCACCCCCTTGCTCGGCGAGGCCTTCTTCACCTCGGCGATCACCGCAGGTCGGCGCTGCGCCGCCTGGGCCTGCAGGGCGCGGGCGAAGCCGCGCGGG
>DATCUN010000277.1:0-2531 GCA_036561825.1 Pseudomonas sp.
CTCCACAGCTCCAGCGCCGGCCGCGCCGCGCTGGGCGGGCCGAGCCATTCGCTCAGTGCGTGACAGGCACCGTCGAAACACAGCTGGTAGTCCCCCGCCTCGGGCGTGCGCCCGACGCGCAGCGGTTGCAGCGGTGGCAACGGGCGGCGGTAGTGCCAGCTGCCGTCGTGCAGCACGGCGTCGGCCGGAATCTCCATGCCGGCGCCGCTGCCCTTGACCCGCGCCTCGCCGAGCAGCAGGCCCTCGGCGGTGACGCGGTAGTCCTCTTCCCAGCGCACCTTCTCGATGGTGTGCTGCCAGGCCAGGGTGAAGGCCGGCACCGGCAGGCTTGCCCATACCGTGCCGGCCAGCCCCAGGCACAGGCCGATCACGCCGCCGCCACCTCGGCGCGGCGGGCGCGCCAGATGTGCTGGACGAGGAACAGCGCGCCGAGGGCGAAGCCGAGCTCGTCGGTCACCGGCATGGCCATGACCAGCGACACGCCGGCGGCGAAGGCCAGCAGGCGCTCCCACCAGGCCAGGTCACGCTGCAGGTGGCCGGTGAACACCGCGCCCCACAGGGCGATGGCAAAGGCCGCCTTGCACAGCACGTAGAGGATTGCCGTCCAGCTGTCGCTCTGCAGCATCAGCGCCGGGTCGTACACCGCCATGAACGGCACCACGAAGCCGGCCACCGCGATGCGCACCGCCCACAGGCTGATCTTCAGCCCGCTCTCGCGGGCGATCGGCGCCGCGGCGAAGGCGGCCAGCGCCACCGGCGGGGTGAGGTCGGCCATGATGCCGAAGTAGAAGACGAACATGTGCGAGACGATCAGCGGCACGCCGAGGTCGAGCAGTGCCGGCGCGGCGATCGAGCTGGTGATGATGTAGTTGGGGATGGTCGGGATGCCCATGCCCAGCACCAGGCAGGTGAGCATGGTCAGCACCAGGGAGAGGAACAGGTTGTCCTGGCCGATGGCGAGGATGTAGCCGGCGAAGGTGGAGGCCACCCCGGTCAGCGACACCACACCGATGATCACCCCGACCAGGGCGCAGGCGATGCCCACCGGCACCGCGTGGCGCGCGCCCTCGACCAGCGCGTGCAGGCACACGACGAGGGTGTCGCGCCCGCCCTTGATGAACCAGCAGACCACCACCAGCAGGGCGATCACGCCGAACACCACGCCGATGCCGAGACTGAAGAAGCCGGCGCAGAGGATGCCGAGGGCCACCCAGAAGGCGATGCGCAAGGCGCTGGACGACACCTTGAGGATGATCGCCGAGCCGAGGATGACGATGGCGGTCAGCGCCAGGCCGACGGTGCCGGAGAACATCGGCGTGCGCCCGGAGAACAGCATGTAGACCAGCACGGCCAGCGGGATCAGCAGGTACCAGCGCTCCTTGACCGCACCCCAGGCGTTCGGGCACTGCTCCTTGGGCAGGCCCTTGAGCCCGGCGCGCTTGGCCTCCAGGTGGACCATCCAGAAGGTCGAGCCGAAGTACAGCAGCGCCGGCAGCAGGGCGGCCTTGGCCACCTCCACGTAGGGCAGGTTGATGGTCTCGGCCATGATGAAGGCCACCGCGCCCATCACCGGCGGCATGATCTGGCTGCCCATGCTGGCGGTCGCCTCCACCGCGCCGGCGAAGGCCGGGCGATAGCCGAAGCGCTTCATCAGCGGGATGGTGAACTGGCCGGTGGTCACCACGTTGGCCACGCCGGAGCCGGTGATGGTGCCCATCAGCGCCGAGGAGGCCACCGACACCTTGGCCGGGCCGCCGAGCTTGTGGCCGAACAGGCCCATGGAGAAGTCGGTGAACAGCTTGATCATCCCCGCCTGCTCGAGGAACGAGCCGAACAGGATGAACAGGAAGATGTAGGTGGCCGACACGTAGGTCGGCGTGCCGTACAGGCCCTCGGTGCCGAAGGACAGCTGGTTGACGATCTGGTCGAGGCCGTAGCCGCGGTGCGCCAGCTCGCCCGGCAGGTATTCGCCGAACAGGCCGTAGGCGAGGAACAGGCCGCAGATCAGCGGCAGGGCGACGCCCATCACCCGCCGCGCCGCCTCGAACACCAGGGCGATCAGCAGCAGGCCGATGACCATGTCGGTATCGGTCAGCTCGCCGGAGCGCTGGATCAGCTCGGCCTCGAACACCCACTGGTAGGCGAAGGTGCTCATGCCGGCCAGGCCGAGCAGCCAGGCCAGCGGCTGGAACGGCCGCTTGCTGCCCCAGGCCGGGTAGCAGAGGAACACCAGCAGCAGCAGGAAGCCGACGTGGCCGGCGCGCAGGATCTGGCTGGTCACCGGATGGAAGGCCGCGGTGATGATCTGGTAGATGGAGAACAGCAGGGCGACGGCGAACAGCGCCTTCGGCCACTCACTGGGGCTGGCGTGCATGCCTTGGCTTTCGCTCATGGGATACCTCGGAGCGGGAAATCGGAAGGGACGGGAGCCGCCAACAGAACCTGCCGTGAAGGTTCACGCAGGCTTAGTCGGCTCCTCTGCGGGCGGGGCGGGCGCAGACGCCGCGCCTGACCGGGCCGCGCGCGGACGG
>DATCUN010000278.1:0-2416 GCA_036561825.1 Pseudomonas sp.
GGTGCTCGGCGGGCGCAGCCTGCAGGTCGGCGAGCGCCATGGCGACCTGCGCGTGCTGGCCATCCGCGCGCGCAGCGTACTGATCGAACGCCAGGGGCAGCGCAGTGAGCTGCACCTGATTCAACCCATTCTGACTCCAGCCACCCGGAGCCTGAGCCGCTGATGCCCATGATGCCTTTTCGCCTGTCGCACCTTGGCCTGCTCGCCACCTGCTGCCTGCTGGCCGCCTGCCAGACCTTCACCGATGGCGACCGCCAGCTGCGCGAGCAGACCGACCGCCTGCTCGAGGAGAGCCTGGCGCAGAGCCGGCGCAGCAACGTGCCGCCGCCGGCCGTGCAGGCGGCGCTGCTGCCACCGCTGCTGCCGGACGGCGCGGGCTTCTCCAGCGGCCCGCGTTTCGACGTCGCGGTGCGCGACATGGAGGCCCGCGAGTTCTTTCTCAGCCTGATGGACGGCGCCGGGCAGAACCTGGTGGTGCATCCCGAGGTCAGCGGGCTGATCACCTTCAGCCTGCGCAACGTCACCCTCGACGAAGTGCTGCGCGCGGTGCGCGATACCTACGGCTACGACTTCAAGCGCACCAGCTACGGCTACCGCATCCTGCCCAACCAGCTGCAGACGCGCACCTACAACCTCAACTACCTCAACGTGCAGCGCGAGGGTTCCAGCGACACCCGGGTCAGCTCCGGCCAGGTCACCGGCAGCGACGACAGCAACTCCGACAGCTCCGGCAACCGTTCGGGCAGCAACAACGGCAACGACAGTGGCGACAGTGGCAGCGGCAATGGCGTCAGCACCGTCAACGCCAGCCAGGTGCTGACCAGCAGCAAGGTCGACTTCTGGAAAGAGGTCGGCGAGGTGGTCGGTGCGCTGATCGGCGACGAGGAAGGCAACACGGTGGTGGTCAACCCGCAGGCCAGCCTGCTGGTGGTGCGCGCCTCCAGCAGCGACCAGCAGAACGTCGAGGCCTTCCTCGAGCAGGCCGAGCGCAACCTGCAGCGCCAGGTGATCCTCGAGGCGAAGATCCTCGAGGTGCGCCTGAGCGACAGCTTCCAGGCCGGCATCAACTGGACCCAGCTGGGCAAAGAGGGCAACAGCACCTTCGGCCTTGCTCTGGATGGCGCCGAGTTGAGCGGCGTGCAGGGCATCGGTGGGGTATTCAGCGCGGCGCTCAGCGTCGGCGACTTCAGCGGCCTGCTGCAGCTGCTGGAAACCCAGGGCCAGGTGCGCGTGCTGTCCAGCCCGCGGATCTCCACGCTGAACAACCAGAAGGCGGTGATCAAGGTCGGCTCCGACGAGTTCTTCGTCACCGACGTGTCGTCGACCAACACCACCACCACCACCGGGATTGCCGAGCCGACCCAGGATGTCACCCTGACGCCGTTCTTCTCCGGCATCTCGCTGGACGTGACGCCGCAGATCAACCAGCACGAGGAGGTCACCCTGCACGTGCGGCCGACGGTCAGTCGCGTGCAGGACCAGAACAAGAAGATCAGCTTCGGCGAGGACCGCGTGCTCGAGCTGCCGCTGGCGCTGTCCACCACCCGCCAGTCAGACTCCATCGTGCGGGCGCGCAGCGGCCAGGTGGTGGTGATCGGCGGCCTGCTGGAGGATGTCAGCGACAACACCGACGCCAATGTGCCCTGGCTGTCGAAGCTGCCGTTCCTAGGCGTGCTGTTCCAGCAGCAGCGCAAGGACCTGGTGCGCAGCGAGCTGGTGATCCTCCTGCGCCCGCAGGTAATCGGCGCCGATACCTGGCTCGAAGAGCTGCAGAAGAGCGCGGCCAGCTTCCGCGAGCTGAGGTAGGCCCATGTACCTGAGCTTCTTCGGCCTGGGCGAGAAACCCTTCGCCCTCACCCCCAACACCGCCTTTCTGGTGCGGCTGGCGCCCTATCAGGCCTGCCTCAACCTGCTGCGCGTGGCGCTGGGCGAGGGCGAAGGCTTCATCAAGGTCAGCGGCGAGGTGGGCACCGGCAAGACCCTGCTGTGCCGTGCGCTGCTCAACGCCCTCAGCGAGGATGACGGGCGCTGGCAGGTGGCCTGGCTGCCCAACCCCGGCCTCAGTCCGCGCGACCTGCGCCAGGCGCTGGCCCATGAGCTGCGCATCGCCGATGCCGAGCATCTGGATGACCATAGCCTGCTGGCCGCCCTCAACCAGCGGCTGATCGAGCTGGCGGCCGAGGGCAAGCGCACCGTGCTGCTGATCGACGAAGCACAGGCCCTGCCGCCGAAGACCCTGGAAGCGCTACGCCTGCTGACCAACCTGGAAACCGAGCACTGCAAGCTGCTGCAGGTGGTGCTGTTCGGCCAGCCGGAGCTGGACGCCGTGCTCGAGCAGCCGGAGTTCCGCCAGCTGCGCCAGCGCATCACCTTCTCCTACCGCCTGCTCGAGCACGGCGTCCAGCTCCGGCTGGCC
>DATCUN010000279.1:0-5491 GCA_036561825.1 Pseudomonas sp.
GTGCTGGTGGCCGACGCCGCCGATCCGCAGGCGCTGAACGCCGCCGCCCTGGCGCTGTTCGAGCAGGCGCTGAACGAGCTGAAGAGCGGCCGCGGCCGCGAAGGCGCCGCCCTGGCCGCGCTGCTCGAGGAGCGCCTGGTCGCGATGCTTGCCGAGGTCGACAACCTGCGCGAGCTGGTGCCGCAGATGCTCGCCACCCAGCGGCAGAAGATCCTCGACCGCTGCGCCGAACTGCAGGTCGAACTGGACCCGCAGCGCCTGGAGCAGGAACTGGTGATGCTGGCGCAGAAGAGTGACGTGGCCGAGGAGCTGGATCGTCTGAGCACCCATGTGCGCGAGGTGCGCCGCGTGCTCAAGGCCGGCGGCGCCGCCGGTCGGCGGCTGGACTTCCTGATGCAGGAACTCAACCGCGAGGCCAACACCCTCGGCTCCAAGGCCTTCGACCCGCGCAGCACGCAGGCTGCGGTCAACCTCAAGGTGTTGATCGAGCAGATGCGCGAACAAGTGCAGAACATCGAGTAATCCCGCAGTGACAGGAACCCAAATGAGCGCCACGTCCGGCACCCTCTACATCGTTTCGGCGCCCTCCGGTGCCGGCAAGACCAGCCTGGTCAAGGCGCTGCTCGACAGCAACGAACAGATCCGCGTCTCGGTGTCGCACACCACCCGCGCCATGCGCCCGGGCGAGGTGGACGGGGTGAACTACCACTTCGTCGCCCGCGAGGACTTTCTCGGCATGCTCGAGCAGGACGCCTTCCTCGAGCACGCCGAGGTGTTCGGCAATCTCTACGGCACCTCGCAGCGCTGGGTCGAGCAGACCCTCGCCGGCGGCCTCGACCTGATCCTCGAGATCGACTGGCAGGGCGCCCAGCAGGTGCGCCGGCTGATGCCGCACGCGCAGTCGATCTTCATCCTGCCGCCGTCGCAGGAGGCGCTGCGCCAGCGTCTGAACAACCGCGGCCAGGACAGCGAGGCGATCATCGAGCAGCGCATGCGCGAGGCGGTCAGCGAAATGAGCCACTTCGTCGAGTATGACTATGTGGTAATCAACGACCAGTTCAGCCATGCTCTGGAAGACCTCAAGGCGATCTTCCGCGCCCGCCAGCTGCACCAGTGCGCCCAGCAGCAGCGCCATGCCGGGTTGCTCGAACGCCTGTTGCGCTGAAGCGCCAACGCATTCGGCACTTCCCTAACCATTGGCGATTTTTTAGACTATCCAATCCGCCCGGCACTCCCGGGCCCAGCCGTTGCGATAAAGAGGAACACCATGGCCCGCGTCACCGTCGAAGACTGCCTGGACAACGTCGATAACCGTTTTGAACTGGTCATGCTCTCCAGCAAGCGCGCCCGCCAGCTGGCGACCGGCGGCAAGGAGCCGAAAGTAGCCTGGGACAACGACAAGCCGACCGTGGTGGCCCTGCGTGAAATCGCCGAAGGCCTGGTCAACTATGAAGTAGTCGCGCAGGAAGACATCGTCGAGGAAACTCCGCTGTTTGCTGCCTTCGAGGAAAACAACAGCGAGGAGATCTGAATTGCCAGGTCGACGTCGCGCGCCTGAAGTACCGGCACAGTCCGGTCTGGAGTGACCCCTTGCCCAGCATAGACGCCCTCGCCGACAGGCTTTACAGCTACCTCACGACGGACCAGGTCAACCTGGTCCGCCGCGCCTACTACTACGCCGAGCAGGCCCATGACGGCCAGCGCCGGCGCAGCGGCGAACCCTACGTCACCCATCCGCTGGCCGTGGCCAGCATCCTCGCCGACATGCACATGGACCATCAGAGCCTGATGGCCGCCATGCTGCACGACGTCATCGAGGACACCGGCATCCCCAAGGACGCCCTCAGCGCGCAATTCGGCGAGACCGTCGCCGAACTGGTCGACGGGGTCAGCAAGCTGACCCAGATGGACTTCCAGACCAAGGCCGAGGCGCAGGCGGAAAACTTCCAGAAGATGGCCATGGCCATGGCCCGCGACATCCGCGTGATCCTGGTCAAGCTGGCCGACCGCCTGCACAACATGCGCACCCTCGAGGTGCTGGCCGGCGAGAAGCGCCGGCGCATCGCCAAGGAAACCCTGGAGATCTACGCGCCGATCGCCAACCGCCTGGGCATGCACAACGTGTTCGCGGAGTTCGAGGACCTCGGCTTCAAGGCTATGCACCCGATGCGCGCCGAACGCATCCGCCAGGCAGTGAAAAAGGCGCGCGGCAACCGCCGCGAGATCGTCGGCAAGATCCAGGAATCGCTGACCAACTGCCTGACCCAGGAAGGCCTGGAAGGGGTGGTCACCGGGCGCGAGAAGCACCTCTACAGCATCTACCAGAAGATGCGTGGCAAGCGCCGGGCGTTCAACGAGATCATGGACGTCTACGCCTTCCGCATCACCGTCGACAAGGTCGACACCTGCTACCGGGTGCTCGGCGCGGTGCACAGCCTGTACAAGCCGTTCCCCGGCCGCTTCAAGGACTACATCGCGATCCCCAAGGCCAACGGCTACCAGTCGCTGCACACCACCCTGTTCGGCATGCACGGCGTGCCCATCGAGATCCAGATCCGCACCCGCGAGATGGAAGAGATGGCCAAGCACGGCATCGCCGCGCACTGGCTGTACAAGTCCAACGAGGAGGAAAGCCCGCGCGGCAGCCACGCCCGTGCCCGCCAGTGGGTCAAGGGCATCCTCGAACTACAGCAACGCGCAGGCAACTCCCTCGAGTTCATCGAGAACGTGAAGATCGACCTGTTTCCCGACGAGGTCTACGTGTTCACCCCCAAGGGCCGCATCATGGAACTGCCCAAGGGTTCCACGGCGGTCGACTTCGCCTATGCGGTGCACACCGACGTCGGCAACAGCTGCATCGCCTGCCGCATCAACCGCCGCCTGGCGCCGTTGTCCGAGCAGCTGCAGAGCGGTGCGACGGTGGAGATCGTCACCGCCCCGGGCGCGCGGCCGAATCCGGCCTGGCTCAACTTCGTGGTCACCGGCAAGGCGCGCACCCACATCCGCCATTCGCTCAAGCAGCAGCGCCGCTCGGAGTCGGTCAGCCTCGGCGAGCGTCTGCTCAACAAGGCGCTGGCCGGCTTCGACAGCCACCTCGAGCGGATCGCCGCCGAGCGCCTCGCCGCGGTGCTCGCCGAATACCAGCAGGACAGCCTCGACGACCTGCTCGAGGACATCGGCCTCGGCAACCGCATGGCCTACGTGGTGGCGCGCCGCCTGCTGGCCGAAGGCGGCAGCGAGCAGATGCCCAGCCACGAAGGCCCGCTGGCGATCCGCGGCACCGAGGGCCTGGTGATCAGCTACGCCAAGTGCTGCACACCGATCCCCGGCGACCCCATCGTCGGCCACCTGTCGGCCGGCAAGGGCATGGTCATCCACCTCGATGGCTGCCACAACATCAGCGAATTCCGCCACAACCCGGACAAGTGCATCCCGCTGTCCTGGGCCAAGGACGTCAGCGGCGAGTTCAACGTCGAGCTGCGCGTCGAGCTGGAGCACCAGCGCGGCCTGATCGCCCTGCTGGCCACCGCGGTGGCCAGCGCCGACGGCAACATCGAGAAGATCAGCATGGACGAGCGCGACGGCCGCATCAGCGTGGTCCAGCTGGTGGTCAGCGTGCACGACCGCGTGCACCTGGCGCGGGTCATCAAGCGCCTGCGCACGATCAAAGAGGTCACCCGCATCACCCGCCTGCGCGCCTGAGCCGCGCCGGCCAGCCTCACCGGCAGCGCGCCCGCCGCACCCCGGCGCCTGCCTTCGCCACCCTCTGCAAGGAGCTCCCATGAGCAAGAGCGTCATCAGCACCGACCAGGCCCCGGCGGCCATCGGCACCTACTCCCAGGCCATCAAGGCCGGCAACACCGTCTACCTGTCCGGGCAGATCCCGCTGGTGCCGGCCACCATGCAGATGGTCGAAGGCGGCTTCGAGGCCGAGGCCGTGCAGGTGTTCGAGAACCTCAAGGCCGTCGCCGCGGCCGCCGGTGGCTCGCTGGCCGATACCGCCAAGTTGAACATCTTCCTCACCGATCTCGGCAACTTCGCCACCGTCAACGAGGTGATGAGCCGCTACTTCCAGCCGCCCTACCCGGCGCGCGCCGCCATCGGCGTGGCCGCCCTGCCGCGCGGTGCCCAGGTGGAGATGGACGCCATTCTCGTCCTCGCCTGATCCCCACGGTGCGCCGGACCCGCGCCGGCGCACCGCGACATCCCCCCGTTTTTCCCGGAAAGGACGCCCCCATGCGCCATGCCCTGCCCTTTCTGCTGTGCACCGCCCTGCTCGGCGGCTGCGCCAGCGGACCGGACGATATCGCCGGCACCTGGATCAACCAGCCGGCCATCGAGGCCGCCGCCGACAGCGGCAAGCTGCGCGAGGCCATGCTCGCCTACGGCCCGACCCTGGAATGGCGCTTCGCGCCACAGCGGCACACCGCCTGGTCGAGCAACGGCGCCGAATTCGGCGAGGGCCACCTGGCACCGGAAGGCGACGCGCACTGGCGGGTGACCTTCCACGGCGACTATCAGCAAGGTTTCGCCGTCGACGGCGACGAGCTGGTTCAGCAGCCCAGCGCCAGCGCGCCCGAGCAACGCTTCAGCCTCGCCGAAACGGCCGCCGACGGCCTGCCCGGCCAGGCCTTCGAACAGGCGCTGTACGCCGCCCTGCTCGGCGGCGACTGGGAAATCCGCGAAGGCGCCGGCCAGCAGGGCCGGGTGCGCTTCCACCCCGACGGCCGGGTCGAGGGCCTGCCCGGTGTCGAACGCTACGCCCTGTGCCTGGCCGGCGACTGCGCCGAACGCAGCGAGGAGCAGGAGATCATCTGGCTACAGAACGCCGAGCAGGGGCGCGAATGGCTGTTCCAGCTGGCCGACGACGAGCTGAGCATCTACACGGCGGACAACCAGGCCCTGCACAGCGACGAGCCGCAGTACCGCCCCGGCCGAAGGGCCTGGCTGCTGGAACGCGATTAGTGGCCTGTTTGGTTAGTTCTGTCAGTCAGTTTCGGCGGCCATGGCCCCGATACCGCGTTAACCAACTGACCGCACAGGCCACTCGCCCTTAGCCCTGCCGCTCACCGAGGGCATTCGGCCACCGACTCCAGCAGCGCCGCGTAGCCCTCGCGATAGCTCGGATAGTGCGGCACCCAGCCCAGCGCACGGGCCCGGGCGTTGCTGCAGCGCTTGCTGCCGGCGCGGCGGACCGTCGACTCGGCCGCCCAGTGGCTGACGCCCAGTTGCCCGCGCAACCAGGCAATCACTTCATGCAACGGCGCCGGCTCGTCGTCGACGCCGAGATACACCGCCTCCAGCTCCACCCCGCGGGCATCGGCCTGCAACAGGCAGGCCAGCAGGCCGGCCGCATCGTCGGCGTGGATGCGATTGCCATACAGCGGCGGCTCGCTGCTCACCCGGTAGCCGGCACGCACCTGGCTGAGCAGCCAGCGCCGGCCCGGCCCGTAGATGCCGGCCAGCCGCACCACGCTGGCGGGAATGCCGC
>DATCUN010000280.1:0-4551 GCA_036561825.1 Pseudomonas sp.
GTGACGATCACCGCCATGATCAGGGTCATCATCACCGTACCGAAGATCGCCGGGAAGATGCCGCCTTCGGTGTTGGCCTCGCGCGGCTCGTCGCTGACGAACTCCCACAGCTTGGCGAAGTAGAAGCCCAGCTTGTCGAAGATGCCCATGCCATTCGGCTGGTAGGCACGCACCACCTTGCCCAGGCTCAGCTCCAGCTCGCGACCGTCGACGGTCTTGACCATGATGCTGTCGCGGTTGAACTGCTGCTGCAGGGCGACCAGCTGCTCCTCGAGCACCTTGTACTCGGCGTCCCACTGGGCGCGCTCGGCGTCCAGGTCGGCCTGGGCGACGGCATCCAGCTTGCCGTTCAACTCCAGCTCGCGGGTCTGCAGACGCAGGCGCTCCAGACCGGCGTTGATGCGGCCGATGTCCTTCTTCTCCAGGCGGGCGATCTGCGCGTGCAGCTCGTCGACACGGTCGATGCGCGCCTGCAGCGCGGCCCAGGCCGCATCGCCTTCGGCGACCAGCTTGCCGGCTTCCTTGACGCCCTGCAGGTAGCCGTAGAAGTTGCCCCACTCGCGGCGCTCGAGCACCACCAGCTGCTCGGGGGTGTGCGGCTCGTGCAGCCACTCGCCGACCACCCAGTTGAAGTCGGCGCCATAGACCTCGCGGTTGCCGACCTTGAGCAGCTCGCGGGTCATGAACTCGCCGCCCGCGGTGTCCACCGGCAGGCCCGTGGCGGCGAGGCGCGCACGCGGCACCTCTTCGGCCTGGACCATCTCGCCGGCGATCACCTTCGGCTCCTGGCCGGGGATGCGGTAGGTGGCTTCCAGCACGTCAGCCGGCCAGAAGTGGCCGAGGCCGCGCACGGCGATGACCGCCAGCAGGCCGAGGGTCATGATCACCGCGATGGACACCGCGCCACCGGTCATCCATACCCACGGCGAACCGCTCTTGAACCAGGTTTTCAGGTTTTTCTGTTTCACGTTCACGGACGTCTACCTTCCCGAGTCTTAGAGCGAGGCATATTTCTTGCGCAGGCGGGTACGAATGAGCTCCGCCAGGGTGTTCATCACGAAGGTGAAGGCCAGCAGCACCAGCGCAGCGAGGAACAGCACGCGGTAGTGGCTGCTGCCGACTTCCGACTCGGGCATTTCCACCGCCGTGTTGGCGGCCAGGGTGCGCAGACCTTCGAAGATGTTCATGTCCATGATCGGCGTGTTGCCGGTGGCCATCAGCACGATCATGGTCTCGCCCACCGCCCGGCCGAGGCCGATCATCAGTGCCGAGAAGATGCCCGGGCTGGCGGTGAGGATCACCACGCGGGTCAGGGTCTGCCACGGCGTGGCGCCGAGGGCCAGGGAGCCGAAGGTCAGGCTCTTCGGCACGCTGAACACGGCGTCTTCGGCGATCGAGAAGATGTTCGGGATCACCGCGAAGCCCATCGCCAGGCCGACTACCAGGGCGTTGCGCTGGTCGAAGGCGATGCCCAGGTCGTTGGACAGCCACAGGCGCATGTCGCCGCCGAAGAACCAGTTCTCCATGTGGCCGCTCATGCCCAGCGACAGGGCGGCGACGCCGAGGATCACCGGGATCAGCAGCGCCGCTTCCCAGCCGTCCGGCACGCGCAGGCGGATGCTCTCCGGCAGGCGGCTCCACAGCCAGGCGGCGAGGAGGATGCCGACCGGGGTCAGCAGCAGCAGGCTGAAGATGCCCGGCAGGTGGCCTTCCACATAGGGCGCGAGGAACAGGCCGGCGAAGAAGCCGAGGATCACCGTCGGCAGCGCTTCCATCAGCTCGATCACCGGCTTGACCTTGCGACGCATCGCCGGGGCCATGAAGTAGGCGGTGTAGATCGCCGCGCAGATCGCCAGCGGGGCGGCCAGCAGCATGGCGTAGAAGGCCGCCTTGAGGGTGCCGAAGGTCAGCGGCGCCAGGCTCAGCTTGGGCTCGAAGTCGGTGTTGGCCGAGGTCGACTGCCAGACGTACTTGGGCTCGTCATAGCTCTCGTACCAGACCTTGCCCCACAGCGCGCTCCACGACACTTCCGGGTGCGGGTTGTCGATCACGAAGCGCTGCAGCTGGCCGTTGCTCTCCACCAGCACGCGGGTGGCACGCGGCGACAGGGCGGCGACCGCGGCGCCTTCGGCGACCTGCTGGGTCAGCAGGGTGCGGTGCGCGGTGCTGTGGAAGATGCCCAGGGTGCCTGCGGCGTCGAGGGCGAGGAAGCCCTTGCGGCGCTCTTCGGCGAGGATCTGGGTCACCGGGCTGTCGCCCAGCTGGAACTCGCGGATGCGGGTCAGGGCCGCCTTGCCTTCCTGGTCGCGGACCATGAACCACTGGGCGATGCCGCCTTTCGAGTCGCCGACCATCAGCGAGATGCCGCCGAGCAGCGAAGTGGCGCTGGAGATCTCGGTTTCGCCGTCGCGGGCCAGGTTATAGCGACCGTTCAGGCTGTTGGTGCGCAGGTCGAACACGTCGGCGGTGGCGCGGCCGTTGAACACGTACAGCCACTGCTGGCGCGGATCGACGACCAGCGCGCGAATCGGGTCGGCGATCTGCGGCAGGCTCAGGCGCTGCTCGGCGACAGTGACTTCGCCGGTGAACAGATTCTCTTCGCGACTCAGGCTCAGCACATGCAGCTCGCTGCCGGTGGAGGCGGCCAGCATCAGGGTCGAATCGTTGAGGCTGAGGCCCACACGCTCCAGCGCGCGACCCTGCGGGTCGAGGGCGATGGGCGCCTCACCGAACGGATAGTCGATCGCCCCGACGATGGTCTTGACGTTGTCCGGATAGGTGACCTTGTAGTTGTGCTGCAGCACCAGTGCCTGGCCGTTGGACAGGCCCAGCGCCACGCGGCGGCTACCCGGCTGGTCCTCGACCACCGAGGTGACGGCCACGCCGGCCGGCAGCGGCAGGCTGGCGCGATTCAGCGCCTTGCCGTTCTTCAGTTCGAAGAATTGCACCTGGCCGGCCCGATCCAGGCGCATGGCCACCTGATTCTGCTCCTCAATGGCGAGCAGCAGCGGCTTGTCCTGCTGCGCCAGCCAGGCCGGCTGCTGCGCATCACGCGCCTCCAGCTCGGCACCGCCGAAGATCGGCAGCACGACGCTGGTCAGATAGAAGAAGATCAGGGTAATCGCGCCAAGGACGGCGAGACCGCCAATGGACACGTACCAACGCGCCAGGTGGTCCTTGAGCGCGCGCATGCGACGCTTGCGCTGGAGCGCCGGCGTATTGAAATCCAGTCGTTGCGATTTTGAGGAGGAAGTCATGGTTTCATTGGCCAAGTCATTCATGCGCACACCCTAACGGGGGTTTATGACACAAAGATTACAGGGTGGTGACGCAGCAACGCCCGCCACTCTCGGGAGGGGCGGGCGTTGCTCTAGCTCGGGCTTACGCCCGTGGCATCCGTGCCACTGTCAGTCGTCGACTTACAGGCCAAGATCCTTCAGAGCTTTCGCGGCGATCTTGCTCGGCAGCGGGATGTAGCCGTCCTTGACGACCACTTCCTGACCCTGCTTGGACAGTACCAGCTTGATGAACTCGGCATCCAGCGGGCTCAGCGGCTTGTTCGGCGCCTTGTTCACGTAGACGTAGAAGTAGCGCGCCAGCGGGAACTTGCCGGCCAGGGCGTTGGCTTCGTTGGCTTCGAAGGCTTCGCCGCCCTTCTTCGACAGCGGTACGGCGCGGACGCTGGAGGTCTTGTAGCCGATGCCCGAGTAGCCGATGCCGTTCAGGGTGCTGGAGATCGACTGCACCACCGAGGCGGAGCCCGGCTGCTCGTTGACGTTGGCCTTGAAGTCACCCTTGCACAGCGCGGATTCCTTGAAGTAGCCGTAGGTACCGGACACCGAGTTGCGACCGAACAGCTGGATCGGCTTGGCCGCCCACTCGCCGGTCAGGCCCAGGTCGCCCCAGGTCTTGAGGTCCTTGGCGCCACCGCACAGGCGGGTGCTGGAGAAGATGGCGTCAACCTGGGCGATGTCCAGGCTCTTGATCGGGTTGTCCTTGTGCACGAACACGGCCAGGGCATCGATGGCTACCGGCACGGCGGTCGGCTTGTAGCCGTGCTTCTCTTCGAAGGCCTGCAGCTCGTTGTCCTTCATCTCGCGGCTCATCGGGCCGAGGTTGGCAGTGCCCTCGGTCAGCGCGGGCGGCGCGGTGGAGGAACCGGCAGCCTGGATCTGGATGTTGACGTTCGGGTAGAACTTCTTGTAGTCCTCGGCCCACAGGGTCATCAGGTTGGCCAGGGAGTCGGAGCCGACGCTGGACAGGTTGCCGGACACGCCGCTGGCCTTCTGGTAGGCCGGCAGAGCCGGGTCAATGGCAGCGACCGCGCTGGCGGTAGCGACGCCGGCGGCAACGAAGGTCATGGCCGCCATCAAACGCTTGAATTTCATGCCTTGCTCCTAACGGATTGGAATGGTCTTGATCGGGGGCCAGTATCGGCAGGCCGTATGAACACTCTATGAATCGATTGTGACAATTGCGTGACCGGGCATTTCGCCACCGGCAACCGTCCGGCGGTCGTTTACATCCGCCACTGCCGGTATACTCTGCACA
>DATCUN010000281.1:0-11681 GCA_036561825.1 Pseudomonas sp.
ATCGCCGGCCTGCAGTTTCAATCCACGCGCTCGTGAGAGCGCGACCCGCCGGCCCGGAGTGGGCTGGCGGGGAGCATTGGTTTCAATCCACGCGCTCGTGAGAGCGCGACCGGGTGCGCCGACACGGTGGCCGCGGTGCACGCGCCGTTTCAATCCACGCGCTCGTGAGAGCGCGACCGCGCTACCACGGCGGCGGTATCGCCGGCCTGCAGTTTCAATCCACGCGCTCGTGAGAGCGCGACCGGCCGAGTGGGAGTCGACCAACGAAGTCCTCCTGTTTCAATCCACGCGCTCGTGAGAGCGCGACTAGCGCCGCTCGTAGCGCACGCCCTTGGTGAAGATGTTTCAATCCACGCGCTCGTGAGAGCGCGACCACGCCGGGCGGCCACGCGCATGAGCATCAGGTCGTTTCAATCCACGCGCTCGTGAGAGCGCGACCAGTCGCTGGCCTAGGGTCGTGTTCATGCTAAGGTTTCAATCCACGCGCTCGTGAGAGCGCGACCTCGCCGGCCCGCATGGCGGTCTCCAACGCAAAGAGGTTTCAATCCACGCGCTCGTGAGAGCGCGACCGGCCCCATCGCTCCGGGGACGACTTGGGTCGAGGTGTTTCAATCCACGCGCTCGTGAGAGCGCGACTCCCTCAGCATAAATGCTTGGCTGGACAGGGGAAAAGACTCATCAATGCGAACCGAGCTGACGGATACGCATCTCGATCGGTTGCAGGGGCCACCACAGGGGTCCCATCCATGCGGATCAATGACTTAGCTGCGCGCGAACCGGCCCGGTTGTTTCCGGTCGCTTGGGGTTCGCATCAGAAGATAAGTGGACCCTTGAAGTTCACGCTGGGCTTGGCGCCGATGTGTTCAACGCGGCCCTCCCACTTCGCGCCCAGCTGATAAAAGCGCAGGCTGTCGCACTCAGGGTCGATCAGGTCACACAGTCGCTGCCTCAGCTGGACCCACTGCGCAGGTTCGACCTCGATCTCAAAGACCGAATACTGTACCCGCTGACCCACGTCGCGGCAGGCCTTGGCGACCCGGCGCAGTCGCTTTTCTCCGCCGGGGGCGATTGTGCTCACGTCATAGCTGACCAAGACCATCATCGCGCATGGCTCCGTGTCATTGCCACAGGAACGGCGGGTAACCGTCCAAGTCCCCACGCAGGTGGCGTGCCAGCAGTTGAGCCTGCACAAAGGGCAGCAGTCCAATGTCTACTTTCTCGCCCAGGAACGCGTGTTGCAGCTGTTCGCGCTTGCGCTCCTGGTAGGCCACCAGCACGTTCTTGCGGGCCTCGTCCTTTAGTTGCACTGCGCCATTGTCGAAGACCTGAAAGTCGCGTTCATTCAGTTGTCGGCGGTTGATCAGGGACAGCGCAAGGCGTTCGCCCAGCAGTGGCCTGAATTCTTCGGCCAGGTCAAGCGCCAAGCTGGGGCGTCCTGGTCGGTCGCGGTGCAGGAAGCCTACTGCGGGGTCCAGGCCAACGGTCTCCAATGCGGAGCGGCAGTCGTGCGTCAGCAAGGTGTAGAGGAAAGAGAGCAGGGCGTTCAAGGCGTCGCGCGGAGGGCGGCGGTTGCGGCCACCGAAGCGCAGCAGCGGCGATTCAGCGCGCACGAGCTGATCGAACACGCCGAAGTAGGCCTGCGCCGCTTCGCCTTCCAGCCCTCGCAGGATATCCACGTCGTTCTCCAGAAGAAGACGCTGCGGGATGCGTCGCAGCCGCTTGAGCGCGTGCTGAAAAGCGGGTGCGTCAGCCAGCCGGTCGCCGTGGTCGCGCCAGCCGCGCGCCAGCACGGCACGCTGGTTGTGGATCTTGCCGGCCAGCAGATTACGAACGATGGCGGCGCAGCGGGAGGGGTCGTCGCTGCGCCGGTACTGCTCACGCCGAAGCAGTACGTTGCCCGATACTGGCCCCTCGACCCGTGCCAGGAAGCGGCCCTGTGGCGTCAGGTAGCAGATGCTGATGCCCTGTGCGCTGCAGAAGCCGAGCAACTGCGGAGATACCGCCACGCGGCCGATGCAGACCAGGCTCTCCAGCATGTGCACGGGTAGGCGCGCGCGCTCTTGGCGCTCAACTTCCAGCACGATGTTGGCGCCATCCTTGCGCAACCAGGCACCGTCAGTTGTGGCGTAAAGCGTGTTGAGCTGGCGGCGCATGGCTATTCTTCCTCGTGTTCGAGCTGGCGCTGGAGCCAGGCTTGGACGCTGCGGCGGCCGAGCAGCCGCGGCTGGCACAGGTCGAGCAGCGAGCAGGGGTCGCAGCGTTTTGCCTCGTAGCGGGCCGAGGGCGTTTTCCCCAACGCCAGCATGGCACGCGTGCCGGTGATGGTGGCCCGCGTCAGTGCACGCAGTTCCTGGTCGAAAGTCACGTCCTTGCGGCGCCGGGTCTGGCCGTAGAACAGGGCGCCCGCGTAGACGTGGGTGTCCAGCATCGCTTCCAGACATAACCCTTGGGCACACAGCTGCACCTCATCGGCTCGATGTGACTTGGGGCGCCCGCGCTTGTACTCGACGGGAAAGACGCGTTCGCCGGACTCGGTGTGGTGGAACTCGACCACGTCAGCCTTGCCGGTGATGCCCAGTTGCAGGTTCAGCAGGGGCATCGCGGTCACGGTGCGCACGCCGCGCCGACGTTCGGCCTGCGGAACGTCGGCGCGCTCGTGCAATAGACGGCCTTCGGCCGTCTGCCGGTTCTCTTTCCACTGCTGCTCCAGATGGATCAGTGCACACTGGCGCGGACAGTAAAGATAATGCTGGAGGGCGGAGAGCGGGATCAGGTCTTCGTCGTCCATGGCATCCGCTCTCCTCCGCACTTCAGAACACTTCGATCAGGGTCACGCCCACCGGCAGTTCGCGATCAATGTGGACCCGGTAATCAGCGAAACCGCGTGCCGGCGTTTCGGACTGGCCTTCCACACGCGTCACCTTGACCTTGTCGAACAGCGCGTGCGCCGGCGCGTTGCCCATCGGATGCTCATGCTCAAACGCGACCAGCTTGCGCGCAGCCATCTCGCCGCGTGCCGCCGACCGGTCGTGTTCGAACAGATTGGTCAGTGCGCGCCACAACAGCTGCAGATCGTCCTCGGAGAAACCGGTGCGTTCGGCCAGCTTGGCCGAGACGAAGCCGTGAGCGCGGTAAAGGCCGTAAGGGATGATGTGCTTGCGGCCCATCGTGCGATTGTCACCACTCTGGGCTTCGGATTCCTTCTCGGTGGTGACAGCCACACGTGTGATCGAAACTTCCAGAGGCAATACCGGTTCCACCGATGTTGCAAAGGCGAGCTGCACCGGGCCGCGCACCTGGCCGGCATTGACACCGGTGGTCATTACTGCGCCGAAGGTCCGGACGTCAAAAAAGTTTCCACACATCCATGCGGTCAGTTCGCGTGCTTTGGCTTCGTCCTTGGGCAGCTTCTTGAAGCCATCCTTGACATCGGGCGCAATTCCGAGTGCTTCCCAGGATTTCTGATGCTGCTGGTTGAGGATTGCCTTTTCCTACATGTAGATCGCATAGCCGGCTTCATTTTCCTTTTCCAGCGCGACGTAATTGCGGATCTTTCGCTTGAGCGCCACGTCGGTGACCAGGCCGCGGTTGGTCTCCGGGTCCAGGCGTGGCAGGTTGCCGGCGTCCGGGTCGCCATTGGGGTTGCCATTGGTGACATCGAACAAGTAGACGAACTCATAGCGGTGGGCGATGGCACTCATGCGGTTTCTCCTTCGGAGTCGGTAAGGGGGGCGTCCTGGTTGCCGCTGCGGGCGAAACGCGCCTGGGTCTGGTGGTAATAGCCGATGGCGAAGCGGCCTTGCGCTTCGATCAGCAGGCTACGTGGAAGGCTCGGTGGGAAGGAATCGACGATCTGACCGATTTCCTTTTCAAGGCTCATCGCGAGCCCGGCCTTGTCCTTGCGCAATTTTCCAAAGTGGTTCTGCGCGTTGCGCAGCAGCACCGGGAAGATGCTTGCAGGCGTAGCCGAGGCAGCGCCGTAGTAACGGTCGCGGATGGTCGCGTTGACCTGCGCGCCCAGTGCGGCGCGCTGCAGGTTTTCAAGCGACGAGAACAGCCGCCCCAGCAGGTAGCCGGGGTCGGTATTGCTGGTATCAAGACTCACGGGTGGTTCCCCCTTGTTGGTTGACGTTCCATGGTGCATGCCCAGCCGCGCCTCGCGCGCCAGGACGGCCTTGCACAGTGCCACGCGCAGTGGACTGATCTGCCCGTCGGCGCGGAAGCGCATCACGATCGCGCCAAGGATGCTGCGCGGGTAGCGCATGCCGGTGAGGATGGCGCGCGTCAGTTCGCCGGCCAGAAGCGGCGGCACGTCCTCGGCCTTGGGCCTGCCGTTCTCTCCATAGACCGGTGCGGTCTGCAGGGCCAGATACTGCGGCGTTGGCGGGCGCCTCCAGGCCGATGGCTCCAGCGCGAGGTCTCGGTAGTGGTCGGCCAGGCGGTTGGCGAAGCTTGACAGCGATGTCGTTTCCCAGAATCGGATCGATAGCCGCGAGGCATTCGGCGCCAGGCCAAGCACGAAAATGCGCGTGTCCTCGTCCAGGCGGCTGTCCAGTTCGCGCAAGGGCCGCAACTGCCGTAGCTGTTCCAGCGCCTGGGCCAATCGCCGGGTTGCCTGGGCATCGTCCAGCCCTTCGCTGTCGGGTTGCTGTGTACCGAAGAAGGTGGCAACGAAATCCTCGGCAGCCTGGGCGCCTGCACCCTGTGCCCAGAACACCACGGTGGTGTCCCCCAGCTGCAGGCGCTGATGATTGTCCTCGGTGCGCCGCAGGAGATGGTTGAGCGCGGTGGTATAGGCGAAAGCAGCCTGTTCGGACACCGGTGCGTTCTCGCCCTGGCTCTTGCCGTAGGACGTGAACGCATCCAGGTTGAACGAAACGATGGAGGCACCGGAGCTCTGCGCGCCATTGACGCCTTTGATGGCTGGGTGCAGGCGGGCCATTGGCGCCTGTTGGCCAGTGACGAGACACATGCCGCGCACGCCGTCCGCGCCCAGTGCCTGCTGCCTGTTCCATGCATCGCGCGCGGCTTGTCGCTGGTGCAGGAACTGCTGCGTGCCGTCATCGAAGCGAAAGACGAGGTTGGCATCGAGCAAGGCCTCGCCATGGCGAGAGAAGAGAGGATTGTCTGCGAACTGGGCCGGCGTCCAGTCATCGAGGAACGCCAGCAGCGCCTTCAGCCCAGGGTCCTCACTGCCGGCCAGTGCCTGCCGGTGCAGGGTTTTGAAGGCGGCGTGGTCCTGCTGGGTCCGTGCCGTGTTTTTCCCGATCCCAAGCACATAGCTGGTTTTGTCCCAGAGGAAGTTCGACTTGACCGCGACTGTGCGTTTTTCAGGCTGAGGCACGCCAAGTAGGCGCGGCGCCGGCTTCTTGCCGCTGCTGTCACGCAGGTCCTGCACATCGACCACGCGGCCGTCCGCGTCCAGCACGATGGCGTAGCCGATCTTCTCTTGGCTGTAGCCTGGTGCGGCGATGCCGGACTCGCGGTCGTCCGACAGGCGCCGGTAGTATTCGTCGAGCGCGGACAGGATCATCCGTGCACTCCTTCGTCGCCTGGCGGCGGCACCTGGATCAGGCCATCGACCATGCGCGCCCGGAAAAAACGCGGGGTCATGCCGTCGGCGAAGTCGATGTCGTGCAACATCCAGCCCAGGTCGCGCTCGCCCTGCAGCGAGGCATCCGCGATGGGGAGGTCGTAGCCGTTCTCGACCAGGGCGAAGCTGGCGGGGAACTCGCGCGTACCCAGGCACGGTGCCTGGAAGCATTGCCCGCTCCGGGCCCTCCGGTTGAAGATGTCCAAGTGCTTGCCGACGCTGTCCTCCGGCCCGGCCCGAGCGGTCAGCTCGAAATGCGCGGCGATCACATAGCCCACGTCGCGCAGCAGGGTCGCCGCCCGTTGCTGGCGGTCCTCCTCGACGTAGTTGACCAGTCCGTCTGTCCGTCCAGCCCTGATCGCCCTGCCAACGCTGGCGGCGGACAACTTGCCTCCGACCTCGTTGCGCCGGATCGATTCGAATCGCACGGGCCTGAGCACCTGGATGCCGTCCACCACCCAGCGGATGGCCGGCTTCCAATGGATCGCCTCCAGGATGCCGCGCGCAGCCGACGGCGTAATGACGTCATAGGAGACGCGCTCGACCTTCATCTCGGGCCTGGTGAACAGCGCGCGTTCGCCCCAGACGTGCAGCTTCACCCCGTAACTCATCTCTTGTCCCCCTGTTTCATCGAAATCTTCACCCGCCACAGTCGCAGGGATTGCGACAGGTGGGCATGTCGTATTTTTGGGTTGTCTCACACAATCCCATCGGAAAATCCGCTGATGCCTCGCAGACCTGCCACGAGCATGGCCGCGGCCGAGGTCTCATCTCCGCATCCGGTGCGGAAAGAAAAAAGAGGAGCGAATCATCCGACGAGCGCTTCCGCCGCCAAGAACTGGGGATTGTCGTCCCAATGCAGTCCGAATTTCGGGTGGTACAGGCGCGGGTTGACCAGCCGGACGAACTGCTCGCCATAGCGCTCCGGAGCCACCGGCTGGATCGCACCGGCATTCCACAGCGCGTCGTAGCCTTGCCGGGGCACCTGTACCAGGAATGGCTGCAGCTTGCGGGCCGTGCCCGGAGCATCTTCGAGATCGCGCAGCGCGCTGGCCACGAAGGGGTCTTCCGCGCCGGTCTGCGGGTCGTAGGGCACGATCACTGGTCGCATGTTGGCTTCGATCATCCGGAACCGGGCTGCCAAGGTTTCCAGCGGCAGATCGTCGACGGTGGCGCCATCGAACAACTGCAGCAGCATCTCGCCAAGCTGGCCGTCCCTGCGCCAGTACAGCTCGCGAAAGTAGTCGGTCACGGCTTCAAGCGACAACAGGTCGGCACGGTGCCGGCGTTCGATCATACGAAACGCCTCTGCGAACAACTTCAGCTCCTTCGGTGGCGCCCAATCCGGGCTTTCGAACACCAGGACCTGGCTGTCCTCCACCGCCCACTCCATGTTGCGATTGCAGCGGCCGGCAGCCTGGGCGATCGAGTCCAGGCCGGCCTCGGCGCGCAACACGGCCGGGAACGAAACGTCCACTCCCGCTTCGATCAGGCTGGTCGACACCAGCCGGCATGGTTGGCCTGCCTTCAACCGGGTCCGCAGGTCCTGCAGTACCTGGCTGCGGTGGCGCGCGTACATCAGCGTGGTCAGATGGCATGCACCTGGAAGGTCGGCGATGGCATCGAACAATGCGCGCGCGTGGCGGCGATTGTTGACGATGCAGAGGATCTGTTCCCGGCTGCGCAGGTGGCCGGCTAGCGCGGCGTCGTCCAGCGGGCCGGCATGCTGCACGCTTACCCGCTTGAGCCGCCGGTACAGCCCCGGTGGATCCGGCGCCAGTTCGCGCACGCCTTCCAGGCCGTCCTTGAAGCCATCGGCCTTGCCCAGCGCCGGCTGGGTCGCGGTGCAGAGCATCATGCTGACACGGTAGTTGAGCGCCAGTTCGTCCAGTGCCTGCATGCACGGGCGAAGCAGATGCAACGGCAAGGTCTGTGCCTCGTCCAGGATCACCACGCTTGCAGCGATGTTGTGCAGCTTGCGGCAGCGTGCGGGACGGTCGGCGAACAGGCTTTCGAAGAACTGCACGGCGGTGGTGACGATGATCGGCGCGTCCCAGTTCTCCATCGCCAGATGGCGTTTTTCCTTCGATTGCAGCTCCGACTTCGGATCGTCGAAGAAAGCGCTGTGGTGCTCCAGTACGGCATCCTCGCCCAGTTCACTAAACGCGCTGCGGAACACGGCGGCGGTCTGCTCGATGATGCTTGTGAACGGCACCACGTAGATCACCCGGCGCAGGCCGTGGGCGATGGCGTGGTCCAAGGCGAAGGCGAGCGAGGCCAGGGTCTTGCCGCCGCCGGTGGGCACGGTCAGCGAGAATAGCCCGGGCTTGTGCGTGGCCTGGGCGCGGACGTGTTTCAGGATATCCGCCCGTAGCGGATTGATGCCGCCCTGTCGGGGCAGGCTGACCAGATGGGCATCCAGCTTTGCGCGCAGGACGTCCAGGGACGGGCCGGTGCGCTCTGGGCGGGGATCGCGGCCCTCGATGCGCCGGTAGAAGTTGTCGGTATCGACGAAGTCGGCATCCACCAGGCAGGAGAAGACCATACGCGCCAGCAGCGAGAACTGGAATGCCGGCCTGGTCGACACCGAACTGAACCGGGTGGGCAGCGCCAGCCGTTGCGGCAGCTCGAGCTCGTGTTCCCACTCCGGCAGCAACGGCGGCAATTCGCGGAGCAGGTAGTCCTCGGACAGCCGTTCGCGCAGACAGGACCGAGCTTCGCCAAGGGTGCCGTTGGCCAGGCCGGCATGATGGCCCGCGATGGCGTAGGCCATCAGTGTGCCCAGCCCCTTGTAGCGCTGCTGCGCGATTCGGGCACCCCAAGTGGCATGGTCCACGCGTGGGACCTCGCCTCTCAGCCGATCCTGGAATCGCCGGGTGTACTTGCCCAGATCATGCAGTGCACCCGCGATCCAGCCCAGTTCCTGTCCGCCGAATGGCGCAGCATTGGCCGAGGCCCGCTCCGCAACGCCCAACAAATGCGCCCGCAACCCCTGCCAATCCGAGCAGTCTTTCCGGTCGGTCGAATGCGCGTAGAACTCCATTTCCTTCCCCCTGTGGCGAGACCAACCCTGCTGTCCCGATGATGTGCAAGCTTATCTAGCCCGATCTCATGGAGTGAGAAGGGGTGACCACAGGACCCAGGTTGGGCATGCTGGCAGGCCGCCTGGACCCGTGAGCTCCCGCATGTCCGATCCCGAACCCCGCATCCAGCTTGAGCCGTCGTGGAAGGCGCGGGTGGGCGATTGGCTGCTGCGGCCGGAGATGCAGCAGCTGTCGGCGTTCCTGCGCCAGCGCAAGGCGGCGGGCGTGCACGTGTTTCCGCCGGGGCCGCAGATCTTCGCGGCCTTCGAGGCCACGCCCTTCGACAAGGTCAAGGTGGTGATCCTGGGCCAGGATCCCTACCACGGCGCCGGCCAGGCGCACGGGCTGTGCTTCTCGGTGCCGCCGGGCGTGCCGGTGCCGCCATCGCTGCAGAACATCTACAAGGAACTGGCCAGCGATGTCGGGGTTGCGCCGCCAGACCATGGCTGCCTGAGCCCGTGGGCGCGGCGTGGCGTGCTGCTGCTCAACGCGGTGCTGACGGTCGAGGAGGGCCGCCCCGGCGCGCACCGGGGCAAGGGCTGGGAGGGCTTCACCGACCAGGTGATCCAGGCCCTGGCGGCCGAGCGCGAACACCTGGTGTTCCTGTTGTGGGGCAGCTATGCGCAGGCCAAGGGCAAGGTCATCGATCCCGCCCGGCACCGGCTGCTCAAGGCGCCGCATCCCTCGCCGCTGTCGGCGCATCGCGGGTTCCTGGGCTGCCGGCATTTCTCCCAGGCCAACCAGTACCTGGAACGCCACGGGCTGGGCGCGGTGGACTGGACGCTGCCGCGGCGCGCGCAGCTGGAAGCCTGACCGCCGGTCAGGGCTCCTTCTGGGGGGTGGTCGTCTTGGTGGCCGTGCCTGACTTGCTGGACGAGGACTTCTTGCTGCTGGTGGACTTCTTTCTGGTGCTGCTGGTCGCCGGCTTCTTGCGCGCTTCCGGCGGCGATACCGGCGGGGCCGGGAGCGGCTCGGCCGAGACGGTCTTGACCTCGGCCTGCAGGGCTTCCAGCTGCGGGATCATCTTCTGCTGGATGGCCACCATCAGGGTCTGCATCATCACCGGGGTCCGGTCGAGCAGGTGCTGGCCGGCCCTGGACTCGTAGAACCTGGTCATCGCCTTGACGTCGTCGTCGTCGAAGGTCTTGCGGTACACGTCCAGGTACACCGGGCGCATCGATTCCCAGGCCAGCGCCTGGCGCACGATGTTGGAGGTCTTCAGCTGGATCTGCTGGATCTCGGCCTGCTGTTCGGGGCTGAGGGTCTTGCCCTGGGTCAGCTGGGCGAACTGCTCGCGCTGCATGGCTTCCACCTGCGGCTGGATGCCCGCCAGCATGCTCTGCGCGCGCGAGGCGGTGAGCAGGCGCTCGATCTCCTCGTCGGTGGGTTCGCGGGCCAGCGCGGGCGGGGCGATCGCAGCCATCAGGGACATCAGCAGCAGGACAGGTGCGAATCGGGGATATGGCATGCGCAGCTCGAGCGTGAAGCGAGGCAGGCGATGGTGCCGAGGTGGCGCGTGCGCCGTGTAAAAATTTCACTAAATGGTCGCAGTGGTCAGCCGTGGGTAGCCACGCCGATCCCCTACAATGCCGGCCCATGGCCGCCGGCTCCCTGCAGATCACGCCCCAGCTGACGATCCCCGACGACGAACTGGTCGAGCGTTTCGTGCGCGCCAGCGGTGCGGGCGGACAGAACGTCGACAAGGTCGCCACCGCGGTGGAGCTGCGCTTCGACGTGGCCGGCTCGCCCTCGCTGCCCGAGCTGCTGCGCAGCCGCCTGCTGGCCCGGCGCGACCGCAGGCTCACCGATGAAGGCGTGCTGGTGATCGAGGCCCAGCGCTTCCGCACCCAGGACCGCAACCGCCAGGATGCACGCGAGCGGCTGGCGCAGATCATCGCCCAGGGCCTGTCGGTGCCCAAGCCGCGGGTCGCCACCCGGCCCACGCGGGCCTCCAGGCTGCGCCGGCTCGATGCCAAGAAGACCCGCAGCCAGGTCAAGCGCAACCGGAACACCCGTGACTGGGACTGAGCCCACGCCACGGCCGCCCGGCCAGATCCCGGTTGCCCCGCCCAACATGCCCCGGGTGAAGCCCAACCGCTTCACCCGCTGGTGCGGGCGCAGCCTGCTGCGCCTGTGCGGCTGGCGCATCGCCGGCGAGCTGCCCGACGTGCCCAAGCTGGTGATGATCGTGGCGCCGCACTCGTCCAACTGGGACGGGCTGTGGGGCATGGCGGTCAAGATCGCCTGCGGCTTCGAGGTCAAGGTGCTGGGCAAGGCCCAGCTGTTCTGGTGGCCGCTGGGACCGCTGCTGCGCCGCCTGGGCGCGATCCCGGTGGACCGCGCCAACGCCGGTGGCGTGGTGCGCCAGGCGGTGGACGCCATTCGCGCCGCCCCGCGCATCTGGTTCGTGGTCACCCCGGAAGGAACGCGCAAGCGCGTGGAGAAGTGGAAGAGCGGCTTCTACAAGATCGCCGTCAGCGCCCAGGTGCCGATCCTGCTGGCCTACTTCCACTACCCGGAGAAAATCGTCGGGCTGGGGCCGTTGTTCCATCCCACCGGCGATGCCGAGGCCGACATGGCCGCGATCCGCGCCTGGTATGCCCCGTGGATGGGCAAACACCGCGGCAGCACCTGATCGGTTGCGCGGCGCGCGTTGCGCGTCTTCATGGCACGCGCGCCCTCCGCTGTTGTGCACGAACAGGGCGCAAGCCTTGTTCCGCGCCTTGCCGCCTGGCGCACGCGCACGTAGATTTCCGGGTGCAGGCCGTGCAGCTCGTCAGCGCATGCCCGCACCATGGCCGCGGCGAAGGCCAGCAAGACACCGCTGCCGGTGCAGCCCCCGGCCGACCAAAGCCCGACAGGCTGCTAGTGTAGTGTTCCATTCTGTTTGGAACTTAAGCGCTGATTGGCGCGGATCACCTTCTGCAGGATGTCGCGGGCGCTTCTGGTCCAGATGAACGGCTTGGGTTTGGTGTTGTGATGCGCGAGGTACTCGTCAATGGCGG
>DATCUN010000282.1:0-7214 GCA_036561825.1 Pseudomonas sp.
CGCTGGCGCGCGGCGATCTCGACCTGGTGGTCACCTCCGACCCGGTCGAGCTGGCCGGCATCACCTACGTGCCGCTGTTCACCTACGAGGCGCAGCTGGCGGTGGCCAACCAGCACCCGCTGGCGAGCAAGCCCTACGTCACCCCGGAGGATCTGGCCGGCGAGACGCTGATCCACTACCCGGTGGAACGCGACCGCCTGGACATCTTCACCCGTTTCCTCGACCCGGCCGACGTCGAGCCGGCCGGCGTGCGCACCGCCGAGCTGACGGTGATGATGCTGCAGCTGGTGGCCAGCGGCCGCGGGGTGAGCTGCCTGCCCAACTGGGCGCTGCACGAATACAGCTCGCGCGGCTACGTGACGGCGAAGAAGCTCGGCGAAAAGGGCCTGTACGCGACCCTCTACGCCGGCATCCGCGCCGACATGCTGGATGCGCCCTTCATGCGCGACTTCCTGCTCACCGCCAAGGACACCTCTTTCGCCACCCTGGAAGGAGTCAGCGCGGCACGGGGCTGAACCCCACGTCGCGCCAGGCGCAGGGTTACATCCCCAGTGCCTTCGGCGGCCAGGTCGAAATCCATCGGCATGTGCTGGCGCGACGAGCCGCACCAGGACAGCACCACCCTCGACCTGCTGGACAGCCTGCGCCAGGCGGCGACCACACCGATCCGCGCCGCTGGAGTGAGCGGCTAGCCTGCCACCAGCATCCCCACCGCCATCAGCAGCGGCGTCAACACGCTCACCGCCACGTTCAAGCCCATCGCCGGCAGCAGGCATTCCAGGTCGTCGGCATCGCGGCGCAGCAGCCGCCAGGCGCGCAGGGCCGGCAGGGCGCCGAGCAGGCCGGCAGCGGCGCCAGCAGGCAGCCAACCGGCCAGCACGCAGACCAGCAGGCCAGCGAAGGCCAGCAGCCACTGCACGCAGAGCACCTGCACCGCACCAGCACGGCCGAGCAGCATGGGCAGGGTCAGACGGCCGACCGAGCGGTCTGCTTCGATGTCGGGGAACTGGTTGAGCAGCAGCAGGTTGTTGCACAGGAAGAACGGCACCAGCGACAGCAGTGCAGCGCTGAGGCTGATCTGCCCGGCGAGGACGACCTGGGTGCCGAGCACCATCAGCGGGCCGAAGCCGAGGCCCGGCGCCAGCAGGCACAGCCAGGGGCGGCGGGTCAGCCAGGGGGTGTAGGCAAGCACCAGCGCCAGACCCACGGCGCCGAGCGGGGCCAGACTCCAGACCAGTGCCGGTTGGCGGACCAGGAAGTACAGGCCGATGGCGGTTGTCAGCCCCACCGCGCCAAGGCCCAGCCACTGCGCAACCTCGACGTATTGCGGCTGGGCCACCAGGGTACCGCTGCCGCCGCTGAACGGGGTGCGCCGGGTCTGCAGGTCGAGGCCGCTGCGATAGTCGCTGTATTCGTTGAGGGCATTGACCCCGGCGTGGGCGGCCAGGGCACCGAGCAGTACCAGCAGGGCGTCGACCACGAAGCCGCCGTCCAGATCACGCGTTTTCAGCGCCGCGGCGATGCCGAGCGCCACGCAGGTCAGCGCCAGCAGCAGAAAGCGCCCGCGAATCACCCCCAGCCAGTGCAGTTTGCCCGCCATCCCTGTCCCTCCCGGTTTCAGATTGCTGCATAATCCGCGCCCGCGTCACAGACGGAGCGTCAGTCATTTCCCTCGGTCGCAGCGCCTGCATGTGGTGCTCCGAACTCTGGGCCGGCATGATATCGCTCTGTGTGACAGCTCGCAGGCGACCGCTGGTGAATACGGCTAAGCTGTTGTCAACAATCGATAAATGCCGTCATGGATACAGACATCATGGGCGCCCCCGAGCAGACCTCATCCGCCGCCGATCAATCCGTGCGCCCGCCCGCCCTGCAGGCCTCGCTGAAAACCAGTCGACGCCGGATATGGGCCGTGCGCGGGGGATTCGCCGTGGTCCTGCTTGGCTGCGCCGCCGCCGGCGCCCTGTGGGCGGCGCGCGAAGCGCAGACCTCGGAGTGGCAGTCGCGTCTGCTGGCGGACTGGTCGGCACGCCTGCAGTACCGTGTCGAGCCTGGCCCCAGCGATGCCATCCGCTATCCGCAGCAGGGCCCGTTCGACCAGCGCCTCGGCTATGTTGGCCTGCCGGAGTTCATCCGCCGCCTGAACAATCAGGGTTACGTGGTCGCCAGCCAGGCGCGGTTTTCCCCACCGCTGCTCGAGTACACCGATCACGGCCTGTATCCGCCATTCCCCGAGAAGACCCGCGCGGGCATCGACATCAGCGACTGCCGCGGCGAGCCGATGTTCGACTTCCGCCACCCGCAGCGCTTCTACGAAAGCTTCAACGACATTCCGCCGCTGGCCGTGCAGAGCCTGCTGTTCATCGAGAACCGCAACCTCCTCGACCCGGAGCGCCCGCACCTCAATCCCTCGGTCGACTGGCCGCGCTTCCTCAAGGCGGCCTGGAGCCAACTGGCCCGCCGGCTGGACGCCGATACCGACTCCGCCGGCGGCAGCACCCTGGCCACGCAGATCGAGAAGTTCCGCCACTCGCCGGAAGGGCGCACGCCCAACGCGGCGGAAAAGCTGCGGCAGATGCTCTCCGCCAGTGTGCGCGCCTACCGCGAAGGGCGTGAAACCCTGCCGCTGCGCCGGGAGATCGTCCACGACTACATCAACAACGTGCCGCTCTCCGCGGCGGGCGGTTATGGCGAGGTGCATGGCATCGGCGACGGCCTGTGGGTGTGGTTCGGCGCCGACTTTGCCCGCAGCAACCGGGCGCTGCGCAGCAACTCGGATGCAAGCCTGGCCGAGCGCGGCCTGGCCCTGCGCCAGGTGCTGGCGCTGATGATCGCCCAGCGCCGGCCGTCCTGGTACCTGAACAACGGCCGCGCCGAACTGGCCGAGCTGACCGACAGCCACCTGCGTGTGCTGGCCGGCGCGGGGGTGATCAGCCCGGCCCTGCGCGATGCCGCGCTCGGCCAGCAGCTGACGTTCCGCAACATGGCCACCGATCCGGCACTGCCACCGGTAGCCAGCGACAAGGGCATCAACGCCGTCCGCACCCGGCTGGTGCGCCAGCTCGGCACGCAGCTGTATGACCTCGACCGCCTCGATCTCTCGGTCGACGCCACCCTCAATCAGCTCCTGCAGCAGGAGGTCAGCAACTACCTGGGCAAGCTGACCGACCCGGTCTTCGCCGAGCAGATCGGCCTGTTCGGCGAGCGCCTGCTGAGCCCCGCGCTGACCGCGGATGTGCGCTACAGCTTCACCCTGTTCGAGCGCGGCGCCAACGGCAACCGCGTGCGCGTGCAGACCGACACCACCGGCCAGCCGTTCGACATCAACGAGGGCAGCAAGCTGGAGCTGGGCTCCACCGCCAAGCTGCGGGTGATGGCCACCTATCTGGAAATGGTCAGCGAACTGCACGACCACTACGCCGGCAAGACACCGGCCGAGCTGCGCAGCCTGGCCGAGCATGTCAACCCCCGCGACAACCTCAGCGTGTGGGCACTGGACTACCTGCGGGTCAATCCGCAGGCCAGCGTGGAAGCAATGATCGACGCCGCGCTGGAGCGCAAATACTCCGCCAGCCCCGGCGAAACCTTCTTCACCGGCGGCGGCGCACACACCTTCAACAACTTCCGCAAGGAAGACAACGGCCGCCGACCGACCATGCGCGAAGCGCTGCGCGAGTCGATCAACCTGCCGTTCGTGCGCCTGCTGCGCGACGTGGTGCGCTACAGCACCTACAACATGGCCAACAACAGCGCGCAGCTGCTGACCGATGACCAGGATCCGCGCCGCCGCGAGTACCTGACCCGCTTCGCCGACAAGGAAGGTACGGTGTTCCTGCGGCGCTTCTGGAGCAAGTACCGCGACAAGCCCCCGCAGGAGATGTTCGACACCCTGCTCGAGGGCCTGCGCCTGAGCCAGTCGCGCCTGGCCGCCATCCATCGCTACCTGTACCCGCAGGCCAGCCTGGAAGAGTTCGCCCAAGTCATGCAGGCCCGCCTCGGCAAAAAGCTGATGCCGCCGCCGAAGAAACTCGAGGACTACTACCATCGCTACGGTCCGGGCGCCTTCAACCTGCCCGACCAGGGCTACATCGCCCGCGTGCACCCGCTGGAGCTGTGGCTGATCGGCTATCGCCTGCAGAATCCGCAGGCCGACTTCAGCGCCGTGGCCGAGGCCAGCCGCGACGAGCGCCAGGAGGTCTACGGCTGGCTGTTCAAGACCCGGCACCGCAGCGCCCGCGACAGCCGCATCCGCACTATGGTCGAGGTCGAGGCCTTCACCGACGTGCACCAGCGCTGGGCCCGCCTGGGCTTCCCGTTCGACCACATGGTGCCGTCGCTGGCCAGCGCGCTGGGCAGTTCCGGCGACCGCCCGGCGGCGCTGGCCGAGCTGATGGGCATCATCCTCAACAACGGCGTGCGCCTGCCGACGGTACGTATCGACAACCTGCACTTCGCCGCCACCACGCCCTACGAAACCCGCATGGAGCGCCTGCAGACCAGCGGCGAGCGGGTGATGCGCCCCGAAGTGGCCACGGCGCTGCGCGGCGTGCTCGCCGAAGTGGTGGAAAACGGCACCGCGCGCCGCCTCAAGGGCGTACTGCTGCAAGCTGATGGCCAGCCGCTGATGGTCGGCGGCAAGACCGGCACCGGCGACAACCGCCTGGAGACCTTTACCCGCAGCGGCTGGGTGAGCAGTTCGACCGCGCGCAATCGCACTGCCACCTTCGTGTTCTTCCTCGGCCCGCGGCACTTCGGTACGCTGACCGCCTATGTCGCCGGCGAGCAGTCGGAGAAGTTCACCTTCACCTCGGCGCTGCCGGTGCAAACGCTCAAGGGCATGATGCCGCTGCTGCAGTCCTACCTGCTGGCCGAAGCCACCGCCTGCCAGGCGCCCGAGAAGGGAGCCGCGGCGGAGCCGCAGATGCACGCCGCGCTGAGTCCGTTAAAGGAATAAGCCGTGATCCCGCGTCCCCCTCGGCAGCTGCGCTGCATGCTCGGCCTGAGCGTCAGCCTGCTGCTCGCCGCCTGCACCCGCGACCAGGCGCTCCCCCTGGAGATCCGCCCGATCCAGCCGGAGGCCGCCAGCGGCCACCAGGCCAAGCCCGGCTGGCAGCTGCAGCACTACGCAGTGGCCGCCGCCAACCCACTGGCCGCCGAGGCCGGCCGGCAGATCCTGCAAGCCGGCGGCAGTGCCGTGGACGCGGCGATCGCCGTGCAGATGGTGCTGGGCCTGGTCGAGCCGCAGTCCAGCGGCCTCGGCGGCGGCGCGTTCCTCCTGCATTGGGACGGCCAGCGCCTGGATGCCTGGGACGGCCGCGAAACCGCGCCGGCCGACGCTGACGAGCAGATGTTCCTGCAAAGCGACGGCAAGCCGATGGCCTTCATCGACGCGGTCGTCGGCGGCCGCGCGGTAGGCGTGCCCGGCGTGCTGAAGATGCTCGAGAGCGCCCATCGCGCCCATGGCAAGCTGCCCTGGGCGGTGCTGTTCGTCCCCGCCATCGAGCTGGCCGAACAGGGCTTCGCCATCAGCCCGCGCCTGCACCAGCTGCTGGCCGCCGACCCCTACCTGCGCCAGGACCCGAGCGCCGCCAGCTTCTACTACCGGGCCGATGGTTCGGCCCTGCCAGTCGGCCAGGTGCTGCGCAACCCGGCGCTGGCCGAGATGCTCAGGCGCATCGCCCGCCACGGCAGCACGGCCTTCTACGCGGGCCCGGTGGCCCAGGCCATGGTGGCCAAGGTCCGCCAGCACCCGAGCAACCCCGGACGCCTGCAACTGGCCGACCTGCAGCACTACCAGCCGCTGCGGCGCGAGGCCCTGTGCCAGCTGTGGCTGGCCCAGTACCGGGTCTGCGGCTTCCCGCCGCCCTCCTCCGGGCAGCTGACGCTGATGCAGATTCTCGGCCTGCTCGAACAGCTGCCGCCGCAGGAAAACCCGCTGCACGACGGCCGCCCCTCCGCGGCCTTCCTGCACCGCTACAGCGAAGCGGCCAAGCTGGCCTTTGCCGATCGCGCGCAGTACATCGCCGACCCGGCCTTCGTCGCGCCGCCGGCCGGCGACTGGCGCAGCCTGCTCGCCCCGGCCTATCTGCAGCAGCGCGCCACGTTGATCGGCGAGCGGAGCATGGGCTCCGCCAGCCATGGCGTCCCCGGCGGCACGCCGCTGGCCTGGGCGCCGCAGGCGGCGCAGGAGGAATACGGCACCAGCCACGTCAGCATCGTCGATGCCGAAGGCCGTGCGCTGGCGATGACCAGCAGCGTCGAGCAGGCCTTCGGCGCGCGCCAGCTCACCGACGGCGGCACCGCGCTGCCCGGCGGCTTCCTGCTCAACAATCAGCTCACCGACTTCGCCCTCGCCCCACGCGATGCGCAGGGTCGGCCGGTCGCCAACCGCATCGAGCCGGGCAAGCGGCCGCGCTCGAGCATGAGCCCGACCCTGGTGTTCGATGCCAAGAACGGCGAACTGCTGGCCAGCCTCGGCGCGCCCGGCGGCGCGGCGATCATCCACTTCACCGCCAAGACCCTGCTCGGCCTGTACCCGTGGCAGCTCGACGCCCAGCGCGCCATCGACCTGCCCAACTTCGCCAACTTCAACGGCCCTACCGTGCTGGAACAGGGGCGCTTCCCGCCAGCCACGCTCGAAGCGCTGCGCCAGCAGGGTCACGAAGTCGGCGAGAGCGAGATGCCCAGCGGCCTGCAGGCCATCCAGCGCACGCCGGAGGGCTGGTTCGGCGGCGCCGATCCGCGCCGCGAGGGAGTGGTGCTGGGCGAATAGGGCCTCAGCCCTGTTGCTGGCGCAACTGCATGTACAAGGCTTCCACCTTCTCCCGCGCCCAGGGCGTGCGGCGCAGGAAGGTCAGGCTCGACTTGATGCTCGGGTCGCTCTTGAAGCAGCGGATATCGACGCGCTGCGCCAGGCCGTCCCAGCCATACTGCGCCACCAGCGCGGTGAGCAGGGCCTCGAGGGTGATGCCATGCAACGGGTTCTTCTGCGGTTGGGTCATGATCGGCCTGGCCAAGTGGATATCGGGCAAAGAAGGCGCGCAGCATAACCCAGCCCCCGCGCTCGCGAGGAGCCATCGCGGGCGTGGACGCCCCCTTCAGCGGACCAGCAGCACGCCCGCCGCCGCTGCCGCCACCAGCAGGCCACCGGCCAGCAACGCCAGCTTGAGCAGGTTGGAGTCGGCCTTCGCGGCAGGGTGCGCCGCCGTTTCGGC
>DATCUN010000283.1:0-3316 GCA_036561825.1 Pseudomonas sp.
GACGACGGCCGCCTGAAATGGGACGGCGTGCTGATCGGCGCCAGCGCCGGCACCCGGGTGCGCGCCATCCACGGCGGCCGCGTGGTGTTCGCCGACTGGCTGCGCGGTGCCGGCCTGCTGCTGATCGTCGATCACGGCAACGGCTATCTCAGCCTGTACGGCCATAATCAGAGTTTGTTGAAGGCCGCCGGCGACCTGGTCAAGGCCGGCGAAGCCATCTCCACCGTTGGCAGCAGCGGTGGCCAGGATACCCCGGCGCTGTACTTCGCCATCCGCCAGCAGGGCCAGCCCAGCGATCCGCTGCGCTGGTGCCGCGCCCAAGGCTGACCGCACGCCCATTCAGGAGTCACCCCATGTCGTCGCGTTTTCGTCTCTCCGCCCTGGCCCTGTCCCTGTCCCTCGCGCTGCTCGGCGCCGCGCCGCTGGTGCAGGCCGCGGAGTCGGCCGATGGAACCAGCCCCGCTCCGCCCGCGGGCAAGGCCACCCTGCCGCTGGACGAGCTGCGCACCTTCGCCGAAGTGCTCGAGCGCATCAAGAGCGCCTATGTCGAGCCGATCGACGACAAGACCCTGCTGGAAAACGCCATCAAGGGCATGCTCAGCAACCTCGATCCGCATTCGGCCTACCTCGAGCCGGAGGACTTCAAGGAGCTGCAGGAAAGCACCAGCGGCGAGTTCGGCGGCCTCGGCATCGAAGTCGGCCAGGAGGATGGCCTGCTCAAGGTGGTCTCGCCGATCGACGACACCCCGGCGGCACGCGCCGGCATCGAGGCGGGCGACCTGATCGTCAAGATCGACGGCCAGCCGACCAAGGGCTGGACCCTGGTGCAGGCGGTGGACAAGCTGCGCGGCAAGGCCGGCAGCAAGATCGTGCTGACCCTGGTCCGCGAAGGCGGCAAGCCCTTCGACGTCAAGCTCGAGCGCGCGGTGATCAAGGTGCGCAGCGTGAAGAGCGAGCTGCTGGAAAAGAACTACGGCTACCTGCGCATCACCCAGTTCCAGGTCAACAGCGGCGAGGAAGTCGCCAAGGCGCTGGCCACGCTGAAGAAGGACAACGGCGGCAAGCTCGGCGGCCTGGTCCTCGACCTGCGCAACAACCCCGGCGGCGTGCTGCAGGCGGCGGTGGAGGTCTCCGACCACTTCCTGAGCAAGGGCCTGATCGTCTACACCAAGGGGCGCATCGCCAACTCCGAGCTGCGCTTCTCCGCCGACCGCGCCGACGCCAGCGAAGGCGTGCCACTGGTGGTGCTGATCAACGGCGGCAGTGCCTCGGCGGCCGAGATCGTCGCCGGCGCCCTGCAGGACCACAAGCGCGGCGTGCTGATGGGCACCGACAGCTTCGGCAAGGGCTCGGTGCAGACCGTGCTGCCGCTGACCAACGAGCGCGCGCTGAAGCTGACCACCGCGCTGTACTTCACCCCCAACGGCCGCTCGATCCAGGCCCAGGGCATCGTGCCCGACATCGTCGTCGAGCGCGGCAAGGTGACCCACGACGACGGCCCGAGCCAGGGGCTCAAGGAAGCCGACCTGTCCGGCCACCTGGGCAACGGCAACGGCGGCGCGGACAAGCCGAGCAACGGCAAGCCCGCGGCGGACACCAGCAAGCCGCAGGACGAGGACTACCAGCTGAGCCAGGCGCTCAACCTGCTCAAGGGCCTGAACATCACCCGCCAGCCGTAAGCCGGCGGGGGGCATCACTGGGCAGGGTCGGTAACTCGCGCAGCGATTACCGACCATTCAGGCCACGGCCCAAAGGGCGGTAGAAGGTAGGTAAGCGCTCCATGAACCTCATCTGCCAATAACCTGATCATCCGCCGATGCTGTACTCCCGATCATTTTCAGGAGCCAGTCGGCATGATGCGGCCCAACGCCAAGGTCTCGAAGGTCTACCTCTACCCCAAGCCGGTGGATTTCCGAAAATCCATCGACGGCCTGGCGGCCCTGGTCGAGCTGGATATCAAGGTGGCGGTGTTCGACCCAGTGCTGTTCGTGTTCCTCAACCGGGCGCGCAACCGGGTGAAGATACTGTACTGGGAGCGCAACGGCTTCTGTCTGTGGCTCAAGCGCTTGGAAGCCGAGCGCTTCAAGGCACCGCCAGAGCCCGGTGACGAGGCCATCGTGCTGAGCGCCCGGGAGCTGAACCGGCTGCTGGACGGTTTCAATCTGTGGGGCAATCGTCCGCACAAGATCCTGACCCCGCTCTACGTGGCCTGAGCCGGTATAATCCACGGCATGATTTCCGTGCCCGATACCCTTCCCGACGATCCCGCCGCGCTCAAGCAGCTCTTGCTGGCATTGAGCGAGCAGGTCGCCGTGAAGGATGGGCAAATTCTCCAACTGCGCGAAGAAAACATACTCCTTCGGCAACGCCTGTTCGGGCGCAAGTCCGAGCAGACGGCTGACCCGGCCACGCCGCAACTGGCGCTGTTCAACGAAGCGGACAGCCTAGCTGAACCGCTGGACGAGGCCGCGGACAACGAGGTCGTCGAAGAGGTCGTTGTGCCCTCCGCCAAGCGTCGCGGCAAGCGCAAGCCGCTGCCGGCCGAGCTGCCGCGCGTCGAGGTGATCCACGAGCTGCCCGAGCACGAACTGGCTTGCGAGTGCGGCTGCCGTAAGCACGTCAGCGGCGAAGAGGTCAGCGAGCAGCTTGAGATCGTGCCGATGCAGATCCGCGTGCTCCGTCACATCCGTAAGGTCTACGCCTGCAAGGGCTGCGAAAGCGCACCGGTCACCGCCGACAAGCCGGCCCAACTGATCGAGAAGAGCCTGGCCAGCCCGAGCGTGCTGGCGATGCTGCTGACCACCAAGTATGTCGACGGCCTGCCGCTATACCGCTTCGAAAAGGTGCTGGCCCGTCATGGCATCGACCTGCCGCGACAGACCCTGGCGCGCTGGGTGATCCAATGCGGCGAGCTGCTGCAACCGCTGCTCAACCTGCTGCGCGAGCACCTGCTGGCCAGCCCGATGATCCACTGCGACGAAACCCGCGTGCAGGTGCTCAAGGAGGCCGGGCGAGAGCCGAGCAGTCAATCCTGGATGTGGGTGCAGACCGGTGGGCCACCGGATCGTCCGGTGGTGCTGTTCGACTACACGACCAGCCGTGCGCAGGAGGTGCCCTTGCGCCTGCTCGAGGGCTACAGTGGCTACCTGATGACCGACGACTACGCCGGCTACAACGCCTTGGCCGCACGACCGGGCATCGAGCGGCTGGCCTGCCTGGCGCATGCACGGCGCAAGTTCGTCGAGGCGCAGAAGGTGCAGCCCAAGGGCAAGACCGGGCGCGCCGATGTCGCCCTGAATCTGATCAACCGGCTGTA
>DATCUN010000284.1:0-3799 GCA_036561825.1 Pseudomonas sp.
CCCTCGCGCAGCGCGTGCACCGGCAGGCTGGTCTCGATGCTCTGCTCGTCGACGTACTGGCGGATCTTGCCGTCGGAGTCGCAGGTCAGGTCCTGCAGCACCGCGCGGCGCTGCGGCTGCTCGGCCAGGCGGTGGATCGGCAGGATCGGCAGGATCTGCTCGATCGCCCAGGTGTCCGGCAGGCTCTGGAACACCGAGAAGTTGCAGATGTACTTGTCCGCCAGCTTGTCGTTGAGCTCGTCGAGCACCTGGCGGTGCGAGCGCTGGCGCGCCTTGAGCTGGTCGTACAGGCGCCGGCAGATGGCGAAGTAGCACTGCTCGGCCAGCGCCTTCTGCGCCAGCGACAGCTTGCCGGCGGAGTACTGCGCGGCCACCTCGCCGACCAGGTGGGTAGCCCGCCAGTAGATCTCGGCCACCATCTCCGGGTCGGTCGGGGCGAGCAGCTCGAGCAGCGCCTGCAGCGTTTCCGGCTGCTCCGCGGCCGGGTCGAACTCCGGCACGCTGTCGTTGTGCTGCTCGACGTCGGTCACCTCCACCACCAGTACCGCGTGGTGGGCGGTCATCGCCCGGCCGCTCTCGGAGAAGATGTGCGGGTGCGGCAGCTGCTGGCGGTCGCAGAACTCCTTGAGCATGCCGACCACGGTGGCGGCGTAGTCCTCGACGTCATAGTTGATCGAGCTGGCGTTGCGCGAATGGGTGCCGTCGTAGTCGACGCCCAGGCCGCCGCCGACGTCGACGTGATCCACCGGCAGGCCGAGGGCGCGCAGCTCACCGTAGTAGCGGATCGCCTCGCGGAAGCCGCGCCGGTAGTCGGCGATGTTGGCGATCTGCGAGCCCATGTGGAAGTGCAGCAGGCGCACGCCCTGGTCCAGCCCGGCGGCGCGGAACCGTTCGGCCACCCGCAGGATCTGCGCGGCGGACAGGCCGAACTTGGACTTCTCGCCACCGGTGTCGGCCCACTTGCTCGAGGCCAGCGAGGACAGCCGCACGCGCAGGCCGATCTGCGGCTGCACGCCGAGGGCGGCGGCCTCCTCGATCAGCAGCGCCACCTCGGATTCCTTCTCGATGACGATGAACAGGTTGTGGCCGAGCTTCTGCCCCATCAGCGCCAGGCGGATGAACTCGCGGTCCTTGTAGCCGTTGCAGACGATGGTGCCGCCGGTGGGCGCCAGCGCCAGCACCGCCATCAGCTCCGACTTGGAGCCGGCCTCCAGGCCGATGGAGACATCCTGGGTGGCGATGATGTTCTCCACCACCGCCTCCTGCTGGTTGACCTTGATCGGATACAGCGCGGTGTAGTCGCTCTGGTAGTCCAGGCGCAGGATGCTGGCGTCGAAGGCGCCGGTGAGCTGGCGCACGCGATCCTGGAGGATGCCGGGAAAGCGCACCAGCAGCGGCAGCGACAGCCCGGAGGCGCGCAGCTGCTCGACCAGCTGGTGCAGGTCGATGGGCGCGCCGTGCGGACCGTGCGGGCGCACCTCGACGTTGCCGGCCTCGTTGATCGCGTAGTAGCCGGCGCCCCAGTGGCGGATGCCGTAGACGCGCCGGCTGTCGGCCACGCTCCAGGGGCTGTCGTCGTCCTTGCGGGTGCTGCGGACCATGCGCTGTTCTCCCTGTGCTGGCGACCGGCACTCCGGCCGCGCTCGGATGGTGCGCCCGGCCCGGCAGGCCGGACGCCGGGCGGCACTCAGCCGCCGGATTTCTTCGCCTTGAAGCCGCGCTTGGCCAGCTCGGCCAGCAACAGCTCGACGTGCTCGCCCTGGATCTCGATCACCCCGTCCTTGAGCGCGCCGCCGGTGCCGCAGCGCTTCTTCAGCGCCGTGGCCAGCTCCTTGAGCTGGTCGCCGGCCAGCGGCACGCCGCTGATGGTGGTCACCGCCTTGCCGCCGCGCCCCTTGGTCTCGCGGCGCACGCGGGCAATGCCGTCGCCCTCGGGGAGCACCGGCTGGCCGCAGCTGCAGGCGGCCACCGGCTGGCCACAGTCCGGGCAGTGCCGCCCGGCGTCGGTGGAGTAGACCAGGCCGCCGAGGGCGGCCAGGGAGGAAGCCTTCTTGCTCACGTCCGCCTCCTCAACCCTGCTCGAGCAGCTGGCGCAGGTCGATGATCGCGGCGTTGGCGCGCGAGATGTAGTTGGCCATCACCAGCGAGTGGTTGGCCAGCACGCCGAAGCCGTCGCCATTGAGGATCATCGGGCTCCACAGCGGCTCCTGCGCCGCCTCCAGCTCGCGGATGATCTGCCGCACGCCGACCGTGGCGTTCTTCTTGGCCAGCACGTCGGCGAAGTCGACCTCGATGGCGCGCAGGAAGTGCGACAGCGCCCAGGCCTGGCCGCGGGCCTCGTAGAACACGTTGTCGATCTGCAGCCAGGGAGTCTTGACGATCTCCTCGCTGCCGGCGGTGATGGCGGTGCTGGTGTCGGTGGTCAGGCGCATCTGGCCGACGCTGGCGGACAGGCGCTGCGACAGCGAGCCGAGGCGGGTCTCGACGTCGGTCAGCCAGTTGCGCAGGTTGTCGGCGCGGGCATAGAACTGCGCCTGGTTCTGCACCGGGTCGGCCAGGCGTTTCTGGAAGCGGGTCAGCGACGTGATGCCGTCGCGGTATTCCTGCTCACTGGCCGGCAGCGCCCAGCTGCTGTTGTCGAAGTGGAACTTCGGTTCGGCCTTGGCCAGGTCGGCGTCCTCGGTGGACTGCGACTGCGAGCGGGCGAAATCCTTGCGCAGGGCGCGGGCCAGGTCGCGCACCTGCACCAGCACGCCGTATTCCCAGTTGGGCATGTTGTCCAGCCACAGGCCGGGCGGGGCGATGTCGTTGGACAGGTAGCCGCCCGGCTTGTGCAGCAGGGTGCCGGCCACCGTCTTCAGCGTCTCCACCGTGGTGTAGCCGGGCACCAGCTGCACCTGGGCCTGCGCGGCGGCGCCCTGGGCGTTCTCCTGCACCGGGAACAGCTCGGGCTCGAGGCTCCAGTACCAGCCGACCACCAGTGCCCCGAGCAGGTAGACGCCAACCACGCCGCCGACCGCGCGGCTGGCCCAGATGCCGCCGAAGTAGCTGCGGGCATCCGCCACCGAGTCATCGACATTGTCGCGCATGGCGCCGACCTTCTTCTTCCAGTCCAGCATGGCTTGGTCCTTTCTCACCGAGATACAAATTCAGGCTGGCAGCCCCGCTCGCAAGGCTGCAGATTGCGTTTCACTATAAAGCATGGCCGTAGCGGGCGTCGGCAGAAAAGCGCGACTGCCTGCCACAACGCGATGCCGGTCCCTTCCGGTATCATGCCGGCGTTCCCGACCGAGAGACTGCGATGCCTCGCCTGTTGCTCCTGCTTCTGCTGCTGTTCACCCTGCCGGCCAGTGCCGGGCTGTTCGACAGTCGTCCGGCCCCGCTGCTGGGTGGCGCGCCGCTCAACAACAGCGGCGACTTCCTGCCGGTCGGCGAGGCCTTCAAGCTCAGTCTGGTCGAGGCCGATGACCAGCGGGTGAAGCTGCGCTTCGTCAACGCCGAAGGCTACTACCTGTACCGCCACCGCTTCCAGGTACAGAGCGAACCGGCCGGACTGGTCCGCGGCGAGCTGGTGCTGCCGGCAGGCCAGGCCAAGCACGACGAGTACTTCGGCGACGTCGAGGTGTACTACGGCGTGACCGACATGGAGGTACCGCTCGCCAACCCGTCCGGGCAGGCGTTCACGCTGCGCGTCACCTACCAGGGCTGCGCCGACCAGGGCCTGTGCTATCCGCCGGAAACCGCCACCCTGGCCATCGACGGCAAGGCGCCGGCAGGCGCGAGCCCGACCGCCCCGCCA
>DATCUN010000285.1:0-17425 GCA_036561825.1 Pseudomonas sp.
AGCCGCGCCATGCTCGCCGACGCCCTCGGCCAGTTCCTCGCCGCGCGCCGCTGGCAGCGCGCCCTGCTGATTCCCGGCCCGACCGAAGGCGACCAGGCCTACGCCGCGGCCCTGCGCCGCGCCGCCAAGCGCTTCGGGGTGAAGATCGTCGCCGAGAAGCCGTGGACCTTCGACAACGACCAGCGGCGCAGCGCCCAGGCCGAGATGCCGCTGTTCACCCAGACCGCCGAGTACGACGTGGTGCTGGTGGCCGACGAGCGCGGCGACTTCGGCGAGTACGTGCCCTACCACACCTGGTACCCGCGCCCGGTGGCCGGCACCCAGGGCCTGACCCCCACCGGCTGGCACAAGACGGTGGAAACCTACGGCGCCGCCCAGCTGCAGAAGCGCTTCGAGGAGCACGCAGGGCGCTGGATGAACGACCGCGACTTCGCCGCCTGGATCGCCGTGCGCAGCATCGCCACCGCGGCCAACAAGCTGCGCAGCAGCGACGCCATGGCGATCCGCCAGCTGGCGCTGTCCGCCGAGCTACCGCTGGACGGCTTCAAGGGCCGCAAGCTGAGCTTCCGCGACTGGAATGGCCAGCTGCGCCAGCCGATCCCGCTGGTGCAGCCGCGCGCGCTGGTCACCACCTCGCCGCAGGACGGCTTCCTGCACCCGCTCACCGACCTCGACAGCCTGGGCTTCGACCGCCCGGAAAGCCGCTGCAATCTGGCCGCCAACGGCGGCTGACGCGTGGTGCGCACGGCGCACCCTACAAGGTCGCAATCGTAGGGTGCGCCGTGCGCACCACCGAACCGCCCGATAACAACAAGAGGCACACCATGCACAAGACCCTGCTCGCCACGCTGATCGCCGCCCCGCTGCTGCTCGGCGCCGGCACGACCCTCGCCGCCACCGCCTACGTGTCCAACGAGAAGGACAACACCCTCAGCGTGATCGATCTGGACAAGCTGGAGACGGTGGCGACCCTCGAGGTCGGCATGCGCCCGCGCGGCCTGGCGCTGTCCCACGACAACCAGCTGCTGTACATCTGCGCCAGCGACTCCGACCGCGTGCAGGTGATGGACCTGGCCAGCCGCAAGATCGTCAAGGAACTGCCCTCCGGCGCCGACCCCGAGCAGTTCGCCCTGCACCCCAACAACCAGTGGCTGTACGTCTCCAACGAGGACGACGCGCTGGTCACCGTGGTCGACGTCAACAGCGCGCAGGTCAAGGCGCAGATCGAGGTCGGCGTCGAGCCGGAAGGCATGGCGGTCAGCCCCGACGGCAAGTGGGCGATCAACACCAGCGAAACCACCAGCATGCTGCACTGGATCGACACCAGCACCCACCAGCTGGTGGACAACACCCAGGTCGACCAGCGCCCGCGCCACGTCGAGTTCAGCCAGGACGGCAAATGGCTGTGGGCCTCGGCGGAGATCGGCGGCACGGTGACGGTGGTCGACGTGGCCACCCGCCAGCCGGTCAAGACGCTCAAGTTCGCGATCAAGGGCGTGCACCCGGACAAGGTGCAGCCGGTGGGGGTCAAGCTGACCAGCGACGGCAAGTACGCCTTCGTCGCCCTCGGCCCGGCCAACCACGTGGCGGTGGTCGACGCCCAGACCTACGAGGTGCTCGACTACCTGCTGGTCGGCCGCCGCGTCTGGCACATGGCCTTCACCCCCGGCGAGCAGCAGCTGCTGACCACCAACGGGGTCAGCGGCGACGTCTCGGTGATCGACGTGGCCAGCCGCAAGGTCACCAAGTCGATCAAGGTCGGCCGCTACCCGTGGGGCGTGGTGGTGACGCCATGATCGGCCTGCAGGCCTCCGGGGTCGGCTTCGCCTATGGCGCGCGCCAGGCGCTGGTCGACCTCGACTTCGCCCTGGTGCCCGGACGCTTCAACGCCCTGCTCGGCCCCAACGGCGCCGGCAAGTCGACCCTGATCGCCCTGCTCACCCGCCTGTACGACCTGCAGGGCGGCGACATCCGCATCGGCGCCTGCTCGATCCGCGAGCAGCCGCGCCGCGCGCTGGCGCAGATCGGCGTGGTGTTCCAGCAGAGCACCCTCGATCTGGACCTGACCGTCGAACAGAACCTGCGCTATCACGCCGCCCTGCACGGTCTGCCGCGCGCGCAGGCCTTCGAGCGCATCGAGCTGGAACTGGCCCGCCAGCAGCTCGCCGAACGCCGCCGCGAGCCGGTGCGCGCGCTCAACGGCGGCCACCGCCGCCGGGTGGAGATCGCCCGCGCCCTGCTGCACCGGCCGCAACTGCTGCTGCTCGACGAGGCCAGCGCCGGTCTCGACCCGGCCAGCCGCCAGGCGCTCAACCAGCATGTGCGCCGCCTGTGCGTCGAAGACGGCCTGACCGTGCTGTGGACCACCCACCTGTTCGACGAGGTGCAGGCCGACGACCCGCTGCTGATCCTGCATCGCGGCCGCCTGGTCGCCCGCGGCACGGCAGCGAGCCTGGCCGAAACCGGCGAAGACTTGTCGGCCTCCTTCGCCCGCCTGACGGAGGTCGCCGCATGAGCTTCCCTGCCCTCTGGGTGGTGGAAAATCGCTGCGCGAGTTTTCCACCCTACGCATTGCCACCCGTAGGGTGGATAACGGCCGCAGGCCTTATCCACCCTGATTGCCGCACCGTCGCGAGAGCATTGCCATGACCGCCTACCTGGAATGCCTGCGCGGCATCGTGCTGCGCGAATGGCTGCGCTTCGTCCAGCAGCGCTCGCGCTTCCTCAGCGCGCTGGTGCGCCCGCTGCTGTGGCTGCTGGTGTTCGCCGCCGGTTTCCGCGCCGCGCTGGGCATCGCCATCATCGAGCCCTACGACACCTACATCACCTACGAGACCTACATCGTCCCCGGCCTGGCCTGCATGATCCTGCTGTTCAACGGCATGCAGGGCTCGCTGTCGATGGTCTACGACCGCGAGATGGGCAGCATGCGCGTGCTGCTGATGAGTCCGCTGCCGCGGCCCTTCCTGCTCGCCGCCAAGCTCTTGGCCACCAGCCTGCTGTCGCTGCTGCAGGTCTATGCCTTCCTCGCCATCGCCTGGCTGTACGGCGTGCAGCCGCCGGCCTGGGGCCTGCTCTGCGCCCTGCCGGCGCTGCTGCTCGCCGCGCTGATGCTCGCCGCGCTGGGCCTGCTGCTGTCCAACGGCATCCGCCAGCTGGAGAACTTCGCCGGGGTGATGAACTTCGTGATCTTCCCGCTGTTCTTCCTGTCCTCGGCGCTCTACCCGCTGTGGAAGATGCGCGAGGCCAGCGAGTGGCTGTACTGGCTGTGTGCGCTCAACCCGTTCAGCCACGCGGTGGAACTGGTGCGCTTCGCCCTTTACGAGCGCCTGAGTCTCACCGCCCTGCTGGTCTGCCTGGGCGTCACGGCGCTGTGCAGCGCGCTGGCCGTGCTGACCTTCAACCCGCAGCACGCGGCGCTCAAGCGCAGTGCCTGAGTGTCCGTAGGGTGCGCCCTGCGCACCAATGCTCCGCGGCTCGGCCAATGGTGCGCCGTGCGCACCCTGCATGACGACTTTTCGCGAAATTACTACTTTGGTACTGCCTTTCGCCTCCATCGTAGGATTCCCAAGGCACTGCGACTCACTGATAAATAGTCGCAAATAACAAGGGAAACCCCAGCCATGTCGCGCCTGCTTGCCGCCGTGCTCTGTCTGCCGCTGCTCCTCGGCCTGCTCCCCGCCCAGGCCGCCGAGGAACAACTGTTCTCCGCCGACGGCTATCGCCTGACCCGCTACCGCAGCCCGACCCCGGCCAGCGTGGACGGCGCGCAGACCGTCGACACCGCCACCCTGCAGCAGCTGCTCGCCGGCCAGCAGCCGCCGGTGCTGATCGACGTGTTCCGCCGCCCCTGGCTGCACGGCCAGTTCGTCAGCGACACCGCCCACCAGAACATCCCCGGCAGCCTGTGGCTGGCCAACGTCGGCGAAGGCCAGCCCGAGGCGCAGTGGCTGGACTACTTCCGCCATTACCTCGCGCAGGCCAGCGGTGGCGACCGCACCCGCGCCCTGGTGTTCTACTGCAAGTCCGACTGCTGGCTGTCGTGGAATGCCAGCAAACGCGCCGCCGCGCTGGGCTATACCCGGCTGTATTGGTACCGTGACGGCATCGACGCCTGGCAACAGGCCGGCCGGCCGGTGCAAACCGCCAAGCCAGCCCCGCTGCTCCGCGAGCAGTCCCATCGACAACTACAAGAATCCAGGTGAAGGCCATGTACAAGATCCTCATCGCCGATGACCACCCGCTGTTCCGCGAGGCCATCCACAACGTCATCAGCGACGGCTTCCCGGACAGCGAGGTGATGGAAACCTCCGACCTCGACAGCGCCCTGGCCCTGACCCAGGAACACGACGACCTTGACCTGATCCTGCTCGACCTCAACATGCCCGGCATGCACGGCCTCAACGGCCTGATGACCCTGCGCAACGAGGCGCCGACCATCCCGGTGGTGATCGTCTCCGCCGAGGAGGACAAGCAGATCGTCCTGCAGGCGATCACCTACGGCGCGGTCGGCTTCATCACCAAGTCCTCGCCGCGCGCGCAGATGACCCAGGCCATCGAGCAGATCCTCAACGGCAACGTCTACCTGCCCTCCGACATCATCCGCGCCAGCAAGCCGGCCCCGCGCCGCGCCAGCCACGAGGCCTCGGGCATCCCGCCGGAACTGCTGCAGGCGCTGACCCGCAAGCAGCTGCTGGTGCTGGAGCGGATGACCAAGGGCGAGTCCAACAAGCAGATCGCCTACAACCTCGACATCGCCGAAACCACGGTCAAGGCCCACGTCTCCGCCATCCTGCGCAAGCTCGGCGTGCACAACCGCGTGCAGGCCATCCTCAGCGCCGGCGACATCGACTTCAGCGCCTACCTGCGCCGCTGAGCCCGCACCTTTCTCCTGCCCACAGGGAAGTGGGCCCCGGGTTGCCCATATCGCCCCACAGCCAACCTGCCCGCCCGCACAAGCCCCTCCGCCCGACTCCTGCACCCCATCGCTCATGAACTAGGCTGAACCCTGTAGCTCCGGCGTCTCGCCGTGGCAACAGAGCCGCTTCCCCTGGGCCATGCGCAATGCACCGGCGGGCTGCGAATCCGTGTGAAGCCAGGTTCGAGGAGGCCGGCGGGAAAACCCCATGAGCGACGAAGACGGGCATGACGACTCCTTGATGGACAGGTACCACCATCACCTGCTGGACCTTTACCGGAATCCGTTCCTCACCACCTCGGCCCCCAGGCGGAACTCGAGCGTCTCCACCCTGGCAATCCTGGGGATAGGGCTGCTCATCTGGGGAGCATTCAAGTATTGGCAGTACGTCCTGCTGGCTTTGCTGGGGATAGCCGCGTTGTACGCCATCGCCGCCCTGATCGCCGGGCTGAGCCGGCCAGCCAGGCCCCGAAAAGTCCGCGACCATAAACGAATAGCTTTCGAGACCGCCAAGACCCCGACGCAAATTAGGATCACCATCAACAGCTCGCCCGAATTCGAGCGCTACTTCTGGTCCGCCGACGATGACAAGCTGGTTGAGCAATGGCGGCGCTACCACGCAGAGAGCGTCAAGCCGATCCGGCGCAACAAGGCAGCCGGGCAGCCGCGCCACGCCACAGGGCGGTGTACCCCGCAGGCGAAAGCCACGCGCCTGAGCCCCGAGGCGCAGAGGATCGTCGCGCAGATCAATGCCTCGCCGGGACTGGCGCAACACGCCTGGCACGCGCACGAGGCCGGCCTGCTCGAGCAGTGGCAGAGCTACCAGACCTACGGCCAGCTGCCGATCAGGCGCAGCAAGCTGGAAAAGAAACTGGCCAGAGCCGCCCAGGCCACTGCAGGGGCAAGGTGACCGGAGGCTGAGCCATGCGCGTGATCGTGAATATCGACGTCCCCGAGCTCGCGCCAGCGATAGATTTCTACCGCGCAGCACTCGGATTGACGCTGAGCCGCACCATTGAAGAGGATGTCGCAGAGCTGACTGGTGGCTCTTCCGTGATCTACCTTCTACAAAATCCCGCCGGCTCACACCCCGTGAGTGCACTCCCGTTTGAGCGCCATTACGCGAGACATTGGACCCCCGTGCATCTGGACTTCGTCGTGGCCGACCTCGCCGCAGTCGCACGCCAGGCATTGAACGCCGGGGCACGCCAGGAGAGCGAATGCGTCGACTGGCGGGGCTCGAAGTGCATCACCTTCTCGGATCCATTCGGCCACGGCTTCTGCCTGATCGAGTTTGCCGGGGAAACCTACAGCGCCGGCTGAGCACTCATGGCCAGGCCCGGAAAAACCCGCCGTCCGCCAGACGACCAGCAACGCTGGTCGCAGCAGGTGACCGAGACCAGCAACGCCCTGGACCTCGAACCGGGGGTGTTCACCCGGGACGACCCGCGCGCCATCGCCGAGTCGCTCAAGGCCTCCGCCGAATGCAGCGAGCGGCGCAAGGCCTCTCCCTTCGCCTCGGCCATGGCGATGCTCAACTTCTACATCAACCGCGCCGGCCGCCAGCTCTCCGCCGAGCAGCGTGCGGTGCTGGAGGCGGCCAAGGACGAGCTGCGCGAGCTGTACGGCAGGCCGCGGCGCGGCAGCAGGTGAGACGCGCGCCACGACACACCTACTCGGCCGCGAAGCAGTACAACAAGCCCGCCCCACCCGAGGCTTCCCACTCGCCACGCATCCATCTGTCGCGCCTCGTGGCATGGACAGCCTTGCGGGCATTCGGGTAGCGTCACCGCATACCCGCTCGCGCAACGGGGCGAACGGCAAGGGCTTGCCAATCTTGGTGGATAACATCCCGCAGGCTTCCGGTAAGGAGCTGAAAGCGGTAACGCAGGTGGAGTACGCCAGGTTTGACGAGGGAATGTTATGCACCAGATGGGGCACTTGGGGGCGCCATTTGGTTTCGAATAGTAGTTAGGTAATCCATTATTTATGCGCGCGGCCATAGAGTGCATGTACGAAAATGAAACCATCAGCATTGAAGAGGCTCTAGATCTTCGAGCGAGCGCTGGTAAGAAATTAGATTTTTCGTGCATTGAGTGCGGGGAGGCACTAAGGGCTCACAGAGCAGGTGAAAATATTGCCGCTCACTTTGAGCACTTTCAAAGAAACAACTCATGCTCTTTTAGTGCAGGAACGACACCTGCATATACTGGCATCGGCTCCATGCCAACTTATGGCATTGAAGACATAAGAGCCATTGAAGGCTACGAAATTGACAAAAAGCTAACTACGCACGGCAGAAATGCCAAGCTTGTAAGTGCGTGCAAAGAGCGCGATGACTATAGATGCAAAGCGTGCAGATTTAAACTTGAACTAAATGAGAAATATGTAATTGAGTGCCACCACACAAAACCCGTCGCACTTAGCGGAGAACGAGAAGTTTCTCTGGATGAGTTAATTTGCTTGTACCCAACTTGCCACCGCATTGCACATACAAGGAGCGAGCCATTAACAATTTCGGAAATCAGGCAGGCGCGAGGGCTAACCTAACAATGCAATTAAATCGCTCATTTCGTTCGTTGGGACGGGCTAAAGCCCGCTCTTTAGCTTAATCGTTATACACCTAGGTAATTTGCTATGAGCATAGAGACTCCAGAAATCGATGACTGCTGCGAAAAAGAGATCTATGCATTTTTTGGTCTTGCAGCATACTGGGCGCAGATCCTAGAACACTCAGCATTGAATCTTGCGATCGTTCTCAATCTCCCTAGTGCTGCCCTTACGAGCCAGGGCATCTTTGACAATTTGTATGACTCACTAACAAGGAAAACCTTTGGTCAATTACTGAAATCGAATAAGGGAATCGTAGAAATACCCGAAGCGGAAGAGACATATCTAGGCGAAGCCCTAGAACTTAGAAACATATTAATTCACCACTACTTCAGAGAGCACGCCGAAAATCTTGTTTCCGAGGTAGGCCGCAGAGAAATAAAAACAGAGCTGCAGTTAATTATTTCCAAATTCAAGCGCGCAGACCAAATCCTCGAAACGATTTATGCTCCTTTATGGGAAAAATATGGTGTGACTGAGGAATTCATAAGCGAACAGCTAGAAGTACTTCGCATCAAAGCCGAAGCTCGAGATAAAGATACATAACAATGCGTTAAACACAGTTCGCTTCGCTTACTGGACTCGCAAAAGCTGCGTTTTTTCTTGCCGATCGACCTAATTCTTAGGATGCCATGCTAAATCGCATCATATTAGCCATAGAGCTCATCGTCCTGTGTGGCCCGGCAGTCGCCCTTCTCTCCCTGGGAGTTCTTTACCTGCCAGCCTTCCTCATTGGGTCCGTATCGGGCGGCGGCGATTGGCGCCTGGGATCGTTCATGATCCTCTGCGGAACATGGGGGGCGATTTCACTGGCCAATCTGGCGTGGCATACGCTCAGCAAAAAGAGCAACTGGCCCGGGCGACCCATTCAGTGGTTTGGCATCGCGACAGGGGTAGCCGCCTGCATCTTATGCCTGGCCAACCTTGCCGACTCCAAAATCATGATTTTCATTTTTTCCGGCCCCATTATCGCCACAACTCATCTTCTGTATTTATCAAAAATACGGAATTTGAGTTCCTGACAAGGCGCTCACTTCGTTCGCCGGGACGCTGCCAGCGCAATGCCCTCGGCCTGAGCTTTATGGTTATGGTGCGCATGGCGCACCGCGAGTCTAAAGTGGCGTCAGGCCATCCCCTCTCACATCGGCAATCGACCCAACCATGCAAGCGCTACCCAACCACATATGCCCGCTTTGCGGCGGTGCCAACCAATGCGCCCCCGCCCAGGCGGGAAGCCTCGACGTGACGTGCTGGTGCACCACGGCCCCGGTCAGCAAGGCGGCACTGGCGCGAGTGCCCGCCCATCTGGTCAACAAGGCTTGCCTGTGCCCGCGTTGCGCGGCCGGGCTGCCGCCGCCGGACACTACAAGCGAAGGCTGAAGCTCGTCAGCCTGGCTGGCCGGCCAAGCGGATACCCTACCCCCTCCCCCGCTCCAACAAATGGCTCATCGCCGTCTTCAACTTCATCGGCCGCACCGGCTTGTGCATCAGCACCTGGCCGAGTTCGCGCATCTGCAGCTTGAGGTCGTTGCTGTAGTTGGCGGTGATCATCAGCACTGGCAGCGGCGCGCTGCGCCGGGCGTTGAGTTCCTGAACCAGATCGGCGCCGGTGTGGCCGTTGTCGAGGTGGTAGTCGACGACCAGGATGTCGGCCACGCCCTGCACGGTGTCGACCTGGCGGGCCAGATCGTCGCCGGATAGCGCGGTGACCACGTCACAGCCCCAGCCTTCGAGCAGGGTGCGCATGCCGGCGCAGATCGCCGCGTCGTTGTCGACCACCCAGACCCGTGCGCCCTGCAGGTGTTCGCCGGGCGGCGGCGGCAGTTCGCTCTGCTCGCGCGGGCGCACCACGCTGCGCGCGTAGGGCACCTCGACGGCGAAGCAGGAGCCGATGCCCTCGCGCGAATACACGCGGATGCGGTGGCCGAGCATGCGCACGATCTTCTCGACGATGGCCAGGCCGAGACCGAGGCCGCGGTCTTGGGTGGCGCGCACCGGGGCGCCGCGCTTGAACTCCTGGAATATCTCGCCGAGCTTGTCCGGGGCGATGCCGGCGCCGGTGTCCCACACCTCGATGGACAGCCCGCCGGGACGGCGCCGGCAGCCGAGCAGCACGCGACCGCTGGCGGTATAGCGGATGGCGTTGCTGAGGAAGTTGCGCAGCACCCGCGCCAGCAGCTGGGTGTCGCTCTTGACCAGCGCCGAGCTGGGCACGAAGTCGAGGGTCAGCCCTTCGCTGGCGGCGATCTGGTGGTATTCGGCGGCGAGGTTGTCGAGCAGGTCGGCGATGGCGAAAGCGCCGACGTCGGGCTTGATCACCCCGGCATCCAGCTTGGACACGTCGACCAGGGTGCCGAGCAGGCTTTCCACGTCCTCCAGCGAGTTGCTGACGTTGCGGATCAGCCCGGCGCTGGGCGCCGGCACCGGCTGTTCGAGCAGCGCGCTGGTGAACAGCCGTGCGGCGTTGAGCGGCTGCAACAGGTCGTGGCTGACCGCGGCGAGGAACTTGGTCTTCGACAGGTTGGCCTGTTCGGCCTCGCGCTTGGCCTCGCGCAGGCGCGCCTCGGCGCGGGCGCGCTCGTCGATCTCCTCGCGCAGCTGGCTGTTCACCGCGGTCAGTTCGGCGGTGCGCTCGCGCACGCGCTTCTCGAGGTTCTGGTAGGCCTGGTGCAGCGCCTCGGCGGTGCGCCGGCGTTCGGTGATGTCGCGGATCAGCACGAAGATGCCGAGCACCTCGCCGCCCGGCTGGCGGTTGGGCACGTAGGAACGCAGCATGTAGCGCTCCTGGCCGGCCTGGTTGCGTTCGGCCACCTCGAAGGTGACGCTCTCGCCGGCGAAGGCGCGCTCGATGTAGGGCTCGAGCAGCCGGCAGTGCTCCTCGCTGTGCACCGCGTGGATGGCCTGGCCGAGCATGGCGCCGCGCGGCCAGCTGTACCACTCGTCGTAGACGCGGTTGGTGAACTCATAGGTGAGGTCGCCGCTGATGTAGGCGATCAGCGCCGGCACCTGGTCGGTGATCAGGCGCACCCAGCGCTCGCTCTCGCGCAGGGTTTCGGCGTAGTGGTAGCGCTCGGTGATGTCGGTGTAGGTGTTGACGTAGCCGCCGGCCGGCATCGGATGGGTGCGCACTTCCAGCACGCGGCCGTCGCTCAGGCGCTGTTCGCGCTCGCGCAGCGGGCGGCCGCCGGCATCGCAGCTGTCCGGGGTGAGCAGCTCGAGCTCGCTGTCGGCCATCACCTCGGCGAACGGCCGATGCGCCTCGATCGGCGCCAGGCCGCTGAGTTCGAGGAAGCGGCCGTTCCACAGCTCCAGCTCGCCCTCGGCGTTGATCACCGCGACGCCCTGGGACAGGTTGTCCATGGTCCGCTGCAGCAGGCGCGACTTCTGCGCCACCGCCTGTTCGCGGCGCGCGGTCTCGTGGATCTTCACCTCGGTGATGTCGGTGTAGAGGATCACCAGGCCGCCCTCGCGGGTCGGCCGCTCGCTGACCTGCACCCAGCGGCCGTCGTGCAGGCGGTAGAGGGTGCGCTCCTGCTCGGCGCCGCCGTGTTCCTCGACCACCAGCCCGGAGCTGATCGCCAGGCGCTTCACCTCGGTCAGGCGCATGCCGCGGCGGATGCGGTTCTGCAGGTCGCCCCACAGCGCCTGGAAGCGGCGGTTGAACAGCAGGATGCGCTGCCCGGCGTCGAACAGCACGAAGGCGTCGGAGATGCTCTCGATGGCGTCGATCAGGTGCTGATGGGCGGTCTCGGCGCGGCCGCGCGCCTCGCTGAGCAGCGCATTGCTGGTCTGCAGCTCGGTCATCGCGCGGTTCAGCGCGTCGGTGCGCTCGCGCACCTGCTCGGCGAGCACCACCGAGTGCTGGAAGGCGGCGTAGGCGTCGGCGCCCTGCGGACCGGCAGACTCGACGCGCTCGATCAGCGCGGCGTTGATCCGCTCCAGCTTGAGGTTGCGCGCCTCCAGCTCGGCGAGCCGGACGCGCAGCTCAGCGGCACAGGCCCCGTCCGGGTCGGCCGATGGCGACGCCGGTGAAGGTCTGGTTGATGTGCATGCCATTGAACTGCTCCCCGTAGGTGTTGAAACCGATCACGCGGTGGCGGACCAGCAGGCCGGCGGTGTCGGCGACCAAGCCGCGCGCTTCCACCTCCATGCGGCGCAGGAAGCAGTCGCAGCCGATGGTCAGCAGCAGCGGGCCGAGACGCTGCTCCAGGCCGTCGAACAGCGCCTGCAGGTTGGGCAGCAGCGGCCCGGGCTGCATGGCGGTGAGGACGATGCCGTTCTCCACCGCGCAGTAGAAGGTCAGGCTGAGGTCCTCGTTGACCCGCTGGATCGAGCGCACGTAGTGCTGCTCGCCGAGGCGCACCGCCAGCGGGTGCAGGGCGAAGGTCTTGAGGTCGAGCTGCTGCGGATCGAGGCCGAGCAGGCGCGCGTACTCCAGCGCCGCCGGCTCGGCGTTGAGCTCGAACACCGTGCGGCTGGCCGGGTCGGCGGCGGTGACCACCAGCTTCTCGTCGCGCGGCTGGATGTGGTGGGTGGTGAACACCTCGAAATCCAGCGCGGTGTGCACCAGCACCACCACCGCGGCGCCGGTGTGGAAGCGGCCGTCGTGGTAGACGTGGGTGCGGGTCAGGTAGTTGTCGTCGCCGGCCGAGCCGCCGAAGTGCGGGATGCGCCCGAAGGCGGCGTTCAGCGCCGAGAGCACCAGCTCCTCGCGGCTGGACAGGCCGTCGAGCAGGGTCAGCGCGAAGCTGTGGCCGCTGATCGGCTCGCGGCTGCTGCCGCGGCATTCCTCGGCCAACTGGGCGACCACCTGCTGGGCGTCGAGCAGGCTGAAGCTGTCCAGCGCGTCGATGCGCGCGGCGGCGATGGAGAAGCTGCGGTGGTCGAAGCCGATGGCGCTGACGCAACCGCGGCCGTAGCCCTGCGGGGTGATCTCGCCGGCGGTGGTGCAGCCGACCAGGCGCACGCCGCCGAAGTACTGCTCCAGGGCGTTGGCCAGGGCGGGCAGGTCGTATTCGGCGCTGCAGAAGAACAGCACGCAGCCCAGGTGCGGGTGCATCAGCTGGCGGGCCAGGTCCTGGGCCACGCTTTCCGGGTCGCTCGACTCGGAAAGGGCCATGCGGACGACGTCGTTCAGATCTTCTTCCACGTCGCCTCCGGACCGGCAGAACACACAGACGGGATGATTCTAGGAAGGTCGCGGCGGGCAGTTAATGCTACTTGGGTACTGCCCGCCTGCGCCTTTGGGGGTACAGCATGAAAAGTCCGGGACCCGGCGGCAGGAAAAGACCCCACGGTCGTTTTCCAGCCTGCCTTTCCCGCTTCGATCGAACACCGCCTGGAGGATGGAAAACCCGCTCGACGTTTTTTCCACCGCGACGCGCCAGGTGGAAAAGACCCACGGTCGTTTTCCACCCTTCCCCAGGCCGTGGCTGGCGGCCTTAGAAGCTCAGCGCCGCACCGACGGCGAAGGTGCGGGTGTCCTCGTCGAGGGCATCGCTGTCCTGGCCTTCGATCTCGAACTGGTTGAGCTCGGCGACCAGCTTGAGGTTGTCGTTGACGTCGTGGAACAGCGCGATGCCGCGGGTCTGGTAGTCGGCGGCGCTGCCCAGGCCGTTGCCGTCGTCCTCGGTCTTGCCGTAGGACAGCGCGACGCGGTTCTTGCCGAAGCGGTAGGAGCCCTGCAGCAGGTAGCCGTCGCTGTCGACTTCGCGCAGCAGCGCCTCGCCGGCGTTGTTGGTGAAGAACGGGTTGATGCCCTCGGCCTGGAAGCCGGAGGCGGTCAGCGACAGGTTGCCCATCTTGGCCTGCACGCCGTAGCCGACGCCGGAGGAGTCGACATCCTCGATGCTGTCGTCGGTGTTTTCCGAGCTCTGCTGCATGCCGTTGACCCAGGAGAAGATCTGCGCGCCGCCGACTTCGAACTGGTAGGTGATCTCGGTTTCGAAGCGCGGCGCCTCCTGGTAGGCCTTGTCCAGGGCGGAGTCGGTGTCTTCGTTGGTGTCCACCGGGTCCATGATGCCGGCGGCGACGCGCAGGCCGCTCATCAGCGGCGAGCGGTAGGTGATCTGCGAGGTCGGGAACGGGTACGGGTAGCCGGTGCCGATGTTGCCGAACGACACGCCGCCGCCATCCACCAGGCCGAGGGTGTCGCTGACCTGGCCGTAGCCGGTGAGCATTTCGTCGAGCAGGATGTTGGAGCGGGCGAACAGGCCGAAGTCCTTGCCGAACAGCACCTCGCCCCACTCGGCGTTGGCGGCGGTGGCGTAGAACTGGCGCACGTCGATGTCGGTGGCGGTGCCGTTGGTCTCGCTGTCGTTGATGGTCACCCAGAACGAGGCGCGGCCGCCGAGCTTGAGGTCGTCGACCTGCTTGCCGAAGTTGAAGCCGATGTAGTTGGGCAGAAAGCCCATCTTGACCCGCGACTGGGTGCGGTCGAATTGCTCGCCGGCACGGTCGACGTCGCTGTTGACGTAGAAGGTGTTGAAGTAGCCGTCGGTGGAGAAGGTGGTGTCGTTCTTGTCGTACAGCACGATTTCGGCAGCCGCCGGCAGGCTGAATGCCAGGGCAGTGGCAGCGGCCAGCAGGGAATAGCAGGCTTTGTTCTTGTTGTTCATCTTGGTCTCCGCTTGCGTCAGGACGACTGCCTGATCCAACAGTCGCGCCGATTATCCGGAGACGGCCGGTAGCACCCGTATTCTGCGCAAGCGCCGGATGCCTTGTGCTTTGGCAGGCCAGTACGGCGCACGCCGAAAGCCGCTCATCCCCGGCAGGCGGAAGTCGTGCGACTCCTGCACGCCTTATGATGCTTTGGAAGTAAGCGCGCTGGTTTTGAAAGCTTTTCGTTCGCTGATCGCACGAAAAACCGGTGAAACGTTCAGGCCGCCTTTCACCCGGCGCGACGAGCTGCCTATAATGGGCGCGGCCAGGATCGACGCCTGCCCCTTTCGCCCCCTGACCGCCAGGCGGCCACCCCGCCGGACCACCCCATGCTCGACATCCTTGCCATCACCACGCCCATCTTCCTCATCATCGGCCTCGGCTTCCTGTCCGCGCGCAGCAGCCTGCTCAGCCGCGAGCAGATCCGTGGCATCGGCAGCTTCGTCATCCATTTCGCCCTGCCCGCCCTGCTGATCCACGCGTTGACCACCCGGCCGATCGAGGAGGTGATCAAGCCCGGCTACCTGCTGGCCTACGGACTGGCCTCGCTGGCGGTGTTCGCGGTGGGGGTGGCGCTGTCGCGCTGGCTGCGCGGCGACAACCTGCAGGGCTCGGCCATGGCCGGGCTGGGCATGTCGGCCTCCAACACCGGCTTCATCGGCTACCCGGTGGCCGCCATGGTCATCGGCCCGACGGCCGCCGCGATCCCCATGGCGCTGGGCATGCTGGTGGAAACCCTGCTGATGATCCCGCTGGCCCTGGCACTGGCCGAGGCTGGCCGGCAGAGCGGTGGCGGCGCTCGTCAGGTGCTGGTGCAAACCGCGCGCCGTCTGTCCCGCAACCCGATGCTGATCAGCATGCTGGTCGGCCTGAGCCTGTCGCTGCTGGAGCTGCGCCTGCCGTCGATCCTGCTGCACAGCGTCGAGCTGCTCGCCCAGGCTTCGGCGCCGGCGGCACTGTTCGCCATCGGCGGCTCGCTGTACGGGCTCAAGCCCGGCGGCCTGCTGGCGGAGGTCAGCCAGGTGGCCCTGGGCAAGCTGCTGCTGCACCCGCTGGCGGTGTACGTCGCCTTCAGCCTGGTGCCCTCGGTCGACCCCACCCTCAAGGTCGCCGCCCTGCTGTTCGCCAGCGCCCCGATGATGAGCATCTTCCCGCTGCTGGGTCAGCAGTATGGCCTGGAGAACCGCTGCTCCGCGGCGCTGGTCACGGCCACCGCGCTGTCGTTCCTGACCATGAGCGCGCTGCTGGGGATATTGGGGATCTAGTAGGCGCGCGACCGATAGCCACACGCCCGCCGCCGGGCGAGTGCCGGCGCAGGGACTATCCTTGCAGGACCCTTCAGGCCCGCGCCGGGACCCACCCACCATGCACGCCACCCTGCCGCTGCTCAACGCCCTGGACTTTCCCGCCCTGCACCGCGGCGCGCTGGAAGCCCTGCAGGTCAACCTGACCTACCGCTGCAACCAGCGCTGCCTGCACTGCCACGTCAACGCCGGGCCGACGCGCCACGAGAGCATGGACGACGCCAACGTGGCGTTCCTGCGCCAGGTGCTCGACAGCCATCCGCTGCACACCCTCGACCTGACCGGCGGCGCGCCCGAGCTGCACCCGCGCTTCCGGCAGATCGTCCGCCATGCGCGGCGCGCCGGGCGGCGGGTGATCGACCGCTGCAACCTGACCATCCTCAGCGAGCCCGGGCAGGCGGATCTGGCCGAGTTTCTCGCCGCCGAGGGCGTCGAGGTCTGCGCCTCGCTACCCTGCTACGGCCGGGACAACGTCGACCAGCAGCGCGGCGACGGCGTGTTCGCCCGCAGCATCGCCGGCCTGCGCCAGCTCAATGCCCTGGGCTACGGCGCGGGCCACGGGCTGGTGCTCAACCTGGTCTACAACCCGCAGGGGCCGAGCCTGCCGCCGCCGCAGGCGCAGCTGGAGGCCGACTACAAGGCGCACCTGGCCGCGGAGTTCGGCATCGTCTTCGACCACCTGCTGACCCTCGCCAACCAGCCGATCGCCCGCTTCGGCAGCACCCTGGTCAGCCGCGGCCAGTTCGGCGCCTACCTGCAATTGCTGCGCGACAGCTACCGCGCGGAAAACCTCGACGCGCTGATGTGCCGGCGCCTGCTCAGCGTCGACTGGCAGGGCTACCTGTACGACTGCGACTTCAACCAGATGCTCGGCCTGCCGCTGCAGCTGCCGGGCCTGCTCGGCCGCGACCGCGCCCACCTGCGCGACCTGCTCAACGCCGAGCTCGACGGCAATCCCATCGTCACCCGCGACCACTGCTACGCCTGCACCGCCGGCCAGGGCTCGAGCTGCGGCGGCGCGCTCAAGGCCTGAGCGTGGACCGCCGCCTGGCGCTGCTCGGCCTGCTGCTGGCGCTGGCTGCGCTGTTCTTCGTCCTCGATCTGGGCCAGTACCTCGACCTGTCCCGGCTGAAGGCAGAGCAGGCAGCGCTCGCCGCTGGGGTCGCCGCCCATCCCTGGCGCGCGGCGGGGCTGTTCGCCCTGGTCTATGTCGCGGTGACCGCGCTGTCGCTGCCGGGCGCGGCGCTGCTGACCCTGGTGGGCGGCGCGTTGTTCGGCCTGCTCGCGGGCACCGTGCTGGTGTCCCTGGCCTCCACCCTCGGCGCCAGCCTGGCCATGCTCGGCAGCCGCTTCGTGCTGCGCGACTGGGTGCAGGCACGCTTCGGCCCGCGCCTGGCCGCCATCGACCGCGGCCTGGAGCGCGACGGTGCCTTCTACCTGTTCGCCCTGCGCCTGGTACCGGTCTTTCCGTTCTTCCTGATCAACCTGGCCATGGGCCCGACCCGCCTGCCGCTGCGCACCTTCGCCTGGGTCAGCCAGCTCGGCATGCTGCCGGGCACGCTGGTCTACGTGAACGCCGGCCGCGAGCTGGGCCGGCTGGACAGCCTGGCCGACATCCTCTCCCCCGGCCTGCTCGGCGCCTTCGCCCTGCTCGGCCTGTTCCCCCTGCTGGCGCGCCGGGTGCTGGACGGACTCAAGGCTCGCAGGGTGTATGCCGGCTGGCCGCGGCCGCGGCACTTCGAGCGCAACCTGGTGGTGATCGGCGCCGGTTCCGGCGGCCTGGTCAGCGCCTACCTCGCCGCCGCCCTGCAGGCGCGGGTGACCCTGATCGAGAAGGGCCAGATGGGCGGCGACTGCCTGAACCGCGGCTGCGTACCGTCCAAAGCGCTGCTGCGCTCGGCGCGGGTCGCCAGCGAGCTGCGCAAGGCCGCGC